>JBGANH010000325.1:0-4127 GCA_044222365.1 Candidatus Eiseniibacteriota bacterium
GGCGGCGAGCGCGGCCTCGGGGCGCTTCGCGCGGCGCTCGAGGTTGCCGAGGTTCACGAGCGCGGCGGCGTCGCGCGGTTCGTAGGTGGCCGCCTTGCGGTACGCCTTGCGCGCCTCTTCGTCACGCCGCGTGGCGGCGAACAACGCGCCGAGGTCGCGCCACGTGGGACCGTCCTCGGGGCGGAGCGCGAGCGATCGCCGGAACGCGCGCTCGCCGTCGGCCGGACGCTCGGCGACGCTGAACACGAAGCCCAGCGCACGCCACGCCTCGGCGTCCTTCGGCTCGAGCTGCACGAGGCGGCGCAGTTGCTGGAGCGCGTGCAGCGTATCGCCGTCCTGCGCGAGCGCGAGCCCGAGCATGCGCGCGGCGGAGCGGTCGCCCGGATGGTGCACGATCTCGGCGGCGAACTCGTTCGCGGCGGCGCGATGCTGCCCCACGCCCGCGTACAGCATTCCCATGCGGTAGTGCGCCTGCGCGATCGTCGAGTCGAGCTTCACGGCGCTGCGGTACGCGGCGATCGCCGCGGCCGGGGCGCGCTGCGCCTCGAGCGACAGCGCGAGCTGGAACTTCTCGAGCGCGGCCTGCTGGCGCGTGCGCGAGGGCCCTTCCTCGACGGGAGCGCGGCCGGGCAGGAGCAGCGGCGCGGCGGGCGAACTGATGTCCACGCTCGAGTCCGGGCGGCCGGGCACGAAGAACGTGGGCGTGTCCGCGGACGCGGGCGGGGCCACCGGCGCGAGCGCGACCAGGATCGTCACGGCCGCAGCGAGGGCGGCGGGCAGGCAAGCGAATCGAAAAGTGTGCATGTGGCCGGGAAAGTAGCACGGGCCGGGGCGCGGCCATGCGCCAACTGTGTGTTAGCTTTCCGCCCGTGAATCGCGCCTTCGTCCGCCTGTCCCTCGCCCTGTCGGTGGCCGCCATGGGGCTGGTGGACCTCGCCTCCGCGCTGCTGTCGCGGCCTCCGGAGCGGCTCGTCGCGCTGAGGCACCTCGTCCCCACCGGAGTGCTCGACACGAGCCGTACGTTCACGCTGCTCGCCGGCGCGCTCCTGCTGCTCACCGCCGGAGGGCTGCAGCGCGGCAAGCGCCGCGCGTTCGTGACCGCGCTGTTCCTGTGCGCCGTGTCCGTGCCGGTGAACGTGCTCAAGGCGTTCGACTTCGAGGAGGCGTGCGTCGCCACGGCGCTGCTCTTCCTGCTCGGCGTGAGCGCCGACGCGTTCCGAGTGAAGAGCCGGGCGTGGAGTCCGCGACACCTCTCGGCGCCGATCGCGGCGCTGCTCGCCGCCGTGATCGCGTACGCGGTCGGCGGCTGCTGGTTCGTCGAGCTGCTCTACAGCCCCGCGAACGCGTCGATCGCGCGCGCCGCACAGGAGGCGCTCTACCAGCTCACGGGACTCGGCGAGCCCACGCTGCTCGTCACGCGCGAACACCACGTCGTGCGCTGGTTCCTGCACTCGATCAGCGTGGTCGGGCTCACGCTGCTGGTGGCCGCGGTGCTCGCGGCGCTGGCGCCGGCGCGGCATCGCGCCCGGCACTCCGCCGACCGGCAGCGCGTGCGCGCGCTGCTCGAGCGTCACGGCGACAGCACCGTCGCGGTGTACGCGCTCGCCGCGGACACGGACTGGTTCTTCAGCGAGAACGGCCGCGCGGTGATCGCGTACCGGTTCGAATCCGGCGTGCTGCTCGCGATCGGCGATCCCATCGGCCCCGAGGAAGAAGTGCAGCCGCTGCTGCACGCGTTCGAGCGGCATTGCCACGAACACGACTGGACGTTCGCGTTCTACCAGTGCCGCCCCGAGCGGCTCGCGCACTATCGCGCGCGCGGCTGGAAGGCGGTGCACATCGGCGAGGACCCCGTGCTGCGGCCGGCGGCGTTCACGTTCGAAGGGCGCGCGCGTGGCGACGTGCGTCGCGCGACGGCGAAGCTCGAGCGCGCGGGCGTGCAGGTGCGGCACTTCGTGCCCGGAGTGAACGCGTTCGATCCGGCGCACGATCCGGACCGGCTGCTCGAGCAGCTGCGCGCGGTCTCGGCGGCGTGGCTGCGCGGCAAGAGCGGCGGCGAGATGGGCTTCTGCATGGGCCGCTTCGAGCCCGCGGCGCTGCACGACGCGTGGCTCAGCGTCGCGTGGGATCCCGCGCGCGCGGCGGTGCTCGGCTTCTGCACGTGGACGCCCGTGTGGGCGCGGCGCGGCTGGGCGCTCGACCTCATGCGCCGCGCGGACGGCGCGCCGTCGGGAGTGATGGAAATGCTCGTGGCCGACGGCGTGCGCCACGCACGCGAGCGCGGCGACGAAGTGATGTCGCTGTCGCTGTCGGCGCTCGCGCGAGTGGACGCCGCGAGCGGCGAGCCGGAGTCCGATCGCGCGCGCGCGTTCCTCACCGAGCGGCTCGCACGCTTCTACGACTTCCAGGGCCTCTTCCGCTGGAAGCGGAAGTTCGATCCCGAGTTCGAGGATCGCTACCTCGTGTATCCCGGGGCGTTCGCGCTGCCGCGCATCGCACTCGCGCTCGTGCGCGCGCAGAACCCCGCCGGGCTCTGGTCGTGGGTGCGCGAGCTGCTGCCGCACGCCGCCGACACCTCCGCGAACACGCCGCAGGAAAGGCCCTCGGCCGCGTGAAAGCCCTCGTCGAACTCGTCCGTATCCTCGAAGCGATCGAGGCGTCCGCCTGGCGCGACGTCTGGGCCGCGGCCCCCGACACGCTCCGTGCGTCGCTCGGACTGCGCTCGACCGAGCGCGAAGGGGCGCTCGTGCTCGCCGCCGACCACATCGAATCGCTGCTCATGAACCGCGTGCTGGGCGGCGGGCTGCAGGGTTCGCTCGACGCGCGCACGCTCGACGCGATCGACAGGTTCTACGCCGGCCGCCAGCCGTACGCGATCAACCTGTCGCCTCTCGCCCGCCCCGACGGCGTGACCGGCGCGCTCCTGGACCGCGGCATGGCGACCTACTTCCATCACGTGAAATGGTCGCGCGACGCGAGACCGTACGTGCCCGAGCGTCCGAGCACGCTGCGCGTCGTGCCCGTGCGCGGCGCGCTCGTCCCCGCGTGGGCGGCGATGTCGGCGGGCATGTTCGCGCACGGGGCCGAAGGCGGCGCGGAGTGGCTCGCGTGCCTGCCCGCGCGGCGCGGCTGGCACCTGTTCCTCGCGCTCGACGGCGATCACCCGGTCGCGTGCGGCGCGCTCTTCACGCACGGCTCGTGCGGCTGGCTCGGCATGGGCGCGACGCTCGAGTCGCACCGCGGGCGCGGCGCGCAGTCGGCGCTGATCGCGGCGCGCATCGCGGCGGCGAAGGCCGCGGGCGTCAAGTGGCTCACCACCGAGACCGCGCCCAACTGGCCCGACCTGAATCCCGTCAGCTGGCGCAACATGGAGCGCGCCGGCTTCGGCGTCGTCTACGACCGGCCGAGCTGGATCCACCCGCCCGGCAAGCCGCGGGCGTAGCCGCTACTCGAACGCGGTCGTCGGCTCGAGCCGCACTTCCGGCCGCGGCGCCGCGTGCACGAGCGACCACTTGCCGCTGCTGACGACCGCCGGGTACGCGAGCGAATCGGCGCCGAGGAAGCGTTCGCGCTGCGACGTGGTGAAGAGCGCCCACGCGCCACGATCGAGCGCCGCGCGCACGCGCGCCGAGTCGCCGAGCGGCTGCGCGAGGGCGTGGCGCGAGTAGTAGACGAACTGGTGCGCGGCCGAGAAGTAGTTGCCGTCCGGCATCATGACGACCGAATCGGCCGGCACGAGCGTGCGCGCGGCGTGCGCGACGACCTGGAGGTCGGGGCGGCGCTCCTTCGGCAGCCCGATCGGCGTGAAGGCGAGCACCGCACCCGCCGCCGCGAGCAGCGCGAACGTCACGTGCACCGTGCGCTCGCGCGCGGCTTCGCTCCGCACCCACGCCGCGAGCGCGCGCGCCGAGAGCAGCGCGAGCGCGGGGAACGCGCTCATGACGTACCAGAGCTTCTTTTCGTTGCCGCGCGACATGATCCCGATCACGACGCGCGGCCAGAGCACGAGCAGCCGTGCGGTCGTCCGGTCGTCCCAGGTGGCGCTCGTGCCGGCGCCCGGGCTCGGGCCGAACGCGCGCCGGCCCGCGAGCCACACGCCCGCGAGGGCGCACGGCAGCCACGGCCAG
>JBGANH010000326.1:0-4076 GCA_044222365.1 Candidatus Eiseniibacteriota bacterium
CGGCGACGCCGAAGGGCGCGACGGTCAACGCGCAGGGCTGCCCGAGCGACTCGGACGGCGACGGCGTGCTCGACGGCCTCGACAAGTGCCCCGGCACGCCCAAGGGCGCGACGGTGGACGCGAACGGCTGCCCGTCCGACTCGGACGGCGACGGCGTGTTCGACGGGCTGGACACGTGCGCCGACACGCCCAAGGGCGCGACGGTGGACGCGAAGGGGTGCCCGAGCGACTCCGACAACGACGGCGTGCTCGACGGCCTCGACGCCTGCCCGAACACTCCGGCCGGCGCCAAGGTGGACGCGAAGGGCTGCCCGACCGACGCGGACGGCGACGGCGTCTTCGACGGCCTCGACGAATGCGCCGACACGCCCGCCGGCCTCAAGGTGGACGCGAAGGGCTGCCCGATCGAAGTGATGGAGCGCGAGACCGAGCTGTTCGACACCGGTCTCATCCGCCTCAACGACGTCAACTTCGAGACCGGCAAGGCCGAGATCATGCCGGAGTCGTACCCGACGCTCGACGCGGCCGCGGCCGTGATGCTCAAGTGGCCGCAGCTCCGCATCGAGATCGGTGGCCACACCGACTCGCGCGGCGGCGTCGCCCGCAACAAGGCGCTGTCCGAGGCGCGCGCGGACTCGGTGCGTGCGTACATCCTGCGCAAGTTCCCGGCGCTTCCGCCGACGCAGTTCACGACGAAGGGCTACGGGCCGACGCGTCCGGTCGCCCCGAACACGAACCCGCTCAACATGGCGCGCAACCGCCGGGTCGAGTTCGTCGTGATCAACAAGGAAGTGCTGAAGAAGGAAGTCGAACGCCGCCGCCTGCTCCGCCAGAACGAGGGCACGCCGGCCGATTCCTCCGCGACGCCCAAGTAGACGTCGCGGCACGCAGCGAAGAAGGGCCGGAGTCCACACGGACTCCGGCCCTTCGTGTTTTCGCCGCGGCGCCGGGCGAGCGGCGCGAGGAAGGCGGACGCTACTTCGACTTCGCGGGCTTCGTGGCGCAGGTGCTGATGCCGAACGGCAGGTAGAGCGGGCACCAGTTCACGATCGCCGTGAACAGCGGCACGACGCCGATCGCGCCCCACCAGGCCTTGTAGTAGATGCCCGCGCCGATCAGCGCGAGGCCCGCGACGATCCGGAAGATTCGGTCCACACCACCCACGTTCGCCTTCATGCGCTGCCTCCTGTCCGGGGAAACGACACCGCCAAGCGCGGTCCAACACACGCTGGGAGGCGGTGGCCCCGGAAAGGATTCGCGCGGACTTGCGGCGGGTGGCGCGACGCGGGCAGTCTGCGGCCCGGAGGTTTGGCGATGAAGATCGAATCCGAAGACGATCTGGCCGGGATGAAGGCCGCGGGGCGGGTGGTGCGCGAGACGCTCGACACCATGCGCATCGCCGTCGAACCCGGCATCAGCACCGCGCAGCTCGACGCCATCGCGGCGCGCGTGCTGCGCGATCGCGGCGCACGTTCGGCGCCCCGGCTCGTCTACGACTTCCCGGGCGAGACCTGCATCTGCGTGAACGACGAGATCGTGCACGGCATCCCGTCGCCGAAGCGCGTACTCGCCGAGGGCGACCTCGTGACGCTCGACGTGACCGTCGAGAAGGACGGCTACATGGCCGACGCCGCGATCACGCTCGCCGTCGGCCGCGTGTCGGCTCGCGCGGCCAAGCTGCTCGATGCCACGGCGCGGATCCTCGAGCGCGCGCTCGCGGAGGTGCGCCCGGGCCGCCGCGCGTTCGAGGTCGGGAGCGTGATCGAGCGCGAGGCCGGCCGGCACGGACTGTCACCCGTGCGGGCGCTGCAGGGCCACGGCATCGGCCGGACGATCCACGAGGACCCGATGATGCCGAACTGGGCCGACCCCGAAGCGCGCGACGTGCTCGAGGAAGGCCTCGTGCTCACGGTCGAGCCGATCCTCTCGCTCGGCAGCGGCGATTCCTACGAGTCGAACGACGGCTGGACGATCCTCGCCGCCGACGGCGCCTGGTCCGCGCACTTCGAGCACACGCTCGTGGTGACGAAGGGCCGGCCGATCCTGCTCACCGCCTGAGAGCCCTCACGCCGCCTCCCAGCGCCGCGCGAGATGCCGGGCGAGCAGGAGGAACGCGACGGTGAAGAGCGCGAGCGCGAGCAGCTGCGGCCACAGCGTCGCGACCGGAAGCTCGAACCAGAACACCTTGCGATAGCCGTCGAGCGCCCAGGCGTTGAAGCCGACGAGCGAGATCTTCAGCAGCGTTTCGCTCATGAGGAAGCGCGGGAACATGCTGCCGCCGACCGCGGAGAGGCTCAGGATCACGAGGTTCGCGATGCCCTGCAGCTGCTGGCGCGTGCGTGCGAACGTGCCGAGCACGAGCCCGAACGCCGCGACGCACGCCGCGGTCGCGATCGTCATGATCGCGAAGCCCGGCAGGTGCGAGAGCAGCGGCAGCCGGAAGACGAGCATGCCCCACACGAACATCACGGTGATCTGCAGCACGCCGAGCGAGGTGATGTAGAGCCATTTCGCGGCGAGCAGTCCCGTCATGCCGACGCGCGAGCCGAGCACGCGTTCGAGCGTGCCGGACTCGGTCTCCTCGATGAGCGCGCCCCCGGCGGCGCTCGCCGAGAACATGAGGAACATGACCGCGATGCCGGCGGCGTAGAACGCGATCATCGGGCTCGTGCGCTTCTCGCCGACGACCGTGCGCGTCTCGACGCGGGCAGGCAGCATCTCGTCCACCGAGCCCGTGTCCGGCGCGCCGCCGAACTCCGCGGCCGCGCGCCGCGAGAGCCGCAGCGTCGCGCGCTGCAGCAGTCCGGTCACCATGCGCGCGGCGACCGGGTCCGCCGCATCGGTGAGCACGAGCGCCTTCTCGCCGCGCCGGTCGTAACGCAGCAGCGAGGTGTCGATGCCCGCCGGCAGCACGAGCGCGACGGGCGCCTCGCCGGCGCGCACGAGCGCCTCGGCGCGCTCCCGCGTGAGCGTCACGGCGGAATCGCCCGGCCCGGCGCCCGCGGGGCGGGCCTTCGCCTGCACGAGCAGGCCGTCCTCCTCGGACAGCGCCTGCACGAGCCCGGCGCTCGTTTCGGTGCGCGACTCGTCCACGACGAGCACGTGCACGCGTGGCGTGGAACCGTTGCCGCTGGAGCCCCCGAACACGAGCGCGAAGATCGAGAAGAAGCCGATCGGCAGCACGAAGGTCATCACCTGCGCGACGCGATCGCGGCGCAAGTTGGTCCACGCGAGGCGGAACAGGACGGAGATCATTCGCGCAGCTCCTTTCCGGTCAGCGCGAGGAACGCCGCCTGGAGGCTCGCGGCGCGCACGTCGAGGTCGCGCACCGTGTGGCCCGCGCCGCGGACGCGGGCGAGCAGTTCGGGGAGTTCGGTCGCGACGTCGGTGACGCTCGCGGTGAGCGCCGTGCCGCCGCCGTCGAGCGCGAAGCCTTCCGGCGCCGCGGCGGCCGCACGCTCGAGGTGCAGCGTGAGCCGGCGCGCGGGCAGTCCCGCCACGGCGACCAGCTCGGCGAGCGAGCCCGCGGCCACGGCGCGGCCGTGGTCCATCACGACGATGCGCTCGCAGCGCGCCTCGGCCTCCTCGAGGTAGTGCGTGGTCACGAGCACGGCGGCGCCGGCCGCACGCAGCGCGGCGAGCATGTCGTAGAGCTTCTCGCGGCTCTGCGGATCCACGCCGACGGTGGGCTCGTCGAGCAGCACGACGCGCGGCTCGTGCAGCACGCCGCACGCGAGGTTGAGCCGCCGCTTCATGCCGCCGGAGAACCGCTTCACGCTCTCCTTCGCGCGGTCGCCGAGTCCCGTCCACTCGAGCGCCCACGCGACGCGCGCGCGCAGCCGCTCGCCCGAGAGCCCGTGCAGCGCGCCGAAGACGGCGAGGTTCTCGCCCGCCGTGAGCAGCGGATAGAGCGCCAGCTCCTGCGGCACCACGCCCAGCTCGGGCCGCGCGCTCTCGGGCGCGAGGTCGCGGCCGAACAGCGCCAGCCGTCCGCCGTCGAGCTTCACGCGCCCGGCGAGCGCGCGCACGAGCGTGGTCTTGCCGGCGCCGTTCGGGCCGAGCAGCGCGAGCATCTC
>JBGANH010000327.1:0-4054 GCA_044222365.1 Candidatus Eiseniibacteriota bacterium
ACCGGCCAGAAGACCTGCCCGGTGCCCATCTCCTCGGGAAAGCGCAGGAAGTGCTCGACCGAGAGCTTGCTCAACTGGACGTTGACCTTCGAGGAGAACTGCTGGCGGATGCCGCCGGCCGCCTTGCTCGTGCTGCCGGTGCCCGCGAACTTCTCCTTCTCGAGCACCACGACACCCTTCACCCCGCGCTTGCCGAGGTGATACGCGATCGAAGCGCCGATGCAGCCCGCCCCCACCACGACGGCCGGAGCCGTCTCGCGTCCCGCGTTCACTTGAGCCTCCGATAAGTCTTCTGGAGCAGCAGCGCGTCGTCCTCCATGGCCGGCGATTCGCTCACGACCCACCCCGACACGTTCAGGTCCTTGAGCGCGCGGAGCAGTTCCTTCCATCGGAACGCCGTCTCCACGAGCGACTCGTGCCGCTTCTCGCCCTTGGGTCCGTACTGGATGCCCGAGATGTGCACGTGCAGCCGGTCCAGCGCCGCGCGCCCCAGCGTATGTTCGATCGCGGTCAGCGTCGCCGCGAAGTCCTCGTAGTCGTTGTGCTGCCCCGCATCGCGCGCGTAGCGGTGCGAAAAGTCGATGCACGGATGCACTCCGGGCACCGCCGCGGCCCACGCGATCACTTCCTCGAGCGAGCCCGCCTGCGTGGGCTTGCCCGTCAGTTCCGTCCGCACGTCGATCCCGGCCTTCAGCTTCTTAAGGCCCTTCGTGACCGCGCGGAGTCCTTCGAGAATCTTGTCCCCGGCCTCTTCGTGCGACTGCTGCCCATAGAAGCCGGCGTGAAAGCAGAACGACTGCGCGCCGCAGCGCGCCCCGAGGCGGCCCGTTTCGACCAGGCGGGCGAGACTGCGCTCCACCACGTCCTCGGCCCCGCACAGGTTCACGTAGTAGGGCGCGTGTGCGGTGAGCGTGAGGTCGTGCTCGCGGGCGGCTTCGCGGATCGCGTCGGCGGACTCGTCCGACATCTTCACGCCATTGACCCAGGCCATCTCGAGATGGTCGAGGCCGAGTTCGCGGGCGCGGCGGATGCCGTGCACGGTGCCCGGACGCGCGCTGCTGCGCGGAATGCCCGAGGTGCCGAACCGGAGCATCTAGCCGTCCCGCCGCGTGGGATGCGCGGGCGAAACCCGGGCGCAGTCTACCCGCGCCGCCGGACCGAATCGAGCGTGCTCGTGCCCCTGATGGGCGCGGCTCAACGCTTGTAGCCGATCTTGCGGAGGAAGTCGGAACGGGCGCCCTTGGCGGCCTCGTCCTCGACGCCCTTCGGCGAGCTGCCGTCGATCACGCCGACGACGCCGCGGCCCTGCTCGACTTCGGCGACGAGCAGCTGCAGCGGGTTCGCCGTGGCGCAGAAGACATGGCAAACCTCCTGGCACTGCTTGATGGCCGGGAGCACGTTGATCGGGTAGGCGCCGCGCAGCACGAGATGGAAGACGTGGCCCGCGCCGACGGCGAGCGCGTTCTTGGTGGCGACCTCGACCAGCTCGGGATCGTTGCCCTCGGTACGCACGAGGCACGGACCGGAGGCCTCGCAGAACGCGAGCCCGAACTTCGCGCCGGGCACCGTGGTGACCACGATCTCGGCGATGTCCTCGACGGTCTTGATGAAGTGCGACTGGCCGACGACGACGTTGCAGTCGGCCGGAAACACGAGCGGCACGGCGGAGATGTTCATGGCGCTCCTCCCTTTGCCCGCACGCTACGAGGGGCCGCGAAAAGCGTCAACGGCACCGGCGACACGCCACCGGCACGAGTGCGCGGGGTGCGGGGCGCCAGCCTCACCGCGCCGGAGGCGCGGGCACCCGCCCTTCCTAAAACGCCTGACCTGACCCAAAGGAAAACGCCGGCCCCCTGCGCCCGTCCACGTCGGGCACGATCGGCCACGACACGTCGAAGCGCGCGACGGCGTTGAGCGACGAGTGCGGCAGGCTCAGGCGCAGCCCGAACCCGGCGTCGTGGTGCCAGCCCTCGTCGCCGGAACCCGGCCCCCACGCGCGCGCCGTGTCCCAGAACATCGCGCCGCCGAGCGACACCACCTGCAGCACCTCGCGCTTCGCGACGCCGCGCCATTCGAGATTGCCGCGCCAGTACTGCGTGCCCGACAGCTCGCGCACGGGGAACGCGCGCAGGCCGTTCAATCCGCCGACGGTGAGCTGGAAGTCGCGATCCATGCGCGTGCCCGCCACGCCCTGCACCGCGCCCACGACCGCCGTGCGCGAGCCGCGCGTGACGACCCAGCGCGTGTCGAGCTGGCCGTACGAGCCGAGCGGGCCGTCGTGCAGCCGCGTGTCCGTGGTCACGTCGAACAGGCCGAAGCCCGCGCGCCCGGCGTCGGCGCCGGCGTGCACGCGCAGCCGGGCGTAGCCCTCGTCCTGCGTGCTCCCCAGCGCGTGCGGCGAAAATCCGACCATGACCGCCCACGAGTGCCCGACGTCGAAGTCCTCGATGCGGTCGATCTGCTCGACACCGCGCCGCTCGATGTAACGCGGCCGCCAGCGCTTGACCTCGGCCGCGAAGCGCCGCACGCGCAGGAACTCGTCCCCGCCCGCGAAGGCGAGCGGTGCGCCCGCCTCCATGCGCGTCGGTCCGAGATGCAGGTCGAGCGCGTAGAACGAGAGCAGAAAGCGCTGGATGAAACCGTCGCTCGTGCGCCGCCCGACGCCCCACGAGAGATCCACCGTCTCCTGCCGGCGCGGCACGGTCGCCGCTTCGACGAGATCGTCGAACAGCACGCTCTCCGAGATGTTGCGCATCGCCTTCACGCTCCACGCGCGCGGCGCGGCGTCGGCCCAGAACGGCAGTTCGAGCAACCCTTCGCGCGTCTGCCCGCCCGCTCCGGTGCCCGCGATCAGCTTCGTGCGCAGCCGTGTGCCGAAGACGCTGTGGTCCTCGATCGAGCCGAAACTCGAGATGCCGATCGGGTCGTGACGGCGCGACACGCTGAGCGAAGTGCCGAGCCCGAGGAAGTTTCGCTCCGTGAACGAGAACGATCCGAACTGCTGGCCGCCGCCGCTCTCGAGACTGAACTCCGGGCTCGTGGTCCAGTGATCGTGCGTGACGACCAGCAGGTCCACCGAGTCGCCGTCGGCGACGGCGCCGATGGAGTCGGGGTCGAGGAACTCGAGCGCGCGCAGCCGCCGTTCGGACTCGCGCCGCAGCGCCTCGGTCCAACGGTCGCCGACGCGCACCACGAGCGACGCCTTCACGGTCGAGGGGCGCGTGTGCACGTGCAGGCGGTTCGCGAGCGAGTACGCGCCGCGCAGCCGCCCCTCGGGCAGCGGATCGAAGATGTCGCCCGAGCGCACGGTGATCGAGCGCACGATGCGCCCCTCGGGCACGACGCTGTCGGCGACCGCCTGCGCGCCGGCCGAAGCGGCGGCCGAGACGGCGAGGGCCACGGCTCCGA
This sequence comes from Candidatus Eiseniibacteriota bacterium, assembly GCA_044222365.1. Classification (GTDB taxonomy): domain Bacteria; phylum Eisenbacteria; class RBG-16-71-46; order RBG-16-71-46; family RBG-16-71-46; genus CAIXRL01. Next base: position 3,409 of record JBGANH010000327.1, read on the forward strand.
ACAGAGCCGCGGCCCGAACACGCACGTGCTTCATGCGAAGGTCACCGGCGCGAGGATCCGAGGCGTTCCTTCGCCAGTCCCGCCTCGCTCGAACCCGGGAAACGCTTCACGAGGTCCTCGAACGACTTTCGCGACTCGACCGTCCGTCCGAGCCGTTCCTGGCAGAGCGCGAGCTTGTAGAGAGCCGCGGCGGCGCGGTCGCCCTTGGGCCACTGCGCCCCCACGCGGCCGTACTCGGTGGCCGCGCTGTCGAACACCGCCTGCGCGAAGAAGCACTCGCCGACGCCGTACTGCGCGTTGTCCGCGAGGTCCGACGCCGGGAAGCGGCGCAGGAACTCGCGATAGCCGCCGAGCGCGAGGCCGTAGCGCCCCTCGGTGAGATCGCGCGTGGCGAGGTCGTACGACTGCGTCGGATCGCCGCCACCGCTGGCCGCGGGCGGGACGACCGCGCCCGCCGTGGGCGGTGCGGCGCCCGTCGCGGGCGGCGCCGCGACAACGCCCGCCGAGCCCGAACGCTCGACCACGGTCGTGAAGCGGTGCAGCACTTCGTCGAGCTTGCCCTGCAGCGCGGAGATCTGGTCGAACAGTTCGCTCAGCGTGCTCCCCGAGGACGCGCGCGTGCTGAGGATGAGGTCCCGCTGGCTCT
>JBGANH010000328.1:0-4021 GCA_044222365.1 Candidatus Eiseniibacteriota bacterium
AGCAGTTCGGTCTCGCGCTCGCTCACTTCGATCGGGCAGCCGTTCGGGTCCACCTTCAGGCCGGCCGGCGTGGCCGCGCACTGGTCGAGGCCGTCGAACACGCCGTCGCCGTCCGCGTCGGTCGGGCAGCCCTTGGCGTCCACCTGCGCGCCCTTGGGGCTGTTCTCGCACGCATCGAGGCCGTCGAAGACGCCGTCGCCGTCGGTGTCGATCGGGCAGCCCTTCGCGTCCACCTTCGCGCCCTTCGGCGTGTCGGCGCACTGGTCGAGGCCGTCGCACACGCCGTCGCCGTCGGTGTCGATCGGGCAGCCCTTCGCGTCGACCTTGCAGCCGGCGAGCGTGCCTTCGCACTTGTCGAGGCCGTCGAACACGCCGTCGCGGTCGGTGTCGAGGTGCACGCCCTTCGCGTCCACCTTGGCGCCGATGGGCGTCGAGGGTTCCATGTCGATCCAGTTGCGGACGCCGTCGAGGTCCTTGTCCTTGTACTTGCCACGGAACGCGTACTGCAGCCCGGCCGTCGCGGCGATGTGGTGGCTGAACTCGAGGGCGCCACGCTCGCGGAACATGATGTCGCGCGCCTGCACGCGCAGGTACGTGCGCGGGTTGCCCATGAGGTTGTAGAGGAAGCCGACGCCGAGGCTCGGCGTGCCGCGGCCGATGTGGCCGGTCACGTCGTCGAGCGCGCGGCCGTAGCCGAGGCCCGCGAGGAAGAACGGGGTCGCGCGCTCACCCGCGTCGCGGATGTTCCAGCGCAGGTCGAGGCCGCTGTACGACCAGTCGTGCGCGGGTTCGCCGGCCATGTCGCGCTTGGCGTACGAGCCGGTGAACGAGGCTTCCCACGTGAACACGTCCGACCAGCGATAACCCAGCGAGCCCGTGAACGACGGGGAATCCTGGAGAAAATCGCGGGCGTCGAAGCTCTGGATGCCGGCGCCGACCGACGCTTCGACGGGGTGCCCGTTCAGCTGGGCGCGAGCGGGCGCGACACACGCCGCGACGAGCGCGACAGGCAGCAGGAAACGCTTCCACCAGGACATGCGAACGAAACCTCCTGAACCCGGTACTGGGCCGATCATGAAAAGGCGTGGCGAACCCTCGCACGGCGTGTCGCCGGCGGGGTCCCCGAGCACCTCGGACATGCGTAAAGAGCGGTTAGTGGTAGCATCCGGCCCCCCGCCGGTCAACGCACGAGGCGGGTCCGTGGACCGCGCTCTCCACCCGCCCCGAGGAGGATCCCGATGACCCCCGAACAGCGCCTGGCGCTCATCCAGAAGTACAAGGCGGGCTATGCCGAAGTCGTCGCCGCGCTGGACGGATTCCCCGCCGAGAAGCTCACGGCCCGGCCGTTCCCCGGCAAGTGGACCGCGGCCGAGATCGTCCACCACCTCGCCGACAGCGAAATGAACAGCGCCCTGCGCCTGCGCAAGCTGTTGACCGAGAAGCACCCGGTCATCCAGGGCTACGACCAGGACGAGTGGGCTCGCGTCCTGCACTCGCACGACCGGCCGATCGAGCCGTCGCTGCTCGCCTTCCGGGGCGCCCGCGAGAGCACCGCGCAGCTGCTCGACCGGATGTCGGAGGACGACTGGCGCCGTCACGGCTGGCATTCCGAGGCCGGGGCGTTCCACGCGGAGCTCTGGCTCGAGTGGTATTCGGCCCACGCGCACAATCACGCCTCCCAGATCCGCCGCCTGCGCGAGGCGCTCGGCGCATGAACGCGTCCCGCTTCTGGCGCTGCCGCGACCGCCGGCTCGACCTTTCGGCGCGCACGGCCGTCATGGGCATCGTCAACGTCACGCCGGACTCGTTCTCGGACGGCGGACGGTTCCTCGACCCGGCCGCGGCGATCGCGCGCTGCCGGGCGCTCGCCGCCGAAGGCGCGGAACTGCTCGACCTCGGCGCCGAGAGCACGCGCCCGGGCGCCGAGGCCGTCACGCCGGAGGAACAGTGGCGCCGGCTCGAGCCGGTGCTGGCGGCGCTCGCCGCCGAACCCGTGACGCGGCGCGGGCGTGGCGCTCGGTGGACACGCGCAGCGCGGTGGTCGCGAAGGGCGCGCTCGCGCTGGGCGCGCACGTGATCAACGACGTGAGCGCGCTCGACGACCCGGAGATGGCCGGCGTGGTGGCCGAGGCCGGCGCCGGCCTCGTGCTCATGCACATGCGCGGCACGCCGGAGACGATGCAGCAGCGGACCGGCAATACATGGACGTGGTCGCCGAGGTCGCGTCACAGCTGCAGGAGCGGCGCGCCCGCGCGCGCGCCGCCGGCGTCGCCGACGAGTGCGTCGCGCTCGACCCGGGCATCGGCTTCGCCAAGTCGGCCGAGCAGAGTCTGACGCTGCTCGCACGCACCGCGGAACTCGCGGCGCTCGGCCGCCCGCTGCTGGTCGGGGCGTCGCGCAAGAGTTTCCTCGCGCGCCTGCTCGACGGCGCCCCGGCGGACCAGCGGCTCGAGGGCTCGCTCGCCGCGGCGGCGATCGCGGCGTTCGAGGGCGCGGCGATCGTCCGGGTGCACGACGTCGCGGCGACCGTGCGGGCGGTGCGCGTCGCGATACGCGCGCGGCGTGGTGCGCGCGCCTGCACGGCACGCCGAACCAACGAGAACGGCCGCGCCAACGGCGGGCGCGTCTGATACCTTGCGCGCGACATGATCGGCAACCACCCGCACTGGATCAAAGGCGCGATCGACATCCTGCTCGTCGCGGCGCTCTTCTACCGGCTGCTCACGCTGGGGAAGGGCACGCGCTCGGCGCAGATGTTCATGGGCCTGCTGCTCATCATCCTGGTCGGACTGCTCGCGGGCACTTCGACCTGCTCGCCGTGCGCTGGATCATGGAGAGCCTGCGCACGGTGTGGCTCATCGTGTTCGTGATCCTGTTCCAGCCCGAACTGCGCCACGCGCTCGCGCAGTGGGGCCGCACGCGCTACGTGCGCTCGTTCCTGCGCGGCGAGAACTACGGCGTGCTCGGCGAGGTCGTGCGCGCGCTCGAATCGCTCGCGCAGCGCCGTCACGGCGCGCTCGTCGTGATGGAGCGCAACGTCGGCCTGCGCAACTTCGTCGAGACCGGCACGCGCATCGACGCGAAGGTGAGCGCCGAGCTGCTCGTGACGCTCTTCAGCCCCGGCTCGCCGCTGCACGACGGCGCCGTGATCATCCGCGAGGACACGATCATCGCCGCCTCGTGCATCCTGCCGCTGTCGGGGAACCCGCTCACCGCCGTCGCGCTCGGCACGCGCCATCGCGCCGCGATCGGGTTGTCCGAGGAAACCGACGCCGCGGTGATCGTCGTGAGCGAACAGACGGGCAGCATCTCGGTCGCGTATCGCGGCGTGCTCTACCAGCGCCTCGACGAAGGCCAGCTGCGCTCCGAACTCTCGCGCATCTTCCGCATCCGCCCGCAGGACGAGCCGCCGATCCCCGCCGCGGGCGACGGCGCCGTGCCGGGCGCGCCCGGCGCCTCCGGCGGCTCCGAAAAAGCCGCGGGCTGAGCGCGCACATGAGCGATACGGCCCATCCCCCGGGCGCCGAACGACGCCCCGTCCGCATCACTTCGCAGGCACTCGTGCAGGTGGCCGAGTGCCGCCGCCGGTTGTGGCTCGGGCATCACACGCGCACGCCGATGGCGCCGCTGCCCGAGCACGTGGTCGTGCTGCGCGAGCGCGCGCGCGAACACGAGCGCATGCTCGCGGAGCGCTTCACCGATCTCGCGGGCCCGTTCTGGAAGCACGACGGACCGCTTTCCGAAGTCGCGGCGGAGACGCTGCGCCTGCTGCGCGAGACCCGCCGTCCGATCTGGCGCGGCGCCCTGCTCTCGGCGGACGGCCGCCGCGTCGCGCACCCGGGCTTCCTGTGGTGGGATGGCGACGACCTCGTCGTGAGCGAAGCGCGGCTCGCGCTGCGCCCCGAGGCCCGCGCGGACTTCGCGCTGCAGCTCGCGCACGTGCGCGAACTGCTCGTCGAGACCGCCGGCCTCACGCCCGCGCGCTTCGAGATCGTGAACGGCGAGGGCGAGACGCTCGTCG
>JBGANH010000329.1:0-1693 GCA_044222365.1 Candidatus Eiseniibacteriota bacterium
GGGCTGGCTCGTGTTCGTGGCGATCGCCGCCGCCGGCGCGGTGCGGCTCGGCCGGCGCGGCGCGGACGTCGCGGACCACGCGGTCTGGCAGTACGGCGCGTTCGCGGCCTTCGCGCCCAAGTTCATGCCCATGTACGCCGTGCTCTGGGCGCCGCTGCTCGTGCTCTGGGCCGCGGGCGACGCGGACCGCCGCGGCTGGCTGCTGCTCTACGGCGCGGCGCTGCCGCTCGCGTGGTACCTCGATTCCGGGCCGCTGCAGGGGTTGTTCGGTCCCGGCTGGCAGGTCGTCGCGATCGCGGGCCTCGTCGCGGTCGGGTTGCTCGCGCTGTGGCCGCTGCGCGTGCTCGCCGCTCCGCCGCCGGGCACCGTGCGCTGAGCGCCGGCCGCCCGCCGCGGCCGCGCGGGCCCGCGCAGGAGCGGCGAGGACTTCCCGCGACGGCGGCAGGAACTGCCGCTCGATGCCGTGGCCGGGTCTTCGCCCCGCCGGTCGCCGTGAGCGAAATGCCGGTCAGGCGGGTCGTTGCGAGCGCCTGCGCCCCCGCGGGTTCCGTGGCACCGGGATTGCAACTCCGTTCCTCGTTCGAATCGTGGCGCGGGTGGAAGCCGCGTGTCGCGGCTCCGCGGATGCACTCCCAACGGGGGACGGAACATGATCGACGAGGTGTTGACCGCTGACCCGGAGTTCCCGGGCCACCTGCATCGCCACATCGTCCAGAACTACCTCATCAAGCACCGCCGTCCGCCGCGCACCGAGCAGGAGCGGCGGCGCGCGGTCGCCGAGTATCTCGTGCGTGGGCACCACGACCGCACGGGGCTCACGCGCGTCTTCGTCACTCCGGCGCTCGCCGAGTGGCTCGCCGCTCCGGACGATCGCGCGACCGCAGGGGGGCCCGTGCCGCGATTGCTCGCGCTCGTGCACCAGTTCCATCGCGACGTGCGCAAGCGGTACGACCTCGGCGCCGAACGGGACCTGCGGGAGTTCGCGTGTTTCGTCGCACTCACGCTGATGGTGAAGCTGAAGTGGCCGGAGGAGGCCGTCGGCGAATCCGTGCGCGAGCTGTTGTGGGAGCCGGCGCCGGGCGTCACGTTCGCGGCGCGCGTCGGGATGAACCGTGCCATGCACTTCGTCCGCCGGCACGCGGAAGGACTGCGCGACCTGTCGCTCGACAAGCCCGAGGACGCGAGCAAGGCGCTGCTCTCGCTGTTCGCCGACATGCACCAGGGCAAGCTGCCTTCGTACGTCCTGTCGCCCGCGCAGTACGCGGAACTGTGCGGCACGCGGCCGGCGCGCCGGTCGGGGCTCCAGCTCACGGGCCTGCTGTACCACCTGATCGTCGAACGCGGGCGCGTCTCCGAGCGCGAGCTCGAGCGGCCGGAGTTCGCGAAGCAGGTGCAGGCGAAGTTCCCCGTGCTGCTGTCCAACCTGCGTCTCCCGGAGCCGGTGCGCGCAGCGCACGCGCGCTACCTGAAGGAGCCCGCTTCGGTGAGCGACACGCCGCCCGAGGCGGAGGTCGTCACCGTGTTCGGCCCGCTCGGCCACGGTTCCGGCCTCGGCGCCGCCGCCCGCGCCTGCGTCGCGGCGCTGCAATCCGCCCAGGTGCCCGTCGAGGTCCTCGACCTGAAGGCGTCATGGGGACGAAACGACGAGCGCACGCGGGTGCCCGGCGTCGCGCGCGCGCGCGGCGACATCAAC
>JBGANH010000329.1:1710-3930 GCA_044222365.1 Candidatus Eiseniibacteriota bacterium
TGGCGCTACAACATCGGGCACTTCTACTGGGAGACCTCACGCGCGACGCTCGCCCACCGGATCGGCGCCCACCTCGTGGACGAGATCTGGGTTTCGACCGAGTACTGCCGCCGCATCTTCGAACAGGTGACGGACAAGCCCGTCGTCGTGGCGCGCGTGCCGGTCGCCGAGATGGGCGACCTCTCGTGGGCGTCGCGGGGCTACTTCGGGCTGCGCGAGGAGCCCTTCACGTACCTGTACACGTTCGACGGCGCGTCGCGCCTGACGCGGAAGAACCCGCTCGCGGCGGTCCGCGCGTTCCGGGCCGCGTTTCCCGGTCAGGACGACGTGCAGCTCGTGCTCAAGCTCCAGAACACCGAGTGGCTGACACCGGCCGACGAGCGGATCTTCGCGGAACTGCGGCGCGCCTCTCGCGAGGATCGGCGCATCGTGCTCGTGAACGAGAGTTTCTCGAGCCGTGAGGTGCACGGGCTCATCTCGGTCGCCGACTGCTACGTCGCGCTGCATCGGTCGGAAGGATTCGGCTACGGCATGGCCGAGGCGATGAAGCTGCGCGTTCCCGTGATCGCGACCGGCTACTCCGGAAACGCGGACTTCACGACCGAAGCGACGGCCTACCCGGTCCGCCACCGGCTCGTACCGGTCACGGCGGCGGAGTTCGTGTACGACGAACCGGGCCAAGAGTGGGCGGAGCCGGACGTCGATCATGCCGCGGAGCGCATGCTCGAGGTGTTCGAGGGCCGGGATCGCGAAGCGAAGGTGAAGCGCGCACACGATCTCGTGGAGCGCGTGTACGGCGAGGCCGCCGTCGGCGCCGTGTACCGGGAGCGTATCGAATCGGTCCGTGCCCGGATTCGCGCCGCGGGGGAGGTCGTGCGTGTGGCCGCCTGATGCGGCGCTCGGACCGGCCCGCGAGCCGGTGAAGGAGGAGACGCGGTGCTGACCATCCTGCCGGCCGGCGGACGAGCCGAGCGTTTCGACGGAATCTTCAAGGAACTGCTGCCCATCGGGCCGCGCGAGTTCCTGCTCAGCGCGGCGATCCGCCGCGCGCACGCCCTCGGCGCCGACCGGGCGCTCGTGATTTCCAACCAGGACAAGCGTCCGACGCACGCGCGCTTCCTCGCCCGGCATGCCGCCGAGTTCGACGTCACGCTGTCGGTGCGTTCGGAGAACGACGAGGAGCTCTGGACCGCTCTCTGCCGCGAGATCCCGCTGGACGAAGCGAGCTTCCTCGTCCTGCCCGACACGTCGTGGACCTGCCCGGGACGCATCCCGCAGGACTGCGACCTCGCCTTCGGCACGTTCGTGACCGACGAGCCGCACCGATTCAGCCTCGTCGAGGGGAACCACATCCTCACCAAACCCGAAGGGCTCACCGGCACCTGGAACGCGTGGGGCTGCGTCTACTGGAGCGCCGCGGTGGCGCGGTTCTGGCACGACCACCAGGCGCGTCACGGTGCCTACACGCACTATGACCGCGCATTCGAGCACGCGATGCAGGTCTTCGGCTCCGAGACGTTCCCGATCCTCGACTATCGCGACATGGGCAACTGGGACGCGTACGCGTCGTTCATGAGGGCCGCATGAAGGTCCACTACTGCCTTCCCACCTACAACCAGCCGCAGATGCTGCGCCGGGCGGTCGAGGCCGCGCTCGCGAGCGACATCGCGCTGGCGTCCGTCACCGTCGTCGACCTCAGCCGCGATCACTACGCCGCGCGCGAGCTCGAAGGGCTCGAGGGCGTGACGTTGATCACGATGCCCCACAACATCGGGCTCGGTGCGACGTGGAACCTGTTCTACGCGCTCTACGACGACTACCTCGTGATCGGGAACGACGACGTCATCGTCGAGCCGGGCACGCTGCGCATCATGGCCGAGGCGGCGGAACGCTCGACCGAAGCGCTGTTCTTCGGCTTCAAGGACCAGTTCTCGTTCTTCCTCCTGAAGAAGCAGGCGTACCTCGAGGCGGGCCCGTTCGATCCCGTCTTCTGGCCCATCTACTGGGAGGACGTGTGCATGGGCTACCGCTTGCGCCTGCTCGGGTACACGCCGGTGGACGTGATGGAGGCGCGCTTCGAGCACGAGCACAGCCAGTCCATGAAGGCGCTCGACCCCGCGGCCTCCGAGCTGTTCTGGCAGCGGTTCAAGCGCAACCAGGCCTACTACGAGGAGAAGTGGGGAGGCACGCGCGGACACGAGGTCTTCGCCGTGCCCTTCG
>JBGANH010000011.1:0-29484 GCA_044222365.1 Candidatus Eiseniibacteriota bacterium
GCGACGAGCGAGTCAAAAGCGCGATCGGGCATGCCGCCGACGCGCGCAGGTCGCGCGCTGCAGCCGCATCGCGCGTGCGGGATCGAGCGCCGGCGTCACGGCACCGGTGACACGCGGCGTTCGGTGGCAGGGGCGGTGGCGCCGTGGAGAACATGAGCGGCAGGTCGCTCTCGTGCACGCGGCCGCCGGGCAGCCGGTCGTCGCGCTTCGCCGGCGCGGCGGTCGCCGGCGTGGACGGCTTCGCGCGTCTGGCGCGCGCGTGCGGGCACGAACGCCATCGCCAGGGTCGCGGCGACGAGTGTGGCGGCGAATCGCGGTGCGCTCACTTCGGGCTCCCGTTCAGCCGCTGCAGGTAGCGCTCGATGAACGCGCGATACTGCGCCGGGTAGCGGTCCTCGTCGGCCTTCATCAGGTCGAGCCGCAACCGGTCGTTCTCGCGCAGCATCGACGCGGGCAGCGGCGCGGGTGTCGAGCGCGCGACGTCCTCGCCGCGTCGCGCTTCGCGCTGCGGATCGAAGTCGCGGCGGTTGATCGAGCGCTGCGCATCGATGGCGAGAGGATGTGCGCCCTGCGCCTCGAGGTCGTCGCCGGGCCGGCCCTCGCGCAGCTGTTCCTCCACTTCCTGCATGTCGCGGTGCGCCTGATCGAGGGGCCGAGCAGCTGGCGGCGCGCCTGCTCGTCGCGCTGGATCGACTCGAGCTCCGAGCGCAGGCGCCCCTGTTCGTCCGCGAGCCGGCGCATCTCGGCCTGCTCGCCGGGCGAGGTGCGGCGCTTCGGCGAGCCGCATCGAGCGCTCGTTGAGCGCGCCCTGCCGCTCGCCCATCTGGCCGATGTGCGTTCACCCGGACTCTGCGCCTGCCGGTCCCGCCGCGGATTCGAGCCGGGCTTGTTGCACATGCCTGCCCCCGGCACCGCGCAACGCCTGGATCGCGTCGCCGAGCGCGCTCGCCGCGCTGCGGCCCTGCTGCTGGGCGCGGCCGCGATTGCCCTGCGCCATCTCGCGGCCCGACTGCGAGAGGTTGTTCATCGCGCGGCCGAGCGCCTGCTGACTCGGCGAGAGCACCGGCGTCTCGCGGCCGAGCGCGGCGAGCGAGTCTGCGACGCGCGCGACGCCCTCGGAGAGGTCGGTCTGGCGGTTCGCCTGTTCGCCGGAGGACGCACCGTCCTGCATGTTCTGCGCGGCCTCGCGTCCGAGCGACACGAGGTCCTGCGTGGAGCGGCGCACCGCGGCGAGCTGGCGTGCGGAACGCTGCGCCTGCGCCGACCGGCTGCTGCGGTTCATGCGCTGGCCGGCCTGCGACAAACTCTCGCTCGCGCGCTCGCCGGCCTGCTGCGCGCCGGCGCTCTGGCTCTGCTCGCTCTGCTCGGCGGTCAGACCCAGCTGCAGCGGCGTGTCCTGCTCGAGCCGCCGGCGGCCTGCTGCAGGTCCTGTTTCGCCTCCGAGCTCTCGGTGTTCTCGGCGGCCTGGCGCGCGTCCTTCGCGAGCTGGCGCGACTGCTCGGCCGCCTGCCGTTCGCGCGACGCGAGGTCGCCGCGGCGCTGCGACGCCGACGCGTCGGGCTTGCGGCCGTCGGGCTTCGAGAGCGTCTCGTGCTCGCGGTTCATCGCGTCCTGCTGTTTCTTCAGCTCCTCAGCGCGGCGCGCGAGCGCGTCCATGCGTTCCTCGTCGCGCATCTGCTTCAGCAGCGCGAGCGAGCGCTCGAGGCTCTTGAGCAGCTCCTGGTTCTGCTGCCGCATCTGCGGCAGCGTCTGCTCCATGCGCGGCGTGTCCATCTTCTCGAGCGCCTCGCGCATGCGCTGCATGGTCTGGCGGAACTCGGAGCTCTGGATCTGCCGCAGCAGCTCCGACATCTCGCGCATCTTCTGCTGCAGATCCTGGTGGAACGCTTCGCGCTCGGCCGCCTCGGCCATGCTGCGCTGAGCGTCCTGCGCGGCCTGGTCGATCTGCTGAGCGAGTTGTCGCTGACGCTCGAGCGCCTTGCGCAACTCCTCGGCGCGCTCGAACTGCGGAGGCGTGGCGACGCCGGGCCGCGGCTGCTGGCGCTGCATCTGATCGAGCGACTTCTGCAGTTCGCGCGCGTGCTCCGCGACCTGCTGCAGCGAGCGCTGCGCGTTCTCCTGGCGCTGGTCGATGTCGGCGTAGAGCTCGACGACGGAAGCGCAAGCGGAACTCAAGCTCGTCGCGCTCGCGGGGTCGCCCACGCGACATCGACGCGCACCACGAAGTGAACGAACCACGCCGGGCAGCAGCGTGCGAGCACGCCGGCGTCCCAGCTCGCGGCGACGTGCTCGGCGCCGGCCTGGCCGCGAACGCCGCAGCGAACGTCGTGCCACGGCGCGGTGGCTTCCTTCTTCCATTGCAGGCGCAGGTCGGCCACGCCGAGATCGTCCTCGACGAGCACGTCGAACGGCACCATCGAACCTGCGGGCAGGTCGAGGTCGCCGCGTGGCGTCGCCACGGTGAGCACGGGCGGCGCACGGCGAGCGCGGGCGATGCGGTAGCGGTGCGCGGATGCGCGCCGCTTCGCCGATCCCGGCCTGCAGCGACCACTCGCCGTCACCGTTCACGCGCAGCTCGTTGCCGCGCCAGCGCCGCGGCGTGATCGCGGTCCACGCCGCCGGCTTCCGCCGGGCGCGGCGACGAGCGACTCGACGTCGCGGTCGAACGTGACCTCGATGCGCGCGCGAGCCGCGCAGCGCCGCGACGTCGCCGCGCGTCGCACTGCCGGTCTGCACGGGCAGCCGTGCGTAGGCCGGCGCGTGGTACTCGAACGTGAACGACACCGGCATCGGCGTGCCGTCGAGCGCGATCTGATAGCGCGGGCTCTCGGTGCGCACGACGCGCACCGCGTAGTCGCGCGCACGCGTGACCGGCGGCAGGTCGAAGCGCCACCGGCGCGTACCGTTCGCGTCGGACTCGAGCACGGGTGCGGGCGAGGCCCTTCGCCGAGCAGACGCGGCGCCGCGGCACTGCCCTCGACGATCGCGCGCACCGCGAGAAGTGTCGCGCCGGGGGCGAGCCTTCACCGAGCCGGGTTCGACCGCGAGCGTCACGGGCGGCGCGGCGGCGCTGATCCACAGCGTACGCCACGCCCGCAGCGCGCCCTGCGGCGCGACGAGCGCGAACACGAGCACCGCGGCCGCCGCGGCGCCCACCGCGGCGAGCGGCCGCGCGCGGGTTGCAGGCCCGGCTCCAGCGAGCGCAGTTCGGTGCGCTCGAGCCGTTCGGTGGCCTCCCGCACGAGCGCGCCGGCGAGTTCGCTCGACGTGCCCGCCGGCACGTTCGACTCGAGGTCGAGCGCGTTGCGCAACCACGACCGCACTTCGGGCCGGGCGCGTTCGACCGACTCCAGCCACGCGTCGAAGCGCGGCAGCTCGGCGAGCAGCGCGCGCACGCCGAGCGCGAGCACCGCCGTGATCGCGACGAGCAGCGCGACGAGACGTGCGGTGGCGGCGCCCGGTCCGCCACCGGCGGCGCCGAGCAGTACGGCGACGGCGACCAGCGCGGCGCCCGCGGCGAAGGTGCGCAGTGCGCGGCGGGCCACGAGCGCGCCGCGGACGGCGGCGTGACGGCGCTGCAGCGTTCGACGGAGCAAGAGGCCTCGTGCTCGTTCGGTCATGGCGATCGGGGCGGCCCGGTCGGGTGTGCGTTTCAGTGCGTCAGGGCGTAATGGACGAGGTTCGTGGCCATTCGCAGGGCCGCTTCGCGCTTCTCGGGCGGGTCGTGGTGCACGGCCTCGTCTTCGAGCCCGTCCCCGAGGTCGCAATCGAAGGAAAAGAATACACAGAGCCTTCCGTCGCGAACAATGCCGAAGGCCTTCGCGGGCCCGCCGTCGTGCTCGTGGATCTTGGGCAGGCCGGCGGGGAACTCCCAGGGTTCGTGGAAGACCGGGTGCGAGAACGGCAGCTCGACCAGCTCGGCGTCCGGGAACAGCTTCTTCATCTCACGCCGGAAGCTGGGGCCGATGCCGTAGTCGTCGTCCACCCAGAGGAAGCCGCCCGAGTCGAGCCAGCGACGCAGGTTGGCGGCTTCGGCGTCCGAGAACTTCATGTTGCCGTGCCCGGCCGCGTACACGAACGGGTACTGGAAGAGCGTCGCGGAGCCCGGCTCGACGACTGCGGCGTCGTCCCCGGCCACGGCGATCGTGGTGCGCTGGCGCAGCGCGGCCATGAGGTTCTTGAGCGAGGTCTGGTTGCCGTACCAGTCGCCACCGCCGCCGTACTTGAGCCGCGCGATCCCGAAGGCGCGCGAACCGGCCGGCGTGGGCTCGGCGGCGCAGGGGCGCACGGCGAAGGAGGCGAGGGCGAGGAGCAGGGCGAGCACGGCTGCCGCGACGCGAGTCATGGCCGGAAGCATAACAAAGGGGGGAGTCCTTTCGGACTCCCCCCGTACCAGCGCGAGACGCGGCGTGACTAGCGCGAGGCTACTCCGGCGCGGCTCTCGATCAGCTTGCGGGCCTGGCCGGGCGTGAGGCCCTTCGGCAGGCGGGCGACCGGCAGGCGGCCACCGGCGGTCTGGGCGACCGTCGCGCCACCGGCGCGGTTCGGAGCGCCGATGTCCTGGTTGAACGGGTCGAACGCGACGCGCACGCCGCCCATGGGCAGCACGCCGAACGCGTTGAAGTTCGCCGGAGCGGTTTCGACCAGCTTGAACTTGTACGGGTCGAGCGCTCCCGGCGATTCCGTGTCGAGCGTCCGGACGCCCGGATTGAGGCGGTTGACGATGCGGAAGTTCGCGTCCACGGCCGCCACGCGGATGAGCATGCGGACGGGGAAGCGCGAGCCGCGCAGGTCGAACGGAATGCCCAGGTCGGTCGTCAGGATCACGCGCTGCGTCACCGTCGGATCCGGGTAGACCGGCGTCGGGAAGTTGCACTTCACCATCGCCGAGCGGTTGCCGCTCACTTCGCCGAAGTCGACCACGTTCACGATGTAGAGCACCGCGCGCGGGTCGGACGTCCAGCTGAACGTTCCGATCGAGTCCCGGAACTGGAAGGGCGACGTCGGGAGCATCGTCTCGTCGAGCGTGCCCGAGGCGAGCGCCAGGTTCGACACCGGCGACTCGTGCGACACCCGGCCCTGCAGCAGGCCGCGCACGACGTAGCGCTCACCGCCGCCCGCCGCGTTCGCGTCCTGGAACGAGAAGATGTCGCGCTCGTTCGGCAGGTCCTTCATGAACGGACGGAGCGTGTAGTCGTAGACCGGCGCCAGGCCGCCGCTGCCGTCGCCGCGATACAGCTGCAGCGCATCCGCGACCGTGTGGTCGAAGACCATGCCGAAAAGCCGGCCCGTGCTGTCGGCCGCGATCGGCGTCGAGCTGGAGTAGAACGGCGAAGCGCCTTCGGTGGTCGCCTGCAGCCAGTGTGACTCGGTGAGGGCGGGCTGCTGGAAGCCGACCAGCAGCAGGTCGGACGTCGTCTGCCCCTCGAGCGTCTGGAAGCCGGAATCCGGCGTCGTCACCTTCTGCGCGCAACCGGTGAGCGCGCCGAGTACGAACAGCGCCAGAACGGCGCCGAAGACCCGCACTGCGCGTGACTGGGTCATTTCCCTGTGCCTTTCGTTACTCCGCCTGGACGCCCTTGCGGCGATCCAGCGCGATCCAGGTGTCGAGCGCGAGCGCGCTCGCCACGTACACGGACGAGTAGGTACCGAAGACGATGCCGACCAGCATGGCGAACGAGAAGTCGCGGAGCACCTCGCCGCCCCAGAGGAACAGGGCGAGGGAAGCGAGGAACACGGTGAAGGCCGTGATGACCGTACGCGAGAGCGTCTCGTTGACCGCGATGTCCATGACGCGCGAATGCGTCTCCTTGCGGAGAGCCTTGTTGCGCTCGCGGATGCGGTCGAACACCACGATGGTGTCGTTGATCGAGTAGCCGGCGATGGTGAGCAGAGCGGCGACGACGGTCAGGGACACCTCACGCCCGGTGAACATGAGGAAGCCCAGCGTCACGAGTACGTCGTGCAGCAGGGCCACGACGCCGCCGAAGGCGAACTTAAACTCATAGCGGATACCGACGTAAAGCAGAATCACGCCGAGCGAGCTGAGGATCGCCCAGACGGCCTTGGAGCGCAGTTCGCCGCCGACCTTGGGGCCGACGGTCTCGATGCGGCGCACTTCGACCGACGTGCCCGCCACCTTGCCGGAGATCGCCGAGCTGATGCGCTCCGAGATGTGCTTGGCGTCGCTGTCGCCGTTCTGGACGCGGATGAGGAACTCGTCCTTCGACTCGCCCGTCATCTGCTGGATCTCGGCGCCCTTGAAGCCGCCCTCGTCCAGCGCGCCGCGCACGTCGTCGGCGTGGGCCGCCGGCGCGGTGCGGACCTGGATGAGCGTGCCGCCCGTGAAGTCCACGGAGTAGCGGGGGCCCTTGGTGAACAGCAGGAACAGCGTGGCGAGGATGATGAGTCCCGAGAAGACATACGCGAGCTTGCGATGCTTCATGAACGGGATGTTCGTGTCGTGCAGGATCTGAAGCATGGTGTCCTCGCTCCGCTTAAATGCTGAGCCGGTCGGCTTTGCCGCGGCTGAGCCAGAAGTCGTAGATCATTCGGGTGAACACCACGGCCGTGAACAGATTGGCCACGAGACCCCAGATCAGGGTGAAGGCGAAGCCCTTGATGGGGCCGGTGCCGAACTGGAACAGGAACAGGCCCGAGATGATCTGCGTGGAGTGCGCGTCGAAGACGGTGCGGAACGCGCGGTCGTAGCCCAGATCCACCGCCTGACGGATGCTGCGCCCGTTGCGGAGCTCTTCGCGGATGCGCTCGAAGATCAGCACGTTCGTGTCGACGGCCATACCGACGGTGAGCACGAGGCCGGCGATGCCGGGCAGCGTGAGCGTCGCGCCGGAGTAGGCGAGGATCGCGAGGATGTAGAACGTGTTCAGGACCATCGCCAGCACGGCGACGACGCCGGAGAGCTGGTAGTAGACGACCATGAACGCGACGATCATCGCGGTGCCGATCAGGCCCGCGCGCACGCCCTGCTGGATCGAGTCGCCGCCGAGCGACGGTCCGACCGTGCGCTCCTCGAGGATCTTGACCGGAGCGGGCAGGGCGCCGGCGCGCAGCACGATCGCGAGGTCCTTCGACGAGTTGATGTCGAAGCTGCCCGTGATGCGCGCGTTGCCGCCGGGAATGCGGTCCTGGATGTTCGGAGCGGACTGCACGACGCCGTCGAGCACGATGGAGAGCTGACGGCCGACGTTGGCGCCGGTGACGCGCGCGAAGTCGGTGCGGCCCTTGGGCGTCATGTTCATGCTGACGCCCCACGCGCCGGGCTGGTTCGGGTCGAGGCCGACCGCGGCGTCCGCGGTGGACACCGAGCCGCCGGTCATCTCGGCCGAACGCTTGAGCACGTAGAGCGTGCGGGCGTTCACGCCGCCGATGTCACGCGCGCCCTTCTCCCAGAGCACCTGCGTGTCGGGAGGAAGGATGCTGTCGAGGTTCGTCGAGGCGAGCAGCTTCTCGACGATCGCCGCCTCGGTCTCCGGGAACACGCCCTGGTCGAGCATGCGGCCGGTGATCGGGTGGAGGCGCAGCGTCGTGTCGGTTTCGGCCGCGTTGTTCGCGGCGAAATACGCGTCGAGGCGGTCGAACGTCGCCTTCGTCTCTTCCGGGGTGCGCACCAGCTTGAACTCGAGAAGCGCCGTCTTGCCGATGAGCTCGATCGCACGGGCGCGGTCGGTCAGGCCCGGCAGCTGCACCGCGATGCGGTCCTCGCCTTCGCGCTGGATGAGCGGCTCGGCGACGCCGAACTGGTCCACTCGGTTGCGGATGATCTCCATCGCGCGGTCGGTGGCGTCCTTCGCTTCGGCCGCCGACAGCTTCGACTTGTCCACTTCGAGCAGCAGCTGCAGGCCGCCCTGGAGGTCGAGGCCGAGGTGGATGGCCTGCTTGCGAAGCTCGGCGAGCTTCTTCGGGGCCAGCGCTTCCGTCTGCGCCGGCGTCATCGAGTAATAGGTGTAGGACGGGTAGAGGAACCAGGCGGCCAGAGCGGTCACCAGGACGACACCCGCCAACTTCAGAAGGTCCGAGCGAGACATGCGTGCCCCCATACGGTCAACCGCCGGGAGGGCAGGCTTGTCCCCTCCCGGCGTGCGAGAAATTGAGGGGCGAAGTCTATGCGGCGCGTTATCAGGGTGTCAACGCAAGCACTTTGGCGTGAGGACGGGACCGCCGGAGCCGGGGGCCGCGAGGGGACGGAGCCCGACGGGGGCAGCCATGGGCCGCCACGATGCGGCGCGCCAGAGAGGAGAAGGAAGCCAGTCGCTCGCCGGCCGGGACGGGGCCCGGTTGGCGGCCGGACCCGGTGACTCGATCGGTACGAGGTGGGTCGGGGTGAGGGATGGGACTGCGGCTGGGGAGGTGGGTTCCCCGCCGGCGAGCGACCTGCCCGTTCGCATGGGCAAGGGCGGGGCCGGATGCCGCCGGGCCGCAAGTGCCGCCGTCCCATCGGGCGGTGGTTCGCCGAGCGGCCGCGAGCCGTCACCGCCGACGCCGAACCGACGCCACGGCGGACACTCGAAGGAGTCAGGCCCGCCGCGCGGAACGGCGAGCGTCGTCTGCGCCGCGACTGACGGGCCGAATTCTTGACACCCCTTCGCGCGCCTTCCTATAGTGCCGCGCCAACTGTACCGGGCCCACCTATCCCTCGCGGAATGAGGAGCTTCCCTCGCATGATCTCTCGCGTTCGCCTCGCGAGTGTCGCGGTCTTCCTGCTGCTTTCGAGCGTCGCGGTCAGCCACGCCCAGCAGGCCGATTCCACCCGCGCGACCCAGTCGCCCGCACACGCGGGCCGAGGCGCCATCGGATTCCAGCTCGGCAGTTCCTGGTTCGCCGCGGACGGTGACTACACCGAAGGCGCGCTGCCCCGTCTCACGTTCGAAGGCAGCTACCGCTACGTGATGAGCGATCACTGGCAGTGGCAGGTGAGCCCGTACTTCACGTGGGCCGCCTACGGTAACTCCACGTTGATGCCGTTCACCGACCCGAACTACCCGGCGGACGAGACCAAGGGGCAGGTGCTCCTGCAGCTCGTCGGCGCCAACGCCCAGTGGCAGCGTGCGGGTGGCGGCGGCCGTTGGCGCTGGCACGTCGGCGCCGGCCCCGGCGCGTACCGCGTGGTCGTGCAGAACCGCCGCAAGGTGCTCAAGGATCCGACCACGAAGCGGCTGCACCAGGGCACGTACCTGGCCGGCACAGCGGAGTTCGGCATCGAACGCTTCAACAAGGGACTCGCGAACACGTCGCTCGAGTGGACGGTCGCAACGCACATGGCGTACGCCACGCGCGACGAGCAGTTCGTCGAAGGGTTCAACGGCAATCCCCTCAACATCGAGTCGCGATTCGGCGTGCACTACTACTTCGATTTCAATCGAGGCAAGAAGAAGCCCGCGTCGAGTACGCCGCCGGCGCCCGCGCCGACGCCGTCGCACTGACACAACGAAGCCGCAGCGCGACCCGCTGCGGCTTCGACGTTTTCGGCAAGGAGCTTTCCCGTGAGCGAGCGCATTGCCTGGAACGAGAAGGTCGGCCCCGAGGCGCTGACCTTCGACGACGTGCTGTTGATCCCGCGCTACTCCGCGGTGCACCCGCGCGAAGTGGACGTGAGTTCGCGGTTCTCGCGGCGACTCTCGATCAACATCCCGATCGTGAGCGCGGCCATGGACACGGTGACCGAGTCCGGCCTCGCCATCGCGCTCGCGCGTGAAGGCGGGCTGGGCGTCATCCACAAGAACCTCACGATCGAGGACCAGGCCGCGCAGGTGGACCGCGTGAAGCGTTCCGAGAGCGGCATGATCGTGGACCCGGTCACGCTGCCGCCCACGGCGACGATCGCCGACGCGCACGCGATCATGGCGCGCTTCCACATTTCCGGCGTGCCGATCACCGAGAACGGCAGGCTGGTCGGCATCCTCACCAACCGCGACCTGCGCTTCGAGGACGACTACTCGCGCCGCGTGTCCGAGGTGATGACGCGCGAGAAGCTCGTGACCGCGCCCGTCGGCACCACGCTCGTCGAGGCGAAGGACATCCTCGCGAAGCACCGGATCGAGAAGCTGCCGGTCGTGAACGCCTCCGGCGAGCTGAAGGGCCTCATCACGGTCAAGGACATCGAGAAGCGCATCCGTCACCCGCACGCGTGCAAGGACTCGCTCGGGCGGCTGCGCGTCGCGGCCGCGGTCGGCGCGGGCGGCGACTTCCTCGAGCGCGCGCAGGAACTCGTGCGCCACGGCGTGGACGCGGTCGTCGTGGACAGCGCGCACGGCCACAGCATCGGCGTGATCGAGGCGACGCAGGCGCTGCGCCACGCGCTTCCCGACGCGCAGATCGTCGCGGGCAACGTCGGCACCGGCGCGGGCGCGAAGGCGCTCGCCGACGCGGGCGCCGACGCGGTGAAGGTCGGCATGGGCCCGGGCGCGATCTGCACGACGCGCGTCGTGAGCGGCGCCGGCATGGCGCAGATCACCGCCGTGCTCGAGGCCGCGAAGGCGCTCGAAGGCACCGACGTGACCGTGATCGCCGACGGTGGCATCAAGTACACGGGCGACATCGTGAAGGCGCTCGCCGCGGGCGGGCACACCGTGATGATCGGCGGGCTCTTCGCCGGCTGCGAAGAGAGCCCCGGCGAGTTGCTGCTGCTCGAGGGCCGTCAGTACAAGGTCTATCGCGGCATGGGTTCGCTGGGCGCGATGGCGGCGGCGAAGGGCAGCCGCGAACGCTACTTCCAGGAGAACACCGACGAACTCGCCAAGCTCGTGCCCGAGGGTATCGAGGGCCGCGTGCCCTTCAAGGGCCCGCTCGCGACGACGGTGTACCAGATGATCGGCGGCCTGCGCGCCGGCATGGGCTACTGCGGCGTGCGCACGATCGACGAACTGCGCACGAAGGCGCGATTCTCGCGCATCAGCAGCGCCGGCCTGCGCGAGAGCCATCCGCACGACATCAAGATCACGAAGGAAGCGCCGAACTACGAAGTGCGTTGACGGAATGGGCGGGTGATTTCGCCCGCCGCGCAGTTTCATCCGTTTTCGTCCTGCGTTCGACGCGCGTGTTCGCTACATTGCGGTCGCGGCCCCACCCGCCTGCACGATTCGTCACTGGCCTGATCCTTCCGGGAGGAGGAGACCATGCGACCCATCGGTACCCGCCGCGGAAACCCCGTCGTGCGCCGCATGATCGAACAGAACCAGCGCCGGCGGCTGTACTACTCGCTGTCGCCCGACGAGGCGCAGGTCCGTGGGGACGCGAACGACCCGCGCGCGGTGCGGTGGACGCGCGAGTTCTTCGAGCGCCTGCGCGACGTGGTCGTGCCGCGCATGGCGATCGCCGAGCGCATCGAGGACGGCGTGCTGCGCTACTTCGGCGCCGAGAACCTGCGGCTGTGGGCGCTGCACCGCGAACACGAACTCGTGGTCGCGTACGACCACGGCGACTCGCCTGCCGAGATCCGTGAGCGCGCGCGGCGCTGGCTCGGCTGCCTCGCGACGCACACCGCGCCCGGCCTGCCGTCGCCGCACTGGGGGCGTCCCGTGTACGGCGCGCGCGTGGACCGCGCGACGCAGGAGCTCGACATCGTGTGGGCGACGCCGGGCGACTGGTGCCGCTTCGTGCTCGAGGACGAGCACGCGCCGCGCGTCTACGACGCTCCGCCGCATTGGAACCGCGCGCAGCTCACGCCCGCCTGAGATACGCCGGCCCCCGAACGGCGCAGCGAACGGCCCCGGTGCCACCTGGCTCCGGGGCCTTCGCGTTGCCCGCGACTGGAGAAGACTCGGGCACGTCCTTCGAGTCGTTCAGCGTTTGGGCAGTTCGAACTGGAATCCGGGGTTGATCTGGCGGATCTCGCTCACGACGCGCTCGAGATCCTCCTTCGCGTCGGTGGACGGCGCGTTCTGCCAGGCGGTGTAGAGCTCGAGCAGCTCGTCCTGCTTCACCTTCAGCAGTTCCTGCTGCGAGTGCTCGTCGATGCTGCGCTCGAGGTGATAGACCTCGCCCGCCGAGAAGCGCTTCATGAGGTCGAGATACTCGCCGCGCATGTGCGACAGGATGCGCAGGTACTTCTCGAACCCGTTCGACAGCTTCTCGAGCACTTCGGACACGCCCGCGTTCTTGCGGTGCATCTGCTGCGAGTACGTGTACGCGAAGTGGTAGTAGGTCTTGCCGCGGCCGATGTACGCCTCTTCGCTCGGCTGCAGGCGCGAACGCGACGCCCCGGTGATGATCGGGTGGTCGAAGATGCCGATCGAGACCAGCAGGAAGTCGGCGTTGGTCTTGTAGATCTGGTACTTGAGCCGCGCGTCCGTGGACGTGGACAGGCGGCGGAAAACGTCGGCGTCGTACTTGGACAGGAATTTCTTGGACTGGTCCACGTACTCGGGGTTGATGAACGCGTGGAGCAGGTGCGCCAGGTAGACGTTCACGTCCTCGTCGTAGCAGTCCTGGTTCGACACGAGGCCCGTCTCCATGCGGCTGTACAGGAGACAGTTGATCATGAAGTAGTACGTCGGCTGCAGGTCGCGGCTGTTGTCCTTCAGGTCGACGTATTGGCGCGGGTCCATCGTGTCCTCGCTGCTGCTTCGGTCGCGGAGCGCGGCCGGTTGGTCCGGCCGTGGGGGAGCCCTGTCTACCCCTGTGCTCTGCACTTGGCATGCCACGACGCCGCGCCGCGTGCGCGCGGGCCCAACTGCCGCACCCGGCGCGCGCGCGGGTCCGAAGCCCCGCGGACGAAGGCCCGTCGCGACCGACACTTCGCGTCATCCGGACCAAACGCTGGGGGCGATGCCCCGATTTTCCAGTGCCGAGCGCGTGTGTGCGGCCTTCGAGGAGCGCGTGGCGAAGTGCTCGTCGTGCGAGGCGCCCACGCGCATCCTGCAATTCCTGTTTGCGACGCCTCGCGCGTCTGCTACCCCTCGCGCGAGCAGGGCGCTGGCGCGCAGCGCGATACGCCCGCGCGCGGACGCCGCCGCCCGTCTCGCGACATGCACGAGCGCTCCCGGAGGGCTTCGCCCCGGCTGCACGCGGTGCGTCGCCGCGCCGCAAGCGCGCCCGGGGCATGTCACTTGCGAACCCACCGGGTGTGAACACTCCCAAGCGACCCGCCATGAAGATCGCCCCCGTGCGACCCGCGAAGCCCGTGTCGAGCCCCGAACCCGAGCCCCGGGCCGGGCTGCGCGCACGGCTGTGGCTGGGCTGCGTCGCCGGTGGCGCCGCCGCCGGCCTCGGTTCGCTCTGGGTCATGGGCACGCGGATCACGCCCGGGGCGGTGGACACCGCCCAGCTGCTCGCGTGGCTCTCGGGCGTCGCGTTCGTCGCGGTGCTCGCCGGCCTCGCGCTCGCGGCGTGGCTCGACCATCACGTCGTCGGGCAGCTGCGCATCCTGCTGCGGGCGCTGCGCACCGGGCGCGTGTCCGAACTGCGCGGGCTGCCCTCGGGCGGGGGCTGGGGCGAACTCGGCGACCTCGCCGAGGAAGTGCAGTCCACGCTCACACGCATGCGCACCGTGGGGCACGCGGCCGAGGAGATCGAGCAGCTGCGCGGCCAGCTCGCCGCGATGCAGCTCGCGGCCGACCGCTGGCTCGCGAGCGAGACCTGGGAGGCGCCGGCGATCCCGACGGGCGCGCTCGCCGAACTCAACGACACGCTCGCGCGCGGTTTCGCGCGGCGCGCGGTCGTGGATGAGCAGAACCGCGACGCGGCGCAGCAGGTGGCCGGCGAACTCGCCGCGGCGCTGGCTGACGCGCAGGAGTCCGCGACGCAGGCCGAGCGCGGCTTCGTCGAAGCGACCGCCATGCTCACGACCGTGCGCGAGCTGCAGCGGCTCTCGGGCGAGCTGCAGGCGGCGCTCGACCAGCTCGGCGCGACGGCCGCGCCCTCGAGTGACGGGCAGGCGGCGCGTGCCGCGATCGAGGAACTCGTGGACGCGTCGCAGGAGAGCGTGCAGTCGATCGGCCGCGCCATGCTGCGCGTGCACGACGTCTCGGCGCAGGTGCAGTCGCTTTCCAACCGCGCGACGCTGATCGCGATCCAGGCGGTTTCGGCGCC
This sequence comes from Candidatus Eiseniibacteriota bacterium, assembly GCA_044222365.1. GTDB lineage: Bacteria > Eisenbacteria > RBG-16-71-46 > RBG-16-71-46 > RBG-16-71-46 > CAIXRL01. The sequence continues at coordinate 14,050 of JBGANH010000011.1, forward strand.
CGCCCGCGAAGGCGCCGCCGCGGACGAGAACGCGGTCGAACTCAAGCAGCTCGCGCAGGACGTGCGCGCGATCACCGACCGCACCGCGACGTTCGCGGACGACATCGACCTCGCCGTGACGGACGCCATGGAGACCATGGCCGCCGCGCGTGCGCGCGCGCTGCAGAAGCTCGACGTCGCCGGCGTCACGGCGCCGCCGGCCGGCCGCGAGCGCACGTACGACGACGCGCAGCGCCTGCTCGAGCGCGTGCGCGAGATGGTGCAGGACGCCGCGCGCAAGGGTGAGCGGCTGTCGGCCGCGGGCGAACGCACCTCGCGCGCCGCCGAGCGCCTGTCGCGCCGCGTCGAGGCGGAAGCGGGCGAGGCCGCCGCGATGCGCGTGCGCCTCACGCCCACGGGCGAGGCCGCACCCGCGACGCCCGCCGCCGGGCTGCGACTGCTGCCGGTCGAGAACACCGCCGAGCCGCCCGCGAACGACGCTCCCGCACGCGGCACGCGTGAAGAGGAGGGCCGCCCGTGAGCGCGCGCGACGACGGCTCCCGCGAAATCGCCATCGGCCTCGTGGCCGCGCTGCGCCCCGCGCTGCCCGCCGGCGCGTCGCACGTGGCGCGCATGGCCGCGCGTGACGTCGCACAGGTGCTCGGGCTCCCGGGCCTCGAGGCGGCGCTCGCCGTGCTCGACCGGCACGCGGGCCCGCAGCGCCCGCGCGACGTGGGCCTGCTCGCCGCGCGCATCGAACGGCTCGCGCACGACGTCGAACGCGAGGGCATCGTGCGCGCGCTGAGCGAAGCCGACGCCGAACTCGCCGACCACGCCGTGCGGCTCGACCAGCGCGAATGGGCCACGACCGCCGAGTCGCCGGAGGCGCCGGTCGAGCACGTGCACGCCGCCGCCGACGTGCTCGCCGACCTGCCCGTAGGTGACGTCGGCGGACTCGATCGCGCGCGCCTGACCGCGCAGGTCGCGTCCGCGTTGCGCGCCGCCGTGGACTGGGCGGGCTTCGATCTCGCGCGCAAACTGCAGGTGCAGCGGCACGACTCGGCGCTCACGATCACCGGTCCGTGCGGCCACGAAGCGGGGCTCGGCCCCGCGGGCGCGGTGCTCGCGACCGTCGAAGGCAGCCTCGCGAAGGAGCCCGACGGGCGCTGGACCATGCGCGTGCCCATGCACGCCGAACGTGGCTCGTTCCTGCTGCTGCGCCAGGGCCGGCTCGCGATCGCGCTGCCGTGGCACTCGGTGTCGCGGCTGCGCATGCTCGCGCCCGGCGCCGAACGCACGCTCGCCGAGCCCGTGCTCGCGCCCTTCACGTCCAGCGCGCCCTCCGAGGGCGAACGTCCCGCGGCGCTCGTCGCGCGCGGACTGACGCGCGCCTGGCTCGTCGCCGACCGCATCGTCTGGCGCATCGCCGCCGATCCGGTCGAAGTGGACGAGGTCGGGCCGTTCGGCGTGCCCTCGCACGTCGTGCTGCTCGAGAACGACGACCGCTACTGGGTCGCGAGCGCCATGCACCTGCTGCGCGACGTCGAGTCGCCCGGCGTCTCGGCGCCCGCGCCACGCCCGCGTACGAACGTGACGGCGCCCGAACCGATGACGACGGAGGCACCGCCGTCGCCGCCGGCGCCGCTGGCGCCTGCCGCCGCGGAGCCCGCGCCGGAAGCGCGCGCGCCCCACGTGGCGACGAGCGAAGACACCGACGACGCACTCGCGCAGCGCTCGCTCGCCGACGCCGTCGCGCGCGCCATCGACCTGCTGCGCGCCGAGCGTCCGGCCGCGGCGCCGGTGGACGACGTGCAGGACGCGTACGAAGCTCCGGCGCCCGAGCCGGCTTCCGAGCCCGAACGCTTCGAGCCGCTCTACCGCGCGCAGGTGACCGTGCTCCGCCCCGCGGACGTGCTGCCGGCCGAAACGCTCGCGATCGCGACCGACGAAACCCCGGCGCCGGAAGTGCCGGAGCCGTCGCCTGCTTCCATGGTGGAAGTTTCCGAGACCGCCGTGGAGCCCGTTCCGCCGCCGGCCGCCGAACCCGCCGCCGAGCCCGTGCACGAGCGCCCTTCCGTCGAGGCCGCGCGTCATCCCGTTTCGCGCGCGCTCGTCGCGGACGACTCGCTCGTCGCGCGCATCTTCCTCGCGCGCATGCTCGAGCGCCGCGGCTACGTGGTCGAGACCGTCGGCGACGGCGCGGCGATGTGGGAGGAACTGCGGCGCGGCCCGTGGGGGCTCGTGTGCGCCGACTTCGCCATGCCCGACAGCTGGGGGCGCGCGCATCTCGAGCGCCTGCTCGATCACCGCGCGAACTGCCGCGAGCCGTACACGCTCGTCGTGCTCACGCGCGACGGCGACGAAGAGATCGTCGCGCGCGACGCGGGCGCGACGCTGCTGCTGCGCAAACCCTTCGACAACGATTCACTCGACCGACTGCTGCCCACCCACGCCTGAGCCCCCGCACCGGAGACACGCACCCGTGAAGTGGACGCCCCCGGCCCTGCCGTCGCAACGCCCTGCCGTCGCCCCGCTCGTGCTCGTCGCCGACGACGATCCCAAGGTCGTCGAGCTCGTGCACCTGGCGCTGCACGCGCAGCACCTGCGCGTCGTCACCGCGTACGACGGCGACGAGGCGATCCGGCGCGCGCTCGCCGAGCGGCCCGATCTCGTGGTGCTCGACGCGCGCATGCCCGGCAAGAACGGCATCGAGGTGTGCGACTGGCTGCGCCACGACCCGGAAGACCCGCAGGTGCCGGTCGTGCTGCTCGCGGATTCGAACGACGCCGAACTGCGGCTCGAGGCGCTCGCGCGCGGCGCGGACGACGTGCTCACGAAGCCCTTCAGTCCGCGCGAACTCGTCGCGCGCGCGAAGCGCCTGCTCGCGCGCTCGCAGGAAATGCGCGAGCAGCGCCGGCGCGCGGCCCAGCTCGAGCGCGACCTGTCGAGCGCGCAGGACGAGGCGCGCCGCGCGGCCGCCGACTTCCGCCGCGAACAGCGCCTGCGCGAACTCGCGTTCGGCTTCGGCCGCGACCTGCAGCGATCGCTCGATCCCGACGACGTCGCCGGGCGCATGCTCGTGGCGGCGCACCGCCTGCTGCGTTGCGACGACCTCGCGCTGTTCGCGCCGGCCGCCGGTGCGCTCGACGGCCGCGCGCTGGAGCCGTTCGCGACCGCGGGCGAGGACGCCGCGCGCTTCGCCGGGTTGTCGTTCGATCCGCACGGCGAACTCGTCGCGCTCGTCTCGGGGCTCGGCCGTCCGGTGCGGCGCTCGGAGCTCGAACGCTTCCCCGCGGTCGCGCCCGAGCTCGCGGGCTGCATCGCGCGCGGCGCGGCGCTGTTCGTGCCCGTGCGCACGCTCGCCGGCATCGAGGCGCTGCTCGTCACGGGCGAACGCGCCGACGGCAACGCGCCGCCGGCCGCGGACCTCGAAGTGCTCGGCGCGCTCGCGCAGCTCACGGCCCCCGCGCTGCAGAACGCGTGGCGTCATCGCGGCGCCGAAGACCGTGCGGTGGAGCTGCTCGCCGAACGGGCGCAGGCGAACGACCGCGTGCGGCACACCGCGGCCGAGGCGCGCGCGCTCGCCGCCGGCGCGTGCGCGTGGCTGGACCTGCCGATGCGCGAACGTGCGCTCGTGGCGCACGCCGTCGCGCTCGGCGCGTGGGCGTGGAACGGCGACGGCCATGCCGCGCTGCGCTCGCCGCGCCTGGAGAACTCGGCCCGGCTCCCGGAACTGCGCGAGCTCGTGGAACGCGCGGCGCAGCTCGACGTGCCCGCGCACCTGTGCGCGGAGCGGCGAGAGGCGGCCCTGGTCGTGGCGGTGTGCGTGCGCGTCGGCATCGCCCGCGCGTCCGGCCGCAGCCGCGACGAGGCGTGGTCCACCGCGATCGGCTGGGCGAGCGCGCAGCTCGATCCGCGCGTGCACGAGGCGCTCGCGTCCGCGGCGGAAAAGCGGGAGCCCGAGCGCGCGAGGCGCCCGGGCTCCGTGTTGCGCGCGGCCTGGGACTACTTGCCGCTGTCGGCCGGGGCTCCGCCACCCGAGCGCAGGCCGCCGAAGTCCACCTTCGGGACGGCCTTCGCCGCTTCGGGCACCGGATAGAACGGCGCGGGCGTGAAGTGGAAGATCCCCGCGTAGATGTTGCCGGGGAACATCTGCACGAGCCCGTTGTAGAGCTTGACCTGGTCGTTGTACCGCATGCGCTCGGTGGCGATGCGGTTCTCCGTGCCGGAGATCTCGTCCATGAGCTGCGTGAACTGCTCGCTGCTGCGCAGCTGCGGATAGTTCTCCATCACGACGAGCAGGCGGCTGATGGCGCTGTCCATGCCCTGCGCCGCCGCGATGCCGGCCGTCGGGCCCTTCGCGCCGCTCATCGCCGCACGCGCCGCCGCGATCTCGCCGAACACCGTCTGCTCCTGGATCGCCGAACCCTTCACGGACTCCACGAGGTTCCCGATCAGGTCGTTGCGGCGCTGGAGCTGGTTGTCCACCTGCGCCCACTTGTTGTCCACCTCGAGCTTGCCCTTCACGAGGTTGTTGTAGCCGCCGGCCACACAGCCGCCGAGGCCGAGCAGGATCACCACCACGACGAGAATGCCGATCAAACCCTTGTTCATGCCGTTCTCCTTCTTCTTTCAGGTGCGCCGCGGGTCACGCGGCGGGGGACCTCACCAGTTCGCGCCTCCGCCACCGCCGCCGCTGCCGCCACCACCGAAACCGCCGAACGAACTTCCACCACCACCGCCGAAACCGCCACCGAAACCACCGCCGAACCCGCCGCCGCCGATCCACGGACCGCCGCCACCGTAGTAGCGCCCCCCGCGCCCGCCGCGCGCAGCGAGGTTCGAGATCACGATCACGATGAGCAGGGCGACGAACCACATGGGAATGCCGCGTCCGCTCCGGCCGCCGCCGTCGTACACGAGCGGGCGGCCGTCCCACTCGAGCGTGACGCCCTTCTCGGCCGCGATGCGCTTCGCCGTCTCGACCACGGCGAGCGTGACGCCCTCGCCGGGCTCGCCGGCGCGGAACTTCGGCACGACCACGTTGCGCAGCATGCGCGCCTGCCAGCCGTCGGGCAGCGTACCCTCGAGCCCGTAGCCGGTCTCGAAGCGCAGTGCGCGCTCCTCCATGGCGACGAGCAGCAGCACGCCGTTGTCCTCGCCCTTCTTGCCGATCGCCCACGCCTGGAACACGCGCGTCTTGAAAGCTTCCGGCGCCTCCGGCGCCGTCGTCGCGATGGTCAGTACGGCGAACTCGGCGCCCGTCTTCTTCTCGAGCTGGTCGAGGAACCCCTCGAGTTCGGCGCTGCGTTGCGCGCCGATGACGCCGGCCGCGTCGTTGACGTAGCCGGTGTGCTCCGGGATCGGGGCGAGCCCGTCCTGCTGCGCGTGCGCCGTGCGCGCCGCGAGCGCCACGACCAGCAGCGCTCCCACGACGAGCACGCGCACGAAGGCGCGTGCGTTCATGTCGTGCGCAGTCCGTCGATGGCGGCGATCAGGCGGTCGATCTCGCGCAGGAACGCGCGGTAGGTCTCGCGCACGGTGTCGGCCGAGGGCTTCTTCGCCCCGGCGCGCCGCAGCAGGTGCGCGCCGAGCAGGCCGCGCGCGTCGAGCCCGTAGGCGTCGGCGACGCGTTCGATGAGCGCCTCGGTGTGCGCCGGCGCCTCCTCGCCGCGCAGTCGCAGCAGGGTGCGGAACAGCGTGTGGAAGCCGCTCGAGAGGCGCGCGAGCACTTCGGCGAGCCGCTCGGCGCGGCCGGCCGACGCGAGGTACTCCTGGCGAAGCCGGATGTGCTTGCCGCGCAGTTCGTGCTCGCACTGCAGGCGCAGGTACGTGCGCGGCACCTCGACGCCGCCGAACACGTCCTCGCCTTCGAGGCGCAGGTGGCGTTCGCTCAGGTCGAGCCATTCGATCGGGAACACGTCGAGCGACGCGAGCATCTGGTCGCGCGTGAGGAACAGTGGATCGAAGTGCGGCGCCTTGCGCGTCTCGGGAATCGCCGTCGCGACGCGGTCGAGCGTGCCGCCTTCGAGCGCGCGCGCGATCACCAGGATGTTCACGCGCGAGTGCGCGGGATCGAAGCCCTGCGTGAGCACGCTGCCGGTCAGGTAGGCCGACAGGAACTCGGGACCGAGCGCCTCGCGCACCGGCGTGAGCCAGCGGCGGGCGGCATCGAGTGTCGCCGCGGGCGGCTCGATGCGTGCGTGGGAGTCGGACATGCGCGGGACAGTAGGGCAATCACCCCGGCGGTCAAGCGGGGGGCGACGAACCGTCAGGAGCGTGTGACGAACGGCAAAGCGCTCGAGCCCCCGCCGCTTCCGGCAAGGGCTCGAAACCGGCGTCGCGGGGAGCTACGCCGCCTTGCGCTGTGCGTCGTTCAGGTCTCGCATCTCGGCCCACTTGGCGAGTTCCGCGTACAGCTCGGCGGTCTGGATCGGCTTGGCGACGAAGCCGTCCATGCCGGCCTCGAAGCAGCGCTCGCGTTCCTGCGCCAGGCCGTGCGCCGTCATGGCGATCACCGGGATGCGGCGCCCCGTGCCCGCTTCGTTGCGGCGGATCTCGCTGGTCGCCTCGAAGCCGTTCAGGCGCGGCATGAGCACGTCCATGAGCACGACGTCGAATCCGCCACCCTGCACCGCCTCGACGGCGGCGCGGCCGTCGGGCACGACGGTCGCGGTGATGCCCCAGCGCTGCAGCATGCGCGAAGCGACCTTCTGGTTGACCGCGTTGTCCTCGGCGACGAGCACGCGCAGGTCGAGCGGACGCATCGTGAGCGTGAAGTTCGGCGCCTGCGACGGCTTGGGCGCGGCGGCCACGCGTTCGAGCGGCACCTCGACCGAAATGGCGCTGCCCTGGCCGGGCTCGCTGCCCACGACGATCGTGCCCCCCATGAGTTCGACGAGCCGGCGCGAAATCGCGAGCCCGAGTCCGGCGCTGCCCGAGAGCGGGTGGCCCTCGCCGCCGACCGCGCGGTGATCCATGAGCGCCGCGAGGTTCTCGGCCGACAGCGTCGCGTCCGTGTCCTGCACCTCGATGCGCAACGGCACACGGCCGTCGGTGAGGATGCCGGGCGCGCGCGAAAGCGCCACGGTGACGCTGCCTTCCTCGGTGAAGCGCACGGCGTTCGACGCGAGGTTCGTGATCACCTGCCGCAGGTGCGCCGCGTCACCGCGCATGCGGTCGGGCACGGTGGAGGCGACGGTCGCGCTGAACGTGATGCCCTTCGCGACGGCCTTCTGCGCGAGCAGGCGCGCCACGTCGTCCACGACGTCCCGCACCGCGAACTCCTCGGACTGCACTTCGATCTGTCCCGCGCCGGCGCGCGAGAAATCCACGATGTCGCCGACGAGGCGCACGAGCGACTCGGCGCTGGCGCGGATCGTGCTCCTCGGTGAGCGAGCTGTGCAACAGGAACTCGACCATGCCGAGCACGCCGTTGAGCGGCGTGCGCAGGTCGTGCGCCATGCTGGCGATGAACTCGGACGACGCGCGCGCGCTGGCCGTGGCCTGGTCGCGCTCGCGCACGAGCTCTTCGGCTTCGGCGCGCACGAGCGAGGCCGCGGATTCGGCGTCGGCGCGCGCTTCCTGCGCTTCGTACGCCATCTGGCGGAGTTCGTCCTCGAGCTGGCGGCGTTCGGTGAGGTCGGCGAGCGTGCCCGCGAGTCCCGTGACCTTGCCGGCCGGGTCCGTCTGGCCGTGCACGTGCACGGCGAGCCACCGGCGCTCGCCGTCGGCGGTGCGGAACCACGCCTCGTACTGCGCGGTCGCGCGGCGCCCGTCGAGCACCTGGTGGTGGCGGGCGAGGCAGAGGTCGCGCTCTTCCTCGATCACGTGGTCCACGAGATCGTGGCCGATCGCGTCGCTCGTCGGCGTGCCGGTGATGCGTGCCCACGCGGCGTTCACGAACTGCAGGCGCCCCGCGGAGTCGGTCGTGAACACGACCTCGGCGAGCTGGTCGAGAAGCCGCGTCTGGGACTCGTTCGAATGCGGGTGCTGGTCGCCGGACCCGCCCGCGCCATGGCTGGGAGTCATCACGGATTGCGCCTCTTCCGGAAAAGCAGAATGGGTATGCGACGCCTTCTGGCTTCGCCGGCGCGAGGGGGCGCCGTGGGGCCGTGAAGCCCCGTGCACACCCGGCTTATCGGTCGCATGCGGTCCGGGCCGAAGGGGTGGCGCGAATTTGACCCCCCGGAGGGGTGCGCCTACGGTCGGCCGCGACTCTTCACCGAAGACCGGACGCGCACGCGAGCCATCCCTCGGAGCGCCCGGCCGAGTCCCCGCACACCTCAAGGAGCGGGTCGCAAGACCCGAACTTCCCGTGAAATCCGTCGTCAACGACTTCAGCATCCACGTCGCCACGGTCAACGGCTCGGGCAGCCAGACGGCGAACAACGTGCTGCTCCGGTCCATCATGCAGATGGGCGTGCCGGTCAGCGGCAAGAACCTGTTCCCGTCGAACATCGCCGGCCTGCCGACCTGGTTCACGATCCGCGTGAACGAGGCCGGGTACATCGCCCGCCATGCCCGCAACGACGTGCTCGTGGTCATGAACCCCGAGACCGCCGCGACCGATGTGGCCGCCATGGGCCCCGGATCGCTCATCATCGCGAACGACGCCATCAAGTTCCCCGACGTGCCCGCGGATCGCATGGTCTACCGCGTGCCGATGGCGAAGCTGATGGAGCCGATCACGAACGACGTGAAGCTGCGCCGTCTCGTCGTGAACATGATCTACGTCGGCATCGCCGGGCAGCTGCTCGGCATCGAGCAGGCCGAGGTCGAGAAGGCGCTGCACGCGCAGCTCGGCAAGAAGCCGAAGGCGCTCGCGCTCAACGCCGCCGCGGTGAAGGCCGGCTACGACTTCGCCGCGGAGAACCCGCTCGCGATTCCCTTCCGGGTCGAACGCCGGAACCTCACGGGCGGCAAGATCCTCATCGACGGCAACACGGCGGCCGCGCTCGGCGCGATGTTCGCGGGCGTGACGGTCGTCGCGTGGTACCCGATCACGCCGTCCAGCTCGCTCATCGAGGCGCTGATCGGCTACCTCGAGCGCTACCGCCGCGACGAGAAGTCGGGCAAGGCGACCTTCGCGGTCGTGCAGGCGGAGGACGAGATCGCCGCGATCGGCAACGTGCTCGGCGCCAACTGGGCCGGCGCGCGCGCGATGACCGCGACGAGCGGTCCCGGCATCTCGCTCATGGCCGAGTTCTTCGGCTACGGCTACTACGCCGAGATTCCCGCGGTCGTGTGGGACATCCAGCGCGTGGGCCCGAGCACCGGGCTGCCGACGCGCACCATGCAGGGCGACCTGTCGTTCGCGTGGGGGCTGTCGCACGGCGACACGAGCTTCCCGGTGCTGCTGCCGGGCTCGGTGGCCGAGTGCTTCGAGTTCGCGGGCACGGCGTTCGATCTCGCCGAGCGGCTGCAGTCGCCGCTGCTCGTGCTGAGCGACCTCGACATCGGCATGAACAATTGGATGAGCGAACCGTTCGAGTACCCGACGAAGCCGTGGGACCGCGGCAAGGTGCTCGACGAGGCCGCGCTCGAGAAGATCGGCCAGTTCCAGCGCTACGGCGACGTGGACGGTGACGGCATTCCGTGGCGCACGCTGCCCGGCAACCGCAACTGGAAGGGCACGTACTTCACGCGCGGCTCCGGACACGACGAGCTCGCACGCTACACCGAGAACACGGACGCGTACGTGCGCGGCATGGACCGCCTGAAGAAGAAGATGGAGAACGCGCGCACGCTCATGCCGCAGCCGGAACTCCTCGAAACGCCGGGTGCCGACGTCGGCCTGATCGCGTACGGCTCGTCGCACTGGGCCGTGCTCGAGGCGCGCGACCTGCTCGCGAAGCAGGGCGTGAAGGCGTCGTACCTGCGCGTACGCGCGCTGCCGCTCGCGCACTCGGTGCACGAGTTCGCGCGCAAGCACGCGCGGGTGTACGTCGTGGAGCAGAATCGCGACGGCCAGCTGCGCGAGAAGCTGCTCACCGAAGTGCCCGACGCCGCCGCGCGCGTGCAGTCGGTGCTGCATTACGACGGCCTGCCGATCGACGCGCAGAGCGTCGTGGACGGCGTGCTCGCCCACGAAGGCCGCACGGTCACGGAAGGAGCCACGCGATGAGCGCCCCGACCACTCCTCCGGCGGGACAGCCGGTCAATCGCGTCGGCCTGAGCCGCGCGGACTACGACGGCAGCAAGACCACGCTGTGCCCGGGCTGCGGCCACAACGCGATCACGGGCGGCATCATCCAGGCCGCGTGGGAAGCCGGTCTCGAGCCGCACAAGGTCGCGAAGCTCTCGGGCATCGGCTGCTCGAGCAAGACGCCCGCGTACTTCCTCGGGCACTCGCACGGCTTCAACTCGGTGCACGGCCGCATGCCGAGCATCGCGACCGGCGTGTCCATGGCGAACCGCGAGCTGCTGCTGCTCGGCGTCTCCGGCGACGGCGACACGGCGAGCATCGGCATCGGCCAGTTCATGCACATGATCCGCCGCAACGTGCCGGCCCTCTACATCGTCGAGAACAACGGCGTGTACGGCCTCACGAAGGGGCAGTTCTCCGCGACCGCCGACCTCGGCAGCACGCGCAAGTCGGGCGAGGCGAACCGCCTCATGCCGGTGGATCTCTGCGCGCTCGCGATCGAGCTGGGCTGCGGCTTCGTCGCACGCTCGTTCTCGGGCGACCAGAAGCAGCTGCGTCCGCTGCTCAAGGCCGCCTTCGCGCACAAGGGCACCGCGATCATCGACGTGATCAGCCCGTGCGTGACGTTCGCGGATCACGAGGGCTCGACCAAGTCGTACGCCGCGGTGAAGGAACACGACGCGCCGCTGCACGACATCGACTACGTCCCGTACTTCGAGGACCTGTCGGTGGACTACGAGCCGGGCACGACGCGCGAAGTGGACATGCCGGACGGCTCGCGCATCTTCCTCAAGAAGCTCGACACCGACTACGACCCGACCGACCTCAAGAAGGCGTGGGCGGTGATCCACGAGGCGCGCGAGGAGCAGAAGCTCATCACGGGCCTGCTGTACGTGAACCCGAAGACGCACACGTTCCACGACGAACTGCGCATGGTGGACGCGCCGCTCGCGTCGCTGCCGCTCGAGCAGGTGCGGCCGCCGCAGCGCGTGCTCGAAGAGGTCATGCGCTCCTTCGCCGAGGGCAGTGCCCCGATCGGCGCCGGCGGCGGTTGATCGGTTTCCTCGTTTCGTTCCCACGTGCGGCGGCCGGCCTTCGGGCGGGCCGCCGTCGTGTTCGGGGGCGGGATCGTCGCGCGCGCGTCAGCCGCGGAAGAGCAGCATCCACGCCGCGTGTCGCAGCGCGGGCACGGCGCCGAGGCACGCGGCATCCCAGCGGCGCATGCCGCGCACCGCGGCGCGCACGGAAGAGCGCGGCTCTTCGGAGGCGGTCGCCCGGTAGACGCGCGGGTGCGTGAGCAGGAGCGGCGAGAAGAGTGCGTGCGCTTCGCAGGTCCCGCCGGGAAAGTGGCGCAGGAAGAGGCCGCGTTCGCTCCATGCGAGATGCCGGCGCGGCGTGAGGCGGTCGGGGTAACGGATGCGGGCGATCGCGCGCCACGCGCGATAGGCGAGCGCGACCGGGCTGCCGGCGAGGTTCTCGACCACGACGATGCGCCCGCCGGCGCGCAGCACGCGGCGCATCTCGGCGATCGCGGCCGGACGGTCGGCGTACTGCAGCACGCTGAAGCAGAAGATCGCGTCGACGCTGCCGTCGGCGAGCGGCAATCGCGCGGCGTCGGCGGCGAGCGCGTCGCCACCCGGGAAGCGCTCGCGAGCCGACGCCAGCACGGGCGCGTCCACGTCGAGCGCGATCGTGCGGCTCCCGCACGCGCGCACCGAAGCGGCGACGTGTCCGGCGCCGCTTCCGAGATCGAGAAACGTGCGCCCCGGGCCGATCGCCGGCTCGAGGTGGGCGAACGCCGGCTCGAGAATCGGCTCCAGGAAGAGCGGCGCGACTCCCTCGCGGGTCTCGCGCCAGCGCTCGAGCAGGGCGCCCGGCGCGCTCATGCGGGGCGGTGGACGCGCTCCGAGCCGAGCGTGCCGATCGCCGCTTCGAGCTGCCGCTCCTGCACGAGCAGCAGGTCGGTGTCGTAGGTCGAGATCACGAACACGCCGATGCCGGCGGCCGCGAGTGGTGCGGTGAGTCCCGCGATCACGCCGGTCTCGCCGAACGGGATCGGTCCCTCGATTTCGAAGGCGCGCCAGCCGCGCTCGGCTTTCTCGACGGACGGCGGCAGGTCGTCCTCGGGGCAGACCACGGACAGTTCGCGTGGCGTGCGGGTGAGGCTCCAGACGGTCGCGCTCTCGTGGAAGACCCAGGCGGGCAGGGGCGCATCCGGGTCGAAGCGGCAGACGGCGAAACGCTCGGGCAACAGCGCCAGCGTGCGCGGCGCGGCGGGCCCGCTCACGGGAAGACCTGGTTGCCCTCGTCGTCGAGCAGGAGGATGGCGGACGACGGGCACGCCTCGGCGGCTTCGAGCAGGCGTTCGGGGGTCTCGGACTCGGGGTCCAGGACGACCGCCTTGTTCTTGCTGTCGAGCGCGAACGCGCCCGGCGCGAGATCGAGGCAGTGGCCGCTGCCACAGCATTCGTGATGGAGGATGCGGATCTGCATGGAGGGGAGCCCAAGGGTGAAGGGACGAAGTCGCGTGGCATGATGCGCGAGCGCCCGCGCCCGTGTAAAGAGCGAGCGTGTTCGCAGTGGGCCGGAAAGTGCGCTTTCCATTACAGTGCGCACTCCTTCGCTTCACACCCATCACCCCGCACGGAGCGACCACCATGGACGCCCTGACCCGATACCTCGAGCAGAACCAGGAACGTTTCCTCGAAAACCTCAAGACGTGCCTGCGCATTCCGAGCGTGAGCGCGCAGCCGGCCCACAAGGGCGACGTGCGCGCGTGCGCCGAGCACGTCGCGGCGCACCTGAAGTCCATCGGCGTGCCGCACGCCGAGGTCGTGGACACCGCCGGGCATCCCGTCGTGTACGGCGAGTGGCTCGGTGCGCCCGGCGCGCCGACGGCGCTGCTCTACGGGCACTACGACGTGCAGCCGCCCGATCCGCTCGACCTGTGGAAGACGCCGCCGTTCGAGCCCACGCTGCGCGACGGCAAGCTGTTCGCGCGCGGCGCGTGCGACGACAAGGGGCAGGTGTACATGCACCTCTCCGCGATCGAGGCGCACCTGAAAGTGAACGGCAAGCTCCCGATCAACCTCAAGATCGTGATCGAGGGCGAGGAGGAAGTCGGCAGCGAGCACCTCGCCGAGTTCCTCGAGTCGTGGAAGGCGCGCCTCGCGGCCGACGTGATCCTCGTGAGCGACACGTCCATGCTCGGCCCCGACCAGCCGTCGCTGTGCTACGCGCTGCGCGGCCTGCTCTACACCGAAGTCGAGGTCACCGGCCCGACGCGCGACCTGCACTCGGGCGAGTTCGGCGGCGCGGTCATGAATCCCGCGAACGCGCTCGCCACGATCATCCACGGGCTCAAGGACGCCGACGGCCGCGTCACGGTGCCGGGCTTCTACGACAAGGTTCGCGAACTCACCGACCAGCAGCGCACGGCGATGCGCGAGCTGCCGTTCGACGAGGCGGGCTTCATCGCCGAGAGCGGCGCGCCGGCGGGCGTGGGCGAGAAGGGCTACAGCACCATCGAGCGCATCACGTCGCGTCCGACGCTCGACGTGAACGGCATCTGGGGCGGCTACATCGGCGCCGGCGCGAAGACGGTGCTGCCGAGCGTCGCGACCGCGAAGATCAGCATGCGGCTCGTGCCCGACCAGAACCCCGACGACCTGTTCCCCGCGTACGAGGCGCACGTGCGCTCGCTCGCGCCGAAGGGCTGCACGGTGAAGGTCAGCCACCACCACGGCGGCATGCCGTTCATCAGCGATCCGTCCGATCCCATGATGCAGGCCGCGTATCGCGCGCTCGAGCGCTCGTGGACGAAGAAGCCGGCGCTCATTCGCGAAGGCGGTTCGATCCCGGTGATGGCGACGTTCCAGCGCATCTTCGGGAAGCCGAGCATCCTGATGGGCTTCGGACTGCACGACGACCAGGTTCACGCACCCAACGAGAAGTTCTCCCTCACGTCGTTCCACGGCGGCACCCGGAGCTGCGCCTATCTCTACGAAGAACTCGCCCGCCGCTGAGCGGCCGGATCCGGCGCGAGAAGCGGCCGAAGCGATGCGCGCCATCCGCGCGCTCGCCCGGCCCGCTTCGTCGCACCCGGCGTCCGGCGGTCACGGCTCGCGCATGGAACGCCTCGGGCTGAGCATGCCCGAGTGCCACGAGATCGCCGACGAGCTGTACGCGCGCTGCAAGCCGTGGCCGGGGCGCGACGTCGTGCGCCTCGCGCAGGCGCTCGTGGACACGCGCACGTTCGACGCGCGGCAGATCGCGTACGACGTGCTCGGCGCGCACCGCGCCGGACTCGCCGCCGCGCGCGCGGCCGACCTCGGCGTGCTCGGGCGCGGACTCGACAACTGGGCGAGCGTGGACCAGTTCGCGTGCAGCGTGAGCGGGCCGGTGTGGCGCATGGGCGGGATCGACGACGCGCGCGTGCTGCGCTGGGCGGACTCGCCCGACCGCTGGTGGCGCCGCGTCGCGCTCGTCTCGACGGTGGCGCTCAACCTCAAGTCGCGCGGCGGCACCGGCGACACGCCGCGCACGCTCATGGTGTGCGAGCGGCTCGTGGACGACCAGGACGAGATGGTCGAGAAGGCGCTGTCGTGGGCGCTGCGCGAGCTCGCCAAGCGCGATCACGCGGCGGTCGCGTGGTTCCTCGACCGCTTCCGCGAGCGCGTGATGCCGCGCGTCGCGCGCGAGGTGGCGACCAAGCTCGAGACCGGACTCAAGCGCGAGCGGCGCTTCGGGCGCGAGGGCGGCCGGTGAACGGACGGCTTCGCATCGCCGTCGTGCTCGCCGTGCTGGCGGCGATCGTGGCGTGCGTGCCGCCCGCGATCGCGGGCAACGCCGTGCGCACGCTGGTCGTGCGCGGCCTCGTGGCGCGCGCGGACGGCAAGCCCGCCGCGGGTGCGCGCGTGAGCGCGAAAGGGCCGAAGAGTGGCGTGAACGTGTCGGCGACCGCGGACGAGCGCGGGCGCTTCTCGCTGCAGATGCCGATCGGGTCACCGACCGGCATCCGCGCGGCCGCGTTCGCGATCGAGGTGCGCGCCGAAGCCGGCGGCAAGAAACTGCCGTTCGCCTCGGGCTCGCCGGCGCTCGGGATCACGGTGGACTTCGTGCCGGGCACGAACCGGCTGCGAGTGCGCAGCAACTCGCCGGCGGCGACCGCGGCGGTGATCACGGCGTTCGTGCAGGACGGCGCGCCGACCGCGTGGGTGGACGCCGACTTCGGTGGCGCCGTGCGCGCGACCGGAAGCATGGCGCTCGGCGCCGAGGACGAGATCACGATCGCGGGTGTCGCGCCCGCG
>JBGANH010000330.1:0-3896 GCA_044222365.1 Candidatus Eiseniibacteriota bacterium
GCCGCCGGTCAGGCTCGTGACCAGCTCTTCGAGCAGCCTCAGGTTGGCGAGCGACCACAGCGCGCCGGCGGCCAGAGCGATTCCGACCGCGTACGAGAAGTACACGGCGGCGAACAGCCCGGCGATCGCCGTCGCGATCACGGTGGTGCGTCGGATGCGTGCGAGGAATTCGAGGCCCATGGTGGCTTCAGGCGCCAGCCGTGCGTCACCGGCGCGCGTCGCGCTCCTCTTCAGCCTGGACTCGGCGAATGATGAGGTAGATTTCCCGGCCGGCAGACACGAAGCCCATGACCAGGCCCACGAGGGTCAGCCAGGGTGTGGTCTTGAAGTGCTGATCCGCGTACTTGCCCAGGAAGAACCCAACGAGCGGCGCGACAACGAGCAAGGACGGGATGGCGAGCAGCATGCCTGCGGTCCGAAGGCCCGACGGATCAGGTTTCGGCCCGCGTGATGGACTCATGCGGCGCGCCCCGGTGAAAGTTTTCACATGACTCGGGCGACCCCGCGCTGCGTGTGGGGCGCCGATGGAACCGCGGCAAGGTAGGCGAACGGTTTCACCGGGTCAAGGCTCATCATCCGTGAACTTTGCGGGCCGCTTTCCACATCTCTATCCTGCCGCGCCATGCCCACCGTCGTCTCGTCCGCGATCGAAGTCCATCTCTTCCGGCGCCGCGCCCGGAAGGTCGAATACCTCCTCGTCCGCCGCGCCGGTGAGCGCACGCTCTCGGGCGTCTGGCAGCCGGTGACCGGGGGCATCGAGCCGGGCGAGACCGCGTGGAAGGCGGCCGCCCGCGAGGTGCTCGAGGAGACCGGACTGCGGCCGCTGCGCTGGTGGGCGCTCGAGCACATCAACGTCTTCTACAAGCCGGACCGGGATTTCGTGATGGCGCTGCCGCTGTTCGCCGCCGAGGTGTCGTGGGCGGATACCGTCGTGCTCTCGCCGGAACACGATCGCTACGCGTTCGTCTCCCCCGCCGAGGCGAAGCGACGCGTGCTGTGGGCGAGCCAGCGCCGCGCGCTGGAGGCGATCCGCGAGGAAGTGCTCGCGGCGCCCGCGGGTCCGCACCCGCGCGAGATCACCGACCGCATCGCCGGCCTGCGCCTCGAGCCGGCGGCGCGGACCCGGCGCGCGCCGAAGCGCCGCGCCCGGAAAAGCTGAACGACCCCGAACGAGGAGAACGGATGGCCAGCAACAGCTCGTTCGACGTCACGACCGGCGTCGACATGATGGAAGTGAACAACGCCGTGGAGCAAGCGACGAAGGAGCTCCAGCAGCGCTACGACTTCAAGGGCGTGAAGGCCGAGATCGCGCTCGATCCCAAGGAGAAGAAGATCACGCTCACCGCCCCGGACGAGTTCAAGCTCACCGCCGTGTGGGACGTGCTGCAGTCGAAGATGGTCAAGCGCAAGGTGCCGCTCAAGAACCTGAAGCCCGGCAAGGCCGAGCCCGCGGCCGGCTCGTCGCTGCGCCAGGTGATCGAGCTGCAGCAGGGCCTGACCACCGACATGTGCCGCGAGGTCGTGAAGGTCCTCAAGGAAGCGAAGCTCAAGAAGGTGCAGTCCGCGATCCAGGGCGACACCGTGCGCATCTCATCGCCGAGCAAGGACGACCTGCAGGGCGCCATGCAGTTGCTGCGCGGACAGGACTTCGGCGTCGAGCTGAAGTTCGAGAACTTCCGCACCAACTGAACGCATGGACTCCCCAACCGAGATCACCAACGAGCCGATCGGCGACCCGCGCCGCGGGCCGCACGGCATCGAGGGCTGGTTCTACGACAACGCGTTCACGGTCGGCGGCGCACTCGCCCTCGGGGGCGCGGCGTGCACGTGGCACTTCGGCTGGTTCGCCGACAGCTGGAGCGACACCTTCGGCTCGCTCGGCCTGATGGCGGTGGCCGCCGGACTGCTCGTGCTCATCCGCCGCCTCACGCACCGACTCCGCTTCGGCCACCTCGTGTGGTTCGTCGCGTGCCTGCTCGTCGCGCTCGGCTGGTTCGTGCTGCGCGATCGCGCGAAGCAGGAGGCGACGGGGCCGAACGGGCGTTCGTCGGCGGGCGTGATCGAGGCGCGTCGCAACCATTGGCACTTCGGGCGAGGCCGCGAGCCGGCGTTCGAGTTCGTCTACCGCTGGCAGGCCGGCTCGCGCGTGCTGCGCGACGTACTGCTCTCCGACGATCCGGGCGCGTACGCCGCTGGCGACACGGTGCTGGTGCGCTGGGCGCAGTCGAACCCGGAGGTCCACGTCCCGATCGGCGTGAAGGGCGAGACGCTGGGCGAGTGAGCGTTCACGCCGGCGGCGCCGCGCGGCCGTCGCCGCCGAAGCGGCGCGCGATCTCGGCGCGGCGGAACGCGAAGATGCGCTCGATCGTCGGGCGCACGTAGAGCGCGTGCGCGGGGCGCGAGAGCGGATCGAACGGCAGCGCGTACTCGATGCGATCGCCGAGCAGCGTGCCGCCCGCGACGTGCGCGAACGTGTGCCGGTGCACCCAGCGCGCGTACGGCCCCGCGAGCTGCGTGTCGACGAACGCGACGCCGGGCGTCCACTCGTCGATGCGCGTCCGCCAGCGCACCGGCACGCCGTGCAACGCGAGGTCGTACTCGATCAGCGCGCCGGCGCGCATCGCGATCGGCAGCGGCGTGCGGATGCGGAAACGCAGTAGCGGGGGCGTCAGCGCTTCGAGGTTGGCGGCGTCGGCGAAAAAGGCGAACGTGGTGTCGAGATCGGCGGGAACCCACTGCGTGGCTTCGAGGACGTGGACGCGCATGGCTTCTCGGATGCGGCCCCCGCGCGCCGGATGCGCGGATCGACGCGGCGTGCGGCGCCGCGGGAAACGGACGTGGCATGTCGCACGAATGGCATCAGGACGAGTTCACGATCAGCACCGATCCCGCGCGCGTCGACCTCGGCGTCGTGCACGGCTTCCTCACGTGCAGCTACTGGGCGAAGGACGTGCCGCTGGAGACCGTGCGCCGCTCGCTCGCGCACTCGCTCCCGTTCGGGCTCTATCGCGGGGCGGAGCAGATCGGCTTCGCGCGCGTCGTGAGCGACTTCGCGACCGTGGCCTACGTCGGCGACGTGTTCGTGCTCGATGCGTGGCGCGGTCGCGGCCTCTCCGTGTGGCTGATGCGCACGGTCGTCGCGCACCCCGACCTGCAGGGACTGCGGCGCTGGATCCTGCTCACGCGCGACGCGCACACGCTCTACGAGAAGGTCGGCTTCACGCCGCTCGCCGCGCCGCCGCGATGGATGGAGCGCTGGGATCCCGACGTCTACGCGCGGAGCGAACGCACGAGCGGAGCGTGAGGGCCCTCAGCGCTTCGGCACGAGCACGACCGGCACCTGCGTGAAGCCGGTGCAGTGCACGTCGATCGTGTTGCCGCCGCGGCGCAGCGCGTACCGCACGCGTCCGTGCGGACGCACGGTGAGCTTGTAGTCGCCGCACGGCAGCGGACCGAGCCGGAACTCGCGCGGCGAGCCCATGAACAGCTCGACCTCGCCCGATTGTTTCGCGGGACCGGTGAGCGACACGTCCACGGTGAAGTTGCGCTCGCGCGGGCGCTCCCAGTCGATCTCCACGGTGCCGTACACGCGGCATGCGCACGTGTCGAGGATCACGGCCGAAGGCGGAGAAAACGGCTCGATCGCCTTGATGCGGGGATCGGTAACGACACGTGTCGCGGGCGCGGGCGCGGGCGGATCCGATGCGCGGACCTGGATCGCGCCGGTCGGCGCGGGATCGGCCGTCAATGCGGGCGCCGGCGCCGGTGCGGTGTTCGTAGGCGTGCTCGCCGGTGCAGCAGTCGCACCCGACGGCGTGGCGGTCGACGGCGACGCGGACAGGGCCGACGGTGTTGCGGACGCGGGCGTCGCCGCGGGCGAAGTCGCGGGTGCTGTC
>JBGANH010000331.1:0-3878 GCA_044222365.1 Candidatus Eiseniibacteriota bacterium
GGGCAGCGCCGCGAAGCCGTGCGTGCCCGCCAGGTACCGCACCGCGTCGCTCAGCTTCTTGCGCGCGGCGAAGTCGAGCTTCGCGGCGTTCGACGTCGTACCGTCGGGCTTCACGCCGAGTTCTGCGACGAGCGCGAGCACGCGCTTCGTCTGGTCGAGGCGCGACACGGTGTACGCGCCCCACGGTCCGAACGACGTGAGCAGCGCGACGGCGCACAGCGACACGGGGATCCAGCGGATGTCGGCACGGCGGCGCCACGAGTAGCCCACCGCGACCAGCGTCACCCACGCCGCGAGCGCGAACAGGTCGTAGCGCTCCTCGGTGATGCCGTACTGCCCGATGCGCTTGCCGATGGCCGCGAACAGCATGCCGACGGCGGGCAACAGCAGCAGGAAGAACCAGCGCGTGAACGTGTTCATCCAACGATTCTCGTCGCGGTCGCGTACCGGATGCACGAGCAGGATCGCGAGCAGCCCCGCCGCCGACACCGACGACACGAGCCAGCCGATCCAGCCGTTCGGCCACTGCCCGGTGACGAGCACCTTCACGAGGTACACGGTGAGGATGACCAGGTAAAGCGCGACGAGCGGCACGAGCAGGTACTGCGCGAACACGCGCAGCACGATCGGGTAGTCGCGGTTCGCGGCCAGCGCGTCGAAATCGCGCGGCACGCCCGAGAACACGTACATGGGCTGGAACACGAACACCACGGCGAGCCACAGATCGAAGAACGTGCGCTCGGGCACCTGCAGGCCGAACAACGGTTTCATCGCCGCGATCGCGACGGCGAGGCCGCCGAACAGCACGGCGGAGAACAGCCCGCCGACGACGAAGCGCACGAACAGCGAACGATTCCACTGCCAGAACGCGTTCGATTCGTGCCGCGGTACGAAGGGCGCGAAAGCCGCGCTCAGGAGCGCGGCGAGGGCGAACTGGATCAGCCGGTGCACGCGCGCGTAGTCGCCCCATTCCCTCCAGCCGAGCGCGAACGCGACGGCCGCCGCGCACACGAGCAGGTCGAGCGCGAGCCGCGTGCGGTCGAAGCGTCCGATGCGCTCGGGACGCAGTCCTTCGGAGAGCGTGGCCGCGACGAAGAACAGCGGAATCGCGAGAGCGGCCGCGGCCCAGGTGGCGCCGAGGACCTCGTGGCGGCCGCCGTGAACCGTGAACATCGCCACGACGGCCGACACCACACCGGCAAGGAGCGCTTCGGGGAAGCGCGCGATCACGTCGCGCGCGGCGGCGGTCAGTCCGGCGAACGTCGGCAGTCTCATGCGGGGCTCCGCGAGGGATGGAGGCACGGCGGCCGGCGGCCACCGTGCCACGCATGATTTCGGAGCCCGAGCCGCTGCGCAAGCGCCCGGCGGTTGTCGTCCGCCGTGCACTGCCCACGCGAACGAGAGGAATGTCGCCCGACGGCGCCGCGCCGGATCGTGCGCGCGAAGGCCGTCGGGTCTGAAACTCAGCGCGCCTGGATCTTGATCCGCCCCCAGGTGGACGCGCGCGCCGGAGTGGGCGCGAGATCGAAGACCTGGATGCGCTGGTTCCATGCATCGGCCACGTAGATCCGGCCGCTGCCGTCGGTCGCCACGTCGAACGGCCCGTAGAACTGGTTCGGGCCCGACCCGGTGCCACCCCACGTGGCGTCGAGCGCGCCGCTCGTGGTGACGATTTCCGCGGTGCTCGACACCGGATCCACCACGACCAGCAGATCCGCGCCGAGGCCGCACACGACTCGTGGGTATCCGCGGATCTGGCCGCAGGCCGACGTCGAGCCCAACTCGGCCGCGAAGACGCCCTGCGTCGTGAGCTTCTGGAGCCGGTCGCTGTATTCCGTCACATACAGGTGGTCCCCGACGTGCGCCACGCTGACGGGGCTGTGGAACTGGCCGGGCCCGCATCCCGCACCCGAGGCGATCGGCACCAGCACGCCGGCCTGCAGTTCGAGAATCCTCGACGCACCGTAGTCCACGAGAAGGACGCTGCCACCGGCGGCCTCGACACCCCACGGTTCCACGAGCGCGATGCCGTTCGCGTCGTGCGTCCACTGGCCCAGCGGAGTGCCCTGCGAGTCGAACATCGCGAGCACGCCGTGGCGCAATGCGACGAACACCGTACCGGCATCGTCCACGGCGATTCCCATGGCCTGCCCCATTCCGCCACCGCAGGCATTCCAGTGCGTCACGTAGGTGCCGTCCGCGTGGAAGCGCGTGACGCGACAGTTTTCGCTGTCGGAAACGTACACGTCGCCATTCGCGTCCACCGCAACTCCGGTCGGCAGCACGAACTGTCCGGGCGCGGTGCCGGGACCGCCGATCGTGCGCACGTACACCGGCGGTGCCGCGAATGCGAATGTCACGGTCGCGAGGATCATGGCGACGAGAAGTACCGGCAGCGGGTATCGAGGACTCATGACGAACTCTCCCCTCGTTGGCGCCCCCGACGCGGGCGCGGCCGACCGCCGGGAATTGCAGCACCCGAGCCGCCGCGGGACAAGCACGATCTCGCCCGTCCGCACAGGCATCACCTCACGGGAAGCCGGCGTGTCGCGTCAGCGAACCGTGCGTTCCAACGCCTGCATGATCGCGTACGCCACGGCGATCCGGTCGGCGATCGGGATGCTCTTGTTCGCCAGCACGGCCACCCCGATCCGACGTGCGGGCACGAACGCGACGTACGCACTGAAGCCGCGCGTCGAGCCGGTCTTGTTGATCCATACGTCGGCGCGCGGCCGCATCGGCGGACGGTGCGTGACGACGGCGTTCGGCTCGAAGGCCATGCGCGGCGAGTTGCCCGCGAGCAGCGTGTCGAGCGGCACCGGGTAAGCGTACTGCTCCCACGCGGCGTCCTGCGTCATCGAACCGGCGGCGAACCAGCCCGTGTGCGTCGCGGTGACCGCCCGCCGCCACGCGCGGTCGATCGCGTGCTCGCCCATCTGCACCTGCACGTACCGGATGAGGTCGGGCGTGGTCGTGCGAATACCGTATGCCTCTGCCCCGATCACGCCCGGCGTCATGCGCGCGGGCGAGTCCTCGGAGTCGTAGCCCTGCGCGTAGTCGTTCCGGCGGGATGCGGGCACGTCGAGGAACGTGTTCGCGAGGCCGAACGCGGGCAGCAGCTCGCGCTCCACGAGCGACGCGAAATCGCCGCCGAGGCTGCCGGCAGTGGCGAGGCCGAGCGCACCGATACCGGGATTGCCGTAGGTGCGTCGCGTTCCGGGCGCGAACTCCGGCTTCCACCGCGCGAACCAGCGCAGCAGCTGCGCTTCGTCGTTCACCTCGCCGGGCACCTGCAGCGGCAGGCCGCCGGGCGTGTGCGTGGCGAGGTGCAAGAGGCGCACTTCGCCGAACGCCGTGCCCTTCAGTGACGGCAAGTGGCGGCTCACCGGATCGGACCACGCGAGCTTGCCACGCTCCGCGGCCCAGCTCGTGAGCGTCGCGGTGAACGTCTTCGACACCGAGCCGATTTCGAACAGCGTGCGGTCGTCCACCGGCCGGCCGCTCTCGCGCGACGCCACGCCGAAATGGAAGACGCGCGCCTGGCCGCCGCGCGTGATCGCGACCGACATGCCGGGGATGCCCTTCGCGGCCATGAGCGGGGTGACGGCGTCGCGCACGGCACTGGCGATCGGGTCGGCGGTGCGGGCGGCTGGGGCGGGCGCCGAAGCGGCAAGGGCGGGAAGCAGCATCCACGTGAAGACGGCGGCCCGAATGCGGGCAAGGTTGTTCACGACCATGCCACTCCTCCTTGAGTGCATTGCGAACCGGTGACGCGGCGGGCGCGGAGCTCGTCGAACCGCGCCCGCCCTGCTTCTCGAGTGCCGCGGTCGCCCGCGGCCACTCATTGCTACACGTCGAACTTCACGCCCTGCGCCAGC
>JBGANH010000012.1:0-28718 GCA_044222365.1 Candidatus Eiseniibacteriota bacterium
CCCGCGGCGGTGCGTGGCGGTCGGCGCGCTGGTGGAGGACCAGTGCCCACCGACCACCTGGTTCACGCGCTCGGTGAGCGACGGCGGGAACGCCTCCTCGGCGTTCCGCAGCACGCGGTCGCCGTAGAGCGTGACGCCGAGCGCCTCGAAGCGCTTGCGCAGGGCGCGCAACTCGGTGCGAAGGTCTTCCGTCGGGCGCGTGGACTCGTCGAGCGCGGCCGCGAGCAGCGGCAGGCGGCCCTGCGCTTCGTTGAACAGGCGGCCCGCGCCGAGCACCGCACGCTGCAACCGGGCGGTCTTCTGCGCGAACGCGAGCGTGGCCGCGCGATCCGCAGGCGGCAGCGACGGCGTGAGCAGCGGCTCGCACACGAACTGCTGCGGCTGCCCGATCGGCGTGAACACGCCGCCGACACGCTTCGCCATCGTGACCGTGTAGGTGCCCGGCAGCGCGAGCGGACCGTTGGGCGTGTCGTCCCAATCGCCGCGCGTGCGCGAGCCGAGGACCGCGGGCTCGGACGACGACCAGCGCAGGTCCCATGCGACGCGGTGGAAGCCCGCGTCGGCCGGGCCGGTGATGCGTCGCACGACGTTGCCCGCGGCGTCGGTCACCGTGAGCACGATCGAAGGCGCTTCCTCGCTCGCCTCGGCGCGCAGGCTGTCCCAGCTCGGGTAGAACGAGTTCTGGCCCGCCTTCTTCTCGGCCTTCTCCCGCTCCTGTCTCTTCTCGCGCATCGTCTGGTACTCGTCGCGCAGCCAGTACGTGAACACCGCGCCGAAAGGCGGGTTCTCGGCCGTGTACATCATGTGGCCCTGCTCGGCCGGACCCGCGCCGCCCATCGGCGACGCCGGGATGTACATCGGGGTCTTGCGCACGGGCAGCAGCACGGCTTCCTCGTTCAGGCGCGGCTCGTTCATGCTGCGCAGCGCCGAGTAGTCGTCGAGGATGTAGAAGCCGCGGCTGAACGAGCCGAGCACGAGGTCGCCCTCGCGCTTCTGGATCGCGATGTCGTGGATGCTCTGCACCGGAAGCCCGCCGGTGAGCTTGATCCACTTGCGGCCGCCGTCCTGCGTGAAGAAGGCGCCGAACTCGGTGCCCACGAACAGCAGGTCGGCGCTCACGTGGTCCTCGGCGAACGCGAACACCGAACCGTTCACGGGCAGGTCCGAAGTGATGTGCGTCCACGTGCGGCCGAGGTCCGTGCTCTTGAGCACGTAGGGCTTCAGGTCGCCCATGCGGTGACGGTCGTACGTCACGTACACGGTGTTCACCGCGTGCTGCGAGGCGACGACGCGCGTGACGTAGGCATACTCGCCCACGCCCGCGGGCGTCTCGATGCGGCGCCAGTGCGCGCCGCCGTCCTCGGTCACGTGCAGCAGGCCGTCGTCGGTGCCCGCCCACAGCAGGCCTTCCTTGAGCGGCGATTCGAACAGCGCGACGACGTTGCCGTACACGGTCGTCGAGCGGTTCTTCGCGACGGCGTCCACGCTCCACACGCGGCCCATGACCGGTAGCTTGTTGCGGTCGATGCCGCGCGAGAGGTCGCCGCTCACGGGCTTCCACGTGTCGCCGCGATCGTCGCTGCGGTAGATGCGCTGCGACGCGAAGTAGAGCCGCGACGGCGAAAACGGCGAGATGATCAGCGGACTGTCCCAGTTCCAGCGGCTGCCTTCCTCGCCCGGCTCGGGCTGCGGCTGGATGTCGATGTTCTCGCCCGTCGCGCGATCGTGGCGCACGAGCCCGCCGTGCTGCGACTCGGAGTACACGATGTTCGGGTTCGTGGGATCCACGCGCGGCTGGAAGCCGTCGCCGCCGACCGTGATGAACCAGTCCGAGTTGCGGATGCCGTGCACGTTGTTGCCGTAGACGTAGTAGAACGGCTTCGAGTCGTCCACTTCGAGCTTGTAGAACTGCGTGATCGGCAGGTTGCCGAAGTACTTCCAGGTCGCGCAGCGGTCGAACGATTCGTACAGCCCGCCGTCGCAGCCGACGAGCACGTGACGCGAGTCGTCGGGGTCCACCCACACGATGTGGTTGTCCACGTGCTTGTGGCGTTCGCCCGCGCGGCGCCAGGTGCGGCCGCCGTCGTCACTCGTCTGCAGGTAGGTGTCCACCGAGTAGATCCGGCCGGGCACGCTCGGATCGGAGAACAGCTCGTTGTAGTACTGCGGCGAACCCGAGCAGTGCTCCGAGATCTTCTCCCAGTTCGCGCCGTAATCGTCGGAGCGATACGTGCCGCTCTTGCCGTTCGCGGCTTCGATCACCGCGACGATCGCGCCCGGCTCGTTCGGCGGCGTCGTGATGCCGATCTTGCCCATGTCCTCCGACGGCAGACCGCCGGACAGCTTCTTCCACGTGTCGCCGCCGTCCGTGCTCTTCCAGATGCCCGAGCCGGGGCCGCCGTCGATCAGCGTCCACTCCTTGCGGTGGCGCTGGTAGGTCACGGCGTAGACGATGTTCGCGTTCTTCGGGTCGAAGCGCACTTCGCTGGCGCCGGTCCACTCGTCCACGTGCAGGACGCGCTTCCAGGTCTTGCCGCCGTCGGTGGTCTTGTACAGACCGCGGTCGCCACCGCTCGCCCACAACGGGCCCTGCGCGGCCACGAGCACCACGTCCGAGTTCGAGGGATGCACGGCGATCTGGCCGATGTGCTCGGAGGCCTTCAGGCCGACGTTCGTCCAGTTGCGCCCGCCGTCGTCCGAGCGGTAGACGCCGTCGCCCCAGCCGACGCTGCGCTGGCTGTTGTTCTCGCCCGTGCCCACCCAGACGGTGAGCGGTTGCGCCGGGTCGAGCGTCACGCAGCCGATGGACGAAGTGCCCTGCGAATCGAAGATGGGCTTCCACGTCGTGCCGGCGTTCGTGGTCTTCCAGACGCCGCCGTACGCGGCGGCCACGTACCAGGTGCTCTTGTCGTTCGGGTGCACCGCGACGTCCACGATGCGGCCGGACGTGAGCGCGGGCCCGATGCTGCGGAACTTGAGTCCGGAGAACGAGCCGGCGGAGAGCTTCGATTCGGGTTTCCGGTCGGCGGGCTTCGCCGCGGGGCGGCCCGCCGCGAACGCCGCGGCGGAGAGCAGGGAAAGGCAGAGGACCGAAGTCCAGATCAGTGACTTGCGATTCATCGGGACGGATCTCCCGTGGAAGGGACGGTGCGGGAAGACGCAAGGGGGCGTCACGAAGCGCGGCGACTAGAACGCACCCCGCGCCGAGCGTCAACGCCCGAATGACCGAAGGCCGCCGCGCCCGTGTGACGGACGCGGCGGCCTTCCCACTTCGCGACGCCGAGCGGCGCGCGGACGTTCAGCGCGGCGGCGCCGCCGGTGCGGCCGGTGCGGGGCGCGGTGCGCGGCCGAAGCCCGGAGCGTACTCCGCGGCGAGGTACGCGAGCGTCGCGTAGCACGCCGTGTTCAGCCGCACCATGGCCGGATCCACCTTGTCGAACGTGTCGTTCGGCGTGTGGTGCAGGTCGAAGTACTCGCTCGCGTCGGTGTTCACGTCGAACACCGGCACCCCGAGGTCGTAGAGCCGGCCCACGTCGGCGTCGCCCGTCGCCTCGTTGCCGGTGAGCGGCACGCCGAGCGGTGCGAGCACGTCCGTCATGGCGCGCACGACCGGCAGCAGCTCGGGCGCGACGCGCGACTGGACGCCGGTCGGTGCGTAGGCGCCGAGGTCCGACTCCATGCCGAGCACGATCCTGTCCGCTTCCGCCGCGTGCTCGCGCGCGTAGGCGCGGGCGCCCGAAAGGCCGAACTCCTCGTTCGCGAACAGTACGACGCGGATCGTGCGCTTCGGCCGCGGCGCGGCCTGCGCGATCAGCTTCGCGGCCGCGGTCATGATCGCGACGCCGGCGCCGTCGTCGTGCGCGCCCTGGCCGAGGTCCCACGAATCGAGGTGCGCGCCGAGCACGACGACTTCGCCGCGCGGATCGCGTCCCGGAATCTCGCCCACGACGTTCGCCGACATCGTGCTGTCGGCCCAGCGCGAGTCGTCGCGCAGCCTCACGCGTACCGGTCGGCTCGAGGCGAGCTGCACCTCGAGCATGTCGGCGTCGGGATTCGAGAGCGCGAACGCCGGGATCGGGTTCTCACCCTTCTCGAAGCGCATGCCGCCCGTGTGCCCGACTCGGTCGCGGTCGGTGCCGATCGAGCGGATCATCACCGCGAGCGCGCCGCGCTTGCTCGCCTCTCCCGCGCCCCGGCCGCGCACCGGCACCGCGGCTCCGTAACCCATGCCGCTGCGCGCGCGCGCCATGCGCCCGCCGAAGTAGACCACCTTGCCGCGCACGAGGCTGTCGGGCACCAGCGCCAGCTCGGCGAGCGAGCCGACGCGCAGCACTTCGGCGGCGATCCCCGCGTCCGGCGTCGCGACGCTGCCGCCGAGCGTGACGGCGACCATCGGCTGCGCGAACGGCTCGAGCACTTCGGCGTGCGGCGTGCCGCGGACCCAGTGCGGCACCTTGACCGGTTCGGCGTGCACGTTCGTGAAGCCGAGCGCGCGCAGGTTCGCGAGCGCCCACGCCACGGCACGCGCATCGCCCGGCGTGCCGCACAGGCGCGGTCCGACCTCGGTGGTCAGCGAGCGCAGCAGGTCGTAGCCGGTGTCGTCGCGCAGCGCGCGCTCCCGGATCGAACGTGCGGCGTCGAGCGTGGCGGGCGTGAACGGCCCGGCGGCGAGCGCCGGAGCGGCGGCCGCGGCCACCGCGAGCATGGCCGCGAAGGCGGCGCGTGTGCGTGCGAACATGGGGCGCAGACTAGTCTCGGCGGCGGACGCGCTTCAACCGAAACGACTGCTCGCCCGCGCCGCCGTACGCCTGCTAGGTTTCGGCCCGCTGCGAGCGGCCGTTCGCCCGCACGAGCATTCCCCCCCACGGAAGGTACTCGGATGACGCACGGATTCCCCGCGCTGCCCGCCGACATCGGATACGTCGCGATCCTGTTCGGCCTGTTCGTCGTGCCTCGGGCCCTGCAGCGCTTCGGGCTGCCGGCCGCGATCACGAGCCTCCTGCTGGGCGCCGCCACCGGGCTCGGCTTCGGCGTGCTGCAGCACGACGCGACGCTGCACCTGCTCGCCTCGTTCGGGATCACGGCGCTCTTCCTCTTCGCGGGGCTCGAAGTGGAGGTCGAGGAACTGCGCGCGAACGCCGGCTTCCTCGCGCAGCACCTCGCGGTGAGGGCCGCGATGCTCGGCGCCTGCGCGTGGGGGCTCATGAGCGTCCTGCACCTCGACGGCCGGGTGGCCACGCTGCTCGCACTGGCGCTGGTCACGCCGTCCACCGGCTTCATCCTCGATTCGCTGGGGCTGTTCGGGCTCGATCCGGCGGAGAAGCGCTGGATCAAGTCGAAAGCGATCGCGACCGAACTGCTCGCGCTCCTCGTGATGTTCGCGACGCTGCAGTCCACGTCCGCGGAGAAGTTCGCGATCTCGCTCCTCGTGCTCGTCCTGCTGATCGTCCTGTTGCCGCTCGTCTTCCGCGCGTTCGCGGCGTTCGTGGTGCCGCATGCGCCCCGTTCGGAGTTCGCGTTCCTGCTCATGATCGCGGTGGCGTGCGCGATCGTGACGCGCGAACTGGGCGTCTACTACCTCGTGGGGGCGTTCGTCGTCGGCATGGCGGCGCAGCGGTTCCGCTCGCGGCTGCCCGCGCTCGCGTCCGAGCAGATGGTGCACGCGGTCGAAATGTTCGCGTCCTTCTTCGTGCCCTTCTACTTCTTCAACGCGGGGCTCCAGATTCGCCGCGAGGACCTGCATCCGATGGCGCTCGGGTACGGAGCGGCGTTCCTGCTGTCCGTGGTGCCGCTGCGGCTCGGCGCCGTGCTGCTGCACCGCCGATTCGCGCTCGGCGAGCCGCCCGCGAAGGGGCTTCGCATCGCCGTCTCGCTGCTTCCCACGCTCGTCTTCGGTCTCGCGATCGCGCAGATCCTGAAGGAGCGCTTCGGCGTGTCACCGGAGGTGTTCGGGGGCGTGATGTTCTACACGCTCGCGACGACCATCGTGCCCGCGGTCTTCTTCCGGCGTTCGTACCCGGATCTCACCGAGCCGCGGGCGCCGCAACTCGACGAAACCGCGACGGAGGAGATTCGCGGCGCGGAACGGAGCTGAACGGCGCGTCAGCGTGAGGAGCGCCCACCCGATGGTGTCCGTCCGCCGCCGGCCGGCGCGCGCTTCGAGGCCCTGGCCGCGCGCGGAGCGGGTTCCGGGGATTCCGCGCCGAAACGTCGCATCATTCCGGCGATCGCCTCCGACGCGAGACGGGAGTGCGCACCGGCCGGAGGGGCGCCGGCCATCGAAGCGTGCGTGGACGAGACGCCGGAGACCGCGCCGAAGAGCAGTGTCGCGAGTTCGACCGGCTCGCGGGCCGGAGCGCGGCCGTTCGCCAGCAGCGGCGCGATCGTGTCGCCGAGACTCGCGAGATAGTGGGACAGCACGCGCCGCAGCGGCCGGCCTTCGGGCAGGTTGAACTTCAGCATGCCCCGCACCTGGTGGAACACGCGCATGAGGTCGGGGTTCGACTCGAAGAAGTCGAAGTGCGCCTGCACGCAGGCGACGAGCGCGGCATCGGCGTCCTCGGCTTCGTGGACCGCCCGGTCCACGTGGCCCAGCAGTTCGCTGAAGCCCGCGGTGACGACCGCCTCCATGAGTTCCTGCTTGTTCGCGAAGTAGCCGTAGAGCGTGCCCTTCGCGATACCCGCGTGCCGCGTCAGGTCCTCGATCCGCGACTCGTAGAGTCCCTGTTCGCCGAAGAGCCTTCGCCCCGCTGCCAGCAGGTCCTGCCTCGTCAGGTGCTTGCGATGTTCCCGCCGCCCTCGCGCGATGGGCGGCGACGTCGTTCCTGTGCTCCGCATGGGTTCTCCTGAAGAAGTGAGGCGGAAGCATGCCGATTGCGCGCGTTGCAGGCAACCCGTGGGGCGGGGCGCCTCCGCCTCGATGAACCTGACCGTCGGGTCAAGTGGCAGCCGTGTGCGGCTCCCCTTCCCGCCGGGTGACGTCGAGCCATTCGTCGAGGAATTCGGGGACGGCCTCGCACTCGCGAAGGTGGCCCATCGCCAGTGTCGGCCCATCCTTCGGCCCGACCCGAATGCCGAAGCCCCATTCGCGTACGGCGTCGAACGCGTCCTCGTCCGTGACGTCGTCGCCGACGAAGACGCCGATGCTGCCGGGTGGCGTGTGCGAAAGCAGCGAAAGCGCGGCGGTTCCCTTGTTGCAACCCCACGCGCGGATCTCGATCCCACCCTGGATCCGATCCAGCGTGACGCGGCCACCCGCGGCGATCTGCGCCCAGGCCTCTTCGCATCGGCGCTGCATTTCGGCGGCGACCATTTCGCTCATCGCCCGGGTGTGCAGCACGACCGAGGTGCGCTTGCGCTCGAGCCACTCCCCGCAGCCGACCACCTCCGCCGCCGTCACGGCCTGCTCGAGGGCGAGCGCCGCCGCGGGTGGCACGGGCCGGAGGAACAGACCGCCGTCGGGGGTACGCCGCTCCCAGCCGTGTTCGCCGACGAAGAGCGCGGGCAGTCCGTCGAGAAATCGTTCCACTTCGCGCAGCGGACGCCCGGTGACGATGGCCAGCGTCGTGTGCCCGCTCGCCGCGATGCGGTGCAGCCGTTCGAGCGAGCCCGCCACGGGGGCGGCCTCGTCCCGGGTGACCCGGAAGGGCGCGAGCGTGCCGTCGTAGTCGAACATCAGCAGCCGATGCCGCGCCAGCTTCACCAGCCGCCAGAGCTGGGCGGGAATCTGGTCGAGCACGTGGGTCCGTGGCATGAGTGGTACTCCCAGTCCAAAGTTGACCGACGAGTCATGTTTGCCTACACTGGCCTCGTCGTCAACAGCGAAGGTGCCGTGCCGGGATCGTCCTCAGCGGAACCACCCACGACCTTCGCGCCCACGACGAAGGGAGCACGACATGGATCTCGCCGACCGGGCTCGAGGCGCGTTGTCACGCGCCGCCCTCCGCTCGCAGCTTCGGGGTCAGGGACCGCCGCGGACGACACGTGCCGACCTCGTTCAGTGGGCCCGGGCACATCTCCCCGACCGCAAGCTCGTCGTGGTGTCGAATCGCGAGCCGTATTCGCACCATCGCGACGGCAAGGGACTGCGCGTGGTCCGGAATGCCGGCGGCCTCACCGTCGCCCTCGACGCCGTGATGCAGGCGCTGGGGGGCGTCTGGGTGGCCCACGGCAGCGGCGACGGTGACCGCGAGGCGGTGGACGCCTTCGATCGCGTGCCCTGTCCGCCCGAGCAGCCGCGATACTCGCTCCGCCGGATCTGGCTTTCGAAGGACCAGCACGCGCACTATTACTCGGGGTTCGCCAACGGCGCGCTCTGGCCGCTCTGCCACGTCGTGTACGTGCGCCCCCGCTTCCGGCTCGACGACTGGAACAGCTACGTGGAGGTGAACCGGCGATTCGCCGAGGTCGTGCTGGAGGAGGTCGGGGACGAACCCGCCCTCGTCTTCCTGCAGGACTACCACCTCGCCCTCGCGGCCAAGTACATCAAGGCCGTCCGGCCCGACCTCCAGATCGCGATGTTCTGGCACATCCCGTGGCCGAATCCCGAGATCTTCCGCGTGCTCCCGTGGAAGCAGGAACTGCTGGAGGGCATGCTCGCGAACGACGTCCTCGGCTTCCACATCCAGCGTCACGCCCGCAACTTCCTCGATTCGGTTGCCGAGTCGCTCGAAGCGCGCGTGGATCACGAACGCATGGCCGTGGATCGTGACGGGCGCCGCACCTGGGTGCATCCCGCCGCGATCAGCGTGGATGCGGACGAAATCGCCGTCCTCGCCGAGGCCCCCGAGTCGCGCTGGGCCGAGTCGCGGATCCGCGAGGAACTCGGTCTCCAGGATTGTCTCGTCGGGATCGGCGTGGACCGGCTCGACTACACGAAGGGCATTCCCGAACGCTTCGAGGCCCTCGACCGGCTCTTCGAGAAGTACCCGCAATGGCAGGGGCGGTTCGCGTTCGTCCAGATCGGCGTGCCGTCGCGGATCGAGTTGAGCGAGTACCGCAACGTCCAGATCCACGCGCGGCGCTGGGCGGAGCGGCTCAACGCGCGGTACCCGCGCGCCGGCGGGCCCACGGTGCACCTGATCGAGGGCAACCTCGATTTCCGTGAACTGCTTCCCTACTACCGCATGGCGGACCTCTGCACCGTGACCTCGTTGCACGACGGCATGAACCTCGTCGCGAAGGAGTACCTCGCCGCGTCGCCGGATCGGCGCGGTGCGCTGGTGCTCTCGCCCTTCACGGGCGCCGCGCGCGAACTCGAGCGGGCATGGATCGTGTCGCCGTACGACCGCGAGGCGCTCGCGGACGCCTATCACGGCGCGCTCTCCGAGGATCCGGAGAGCAGCCAGGAACGCATGGGCGCCCTGCGGGAGACCGTGCTGAGGCGCAACGTCTTCGATTGGACGCTCGAACTGCTCGACACGATCGTGGGCGTCCACCTCCGCACGCCGGGGCGCGACGCGCAGGCGGCGACCGGAGATCCGTCTTCCTCGACCGCAACCGGCCCCGGCCGGGCCTGAAGGAGTCCACATGAGACTGCTCGAGATGTTTCCGGCGGAGTTCTGGAGCCATCTGCTGGACCGGATCCAGGCGCTCGGCGCCGGCGCGTCGCGCGGCGCGCTCTCCCTGGCGCTCGTCGCGCTCGTCCTGCTGCTCGGCTGGCTGGTCGCTTCGGTGTTCGCGGCGGCCGTGCGCGGCGTGCTTCGCCGCGTGCGTTTCGACGCCGTGGTCAAGCGGACGGTCGGCGAACGGATCGCCGGAAGTCACGACGCCTCCGCGCTCGGAGGCTGGGCGGCCTATTGGCTCGTGTTCGGCGCCGCGCTGACCGTCGCATTGGAGTCCGTGGGCTTCGAGATCGCCGCGCCGCTCGCGCAGCGCTTCGAGGAAGTGCTCCCGCGCATCCTCGCCGCGAGCATGCTCTTCGCGCTCGGGACGATCGGCGCGCTCGTGGTCGGAGCGGTGACGCGGCACTTCCTCGAGTCCGCCGACGTGCGCTCGGCCGCACTCTTCGGACGGATCGTCGGCGCCGTGCTCACCGGCTTCGCCATGCTGCTCGCGCTCGAGCAGCTCGGCTTCGCCGCGCAATTCGTCATGGCCAGCGGCGTCGTCGCGGGTGCCGCGACGGGGCTCGGCCTCGCACTCGCATTCGGACTGGGTTGTCGTGAACTGGCGCGCGATTTTCTCGTCGAGTATCTGCGATCGCTCGATGGGGACGCGCCCGAGCGCCGGAAGTAGCGGCGAGACACCCCCCTGACCCTCGTCGCCCCGGTTGCCCCCCGCTCCGGAGCGGCGCTGTTCCGCGGCCCAGTCCACCCCATTTCCCGATCCCGAGGAGATCGCCGTGAGCCCGCTGCGAGGCATCGCGAAGGAGGCGCGCCGGCTCGAACTGCACGCCGTGAGCCGGACCGTGGGGCTGAGTTCGCTCGTCGGCCTCGTCGCCGGATGTGGCGCCATTCTCTTCCAGTACCTGTGCCAGGCGGGCACGCACGTCTTCCTCGACCGACTCGCCGGCCTGCGCATGGAGGGGCCCGCGGGCGAAGTCGCGCTGATCGCGCCCGGGGACACGCCCTTCCGTCCGTGGATGATCCCGATCGTCGCGGGGCTCGGCGGGCTGGTCACCGGCTGGTTGGTGCGACGCTTCGCGCCCGAGGCGGGCGGGCACGGAACCGACGAAGCGATCGACGCGTTCCATCGCCGCGGCGGGCACATTCGTGGGCGCGTACCGATCGTGAAGACGATCGCCTCCGCGATCACGCTCGGTTCGGGCGGCTCCGGTGGACGCGAGGGCCCGATCGCTCAGATCGGCGCCGGGTTCGGCTCCTTCCTCGCCACGAAGCTCGGCCTCGGCGAGCGTGACCGGCGCGTCCTGCTCGCGGCCGGAGTCGGCGCCGGGGTCGGCAGCATCTTTCGAGCTCCGCTGGCGGGCGCCCTCTTCGCTTCGGAAGTGCTGTACGCCGACCCCGAGTTCGAGCCGGACGCGATCATTCCCGCCGCCATCTCGACGATCGTCGCCTACTGCGTGTTCTCGCTGAAGTTCGGTTTCGGTTCGCTCTTCGACACTCCGCGATTCACGTTCCACTCCGTCGAGGAGCTGCTTCCCTACAGCATCCTCGCACTCGTCGTCGCGCTCGCCGCGGGCCTGTTCGTGAAGCTGTTCTACGGCGTGCACGGCCTCTTCGCGCGGCTGCGCATGCCGGCCGTGCTCAAGCCCGCGCTCGGCGGCGTGCTGACGGGCTGCCTCGCGCTGCTGCTCCATTCCCTCCTGCGGGACGTGCGCGCGCTCGACGTGCTGTCGTTCGGCTACGCCACGATCCAGCACGCCATGCGGGGAGAGTTGCCGCTGATGCTTCTCCTCGCCGTCGCGTTCGGCAAGATGCTCACGACGAGTTGCTCGATCGGCTCGGGCGGTTCCGGTGGCGTGTTCGGTCCTTCGATGGTGATCGGTGGCGCCCTGGGCGGCGCCGTGGGACTGCTCGCGCAGCAGTGGCTGCCGGGCGTCGTCACGCAACCCGGCGCCTTCGTCGTCGTGGGCATGGCGGGATTCTTCTCGGCCGCGGCGAATACACCGATCTCGACGCTCGTGATGGTCTCTGAGATGACGGGCAACTACCAGCTCCTGCTGCCGGCATTGTGGGTGTGCGCACTCGCCTACCTGTTCGGGCGCCGATGGTCGCTCTACCGGCACCAGGTCGCGAGCCGCCTCGACTCCCCCGCGCACCGCGGCGCGATCCTCGGCGGCATCCTCCGCGCCCTCCGTGTTCGTGATGTCATCGGCGGAAGGAAGCTGCACACGCTGCGGCAGGACGCCCTGCTGCCCGACGTGATCCAGACCTGCATGACGTCCTCGCAGCACTGCTTTCCGGTCGTGGACCGGGGCGGCCGGATGACCGGCGTGGTGACGCTCGCGCAGGTGCGTCAATTCCTCGACGAAGGCGGCGATGGCGTTCCCGCGATCGCGCACGACCTCGCCTCGCTGCCTGCCGCCACGCTTTCGCCCGACGACGACCTCGACCGTGCACTGCAGCGGCTCATGGCGCTCGAAGTCGAGGATCTCCCGGTGGTGGACACGCACGGTGACGGAAAGGTGCTCGGGATCCTGTCGCGGCGCGACATCATCGCGGCCTACGCCCGGCGCCGGCACGACACGGGCTCCCCGCCGGATGTGGTGCCGGCGTCCGCCTGATGGCAGCTCCGAACGGCCGCGCAGTCCCCCGTTGTGTCCCGCCCCTCGGGCGGAAGGAGGCGATGATGAGACCGTCCGGACCCATCCTGGTGGCGACCGCCATCGACACGGCCGGCGAGGAGGCGGTGCGGCAGGCGCATGCGCTCGCGCGCGCACAGGCGGCGCCGTTGATCGTGTGCCACGCCATGCCCGATCTGCACGGAATACGTCCGCTCTTCCCGCAACTGCGGGAAGTGGATCTCGAGGTCGCCGAACGCGCCCGCGCGAAGATCGAGCATGCGCTCGGGGCGCACGTCGTTCGCGTCCTGGGCGGCGATGCCGGAGACGTTTCGGTGCGAATCCTGACCGGGTCGGCGCACGCGGCGATCCTCGAAGCCGCGGAGACCGAGCATGCGTCGCTCGTCGTGCTCGGATCCGGCTCGAGAGGCGAACGAGCCTCGCTCGGAGGGGTCGCCGAACGCGTCACCCGGCACGCGCCCTGCCCCGTGCGCGTCGTTCGTGCTCACGCCCCCGGTGTCGTGCTCGCGGCGACGGACTTCTCCGACCCGTCCCTCCCGGCCGTCGAAGCGGGGCGCGCCGAAGCCGAGCGGCTCGGCGCCGGCTTCCTGATCCTTCACGCCGTCGAGGTGCGGGTCCTCGCGCTCGAGGCTCCCGACAGCGTCCCGTCCCAGATGATGACCCGCCTGCTCGAGTCCGAAATCGAGTCGTCGAGGATTCGGCTCGAAAAGTTGCGCGAGGATTTCTCCGCGGACGACACGATCCTGAGCGTCGGGTCACCTGCGGATGCCATTCTCGACGAGGCGGCTCGCCTGCGCGCGTCGCTGATCGTCGTCGGCACGCACGGCCGAAGCGGACTCCGGCGCCTCACGCTCGGGAGCGTCGCGGAGGCGGTCCTGCGACGGGCGTCCTGCAGCATGCTGATCGTCCGGCTCGGGGCCGGGGGCTGAACCGATGACCGGCCGTTCCGGAAAGGACCTCGCATGAATCGCATTCGAATCGCGGCGCTCCAGTACTTCATCCGGCCGGTGCTGGATTTCTCGGCGTTCCGGGCGCAGGTCGAGGGGCTCGTCGAGACGGCGGCGGACTACAAGTGCCGGCTCGTCGTCTTTCCCGAGTACTTCACGCTGCAGCTGCTCACGCTCGGGGACATCCGGCGTCCGCTGCCCGAGCAGGTGCGCGAGTTGGCGGGACATGCGGAGCGTTTCGTCGAGATGATGAGCGGCCTGTCGAAGAAGCACGGCCTTCACGTCTGCGCCGGGTCGATCCCGGTGGCCGGGTCGAGCCCGGACGCCGTGCGGAACGAGTCTTTCCTGTTCGGCCCCGACGGACGCCACCAGTCCCAGCCGAAGCTGCACATGACGCGGTTCGAGGCCGAGGACTGGCTGGTGTCCCCGGGAGACCACCTGAAGCTGTTCGAAACCTCGTTCGGACGCCTCGCCATCACGATCTGCTACGACGTCGAGTTCCCCGAACTGGCGCGTGTGGCCGCCCGCGCCGGCGCGGACCTCCTGCTCGTGCCGAGCTGCACCGACGACCGGCAGGGGTTCCTGCGCGTGCGCTACTGCGCCCACGCCCGCACGGTCGAGAACCACCTGTACGTGGTCCATGCCTCCACCGTCGGCTCGCTGCCGATGGTGCCCGCGGTCTCCCTGAACTACGGTCAGGCGGCGATCCTCACGCCGAGCGATTTCCCGTTCGCTCGCGACGGTATTCTCGCGGAGGGAGCCCCGAACCAGGAGACGATGGTCATCGGCGAGCTGAATCTCGCCACGTTGCACGACTCTCGGTCCAACGGCACCGTGCTGCCGCTGCGCGACAGCCAGCACACCGAGGACGTCGCGCGCCTGCTGGAGGTCGTCCGACTGTGAAACCGGATCGTCCGGATGTCCGTGTCCGCGGCACGCGGCCCTCGGACTTCGAAGCCATCATCGCCCTGACCCGCCGTGTGTACCCGGGCGCGCTGCCCTGGACCGTCGAACAGCTCGCCTCGCACTTGCGCGTCTTTCCCGAGGGGCAGTTCGTCGCGGAGCGCGAAGGTGCCGAGGGGATCGCGGGAATGGCGGCGAGCCTCGTCGTGTACTGGGACGACTACGACTCGAAGGGCGCCTGGCGAGACTTCACCGCCGGCGGCATGTTCACCAACCACGATCCCGAACACGGGCGCACCCTCTACGGCGCCGAGGTCATGGTGGACCCCGACCTGCAGCGCTCCGGGGTCGGCGCCGCGCTCTACGCGGCCCGTCGTGCACTCGTGTCCCGCCTGGGGTTGCTGCGCATTCGCGCCGCGGGCCGGTTGCGCGGCTACCACCAGTGGGCCTCGCAGATGTCCGCCGAGGAGTACGTGCTCGGCGTCCTCGACGGCCGGATCCACGGTCCGACGCTCTCGTTCCAGATGCGCGAAGGCTTCCAGGTGATCGCCGTGATCCCGGACTACCTGCCCGGCGATCCCGAGAGCCTCGGCTACGCGGCGCTGATCGAGTGGCTCAATCCCGAAATCGCGACCGAGGAAGACGCGGCGCGCAGGAACCCGAAGTTCCTGCGACCGCCACGGCTCACCGGCTCCTGAGGACTCGACCCGACGGCCTCGCGCCCGTGAATCCCCCGCCCTGTGCCCGGAACCCCGCATGACGCCATTCGAAGTCTTCGCCACGCTGACCACGCTCGCCGCCCTCTTCAGCTGGATCAACCACCGCTGGATCCGGCTGCCGCCGACGATCGGGCTGCTCGCGATCGCCATGTGCAGCTCGCTCGGCCTGGTCGCGCTGCATGCGCTCGGTGCGTTCGAGCGCGACCCGTTGCTGCCGCTCGTGCGCGATCTCGATTTCCACGACACGCTGCTCAACGGCATGCTCGGGGCGATGCTCTTCGCGGGCGCCATCCACCTCCAGATGGACGACCTTCTCTCGCAGAAGTGGGCGATCCTGCTGCTCGCGACGGGGAGCGTCGTCATTTCGACGATGCTCGTGGGAGTCGCGTCCTGGGGACTGTTCCAGTGGCTCGGGCTCGGCGTTCCGTTCCTGCAGTGCCTGTTGTTCGGCGCCCTCATCTCGCCCACCGACCCGATCGCCGTCGGCGCCCTGTTGCAGCGGGCCGGAGTGCCGAAGTCGTTGCACGTGAAGATCACGGGCGAGTCGCTCTTCAACGACGGTTTCGGGGTGGTCGTGTTCCTCGTGATCCTCTCGCTCACCGCTCCCGGCGCCGAACTCAGCGTTCGCCACGTGGCGACGCTGCTGCTCGAGGAAGTCGTGGGCGGCGTGCTCTTCGGCGTCGTGCTGGGATTCCTCGCCTACCGGATGCTCAAGAGCGTGGACCACTACCAGGTCGAGATCCTCCTGACGCTCGCCGTCGTCACGGGGGGATACGCGCTCGCGCAGCGCCTGCACGTCTCCGGGCCCCTCGCGATGGTCGTCGCGGGACTCCTGGTGGGCAACCAGGGCCGTGCCTTCGCGATGTCGGACCGGACGCAGGAGCGGCTCGACAACTTCTGGGAACTCGTGGACGAGTTCCTCAACGCGCTGCTGTTCGTGCTCATCGGCGTGGAGGTCGTCGTGCTCGAGTTCTCGTGGCCGTTCCTCGCCGCGGGGCTCCTGCTCATCCCGATCCTGCTCGCGGCACGCGGCGTCAGCGTCGGGATTCCCATCCTGATCCTGCGCGCGTGGCGGCAGCCCGTGAGTCCGCACGCCATCAAGCTGCTCACCTGGAGCGGCCTGCGCGGAGGCATTTCCGTCGCCCTCGCGCTGTCGCTGCCCAAGGGTGGGCCCCACGACCTGATCGTCACCGTGACCTACCTCGTGGTGGCCTTCAGCATCCTCGTGCAGGGTCTCACCGTCGGGCCGCTCGCCGCGTGGCTGCAGTCCCGGCCGGGGGCGCCCACGCGCACGTGAGCGTCCCCGACCGCCTCTTCCTCGACGTCCCGTCGACGACGCCACCGCCACCGCGCGGCGTGGTGCGGTCGCGCGGGGGCGTCGTCGCCCTCCCCGGTTCGAAGGGCGGGTCTCGAGGGTGGACGCGTCCTAGAGGTGCGAGATGTCCGGGGGCGCGTCCTTCGGCGCTTCCGGTTTCTCGGGGAACTGCTTTTCGAGCAGGCGCCGCGCGATCGGGGCGCCGCCGATGCCGATCGCGACCGCGACGCCGAGCATGAGCGCACCGAAGGCGATCGCGAACGCCGTCAGCATGATCGTCTTGGCCACACCGACCTGCTCGAGCGCCATGGCCACCGTGAGCGTGAGAATGAGCCAGCGGACGGCGCCGCTGAGGAAGCGCGCCGACGGCACGTCGGCGTTGACCGCGGCCAGCAGCGTGGCGCGCCACACGAACTTCGCCGCGACGATACCGAACAGCAGCAACCCGACCGCGACGCCGAGCCGCGGAAGGAACAGCACGAACTCGGCGGTCAGGCTGCTCATGCCTTCGATCCCGAGCGCTCCGAGCCCCGACACCACGAATGCGGCGAACACGATCCAGAACACCATCGAGGCCGCGAGATCGGAGGCCCGTGGCATCGCGGCGCGCGCGAGCGTGGCGCCGAGGCCCGCGCGCTCGGCGAGCGTGTCGAAGCGCACCGCGCGCAGCACCACGCGGGTCAGGAGCGCGAGCAGCCACGCCATCAGCGCGCCGACGAGAAAGAGACTGAGCATGGCGAGGACGTGCGGCAGGTTCACCAGCATGCCGTGCAGGAACTCCCGCCAGGCGGTCCGCAGCACTTCCGAGGTCGTTTCGGGCATGTGTCACCTCCCTCTTCAGGCGTTCCAACGATCGAGCAACATCGGGCGCAGCCGGGCGAACTCGTCTTCGAGCGCCTTCAGCCGCGACCGGTGCTCGGTCTCGTCCACGGAGGCGATCTCCGTGAAATGCGAAGCGGTGCGCCCCAGGTAGAGCGGCACCATGACCTGGATCGTGTGCTCGCGGTTCATCACGTTCCGGTGCGCGGCCACCGCGAACTCGTAGACGAGCGTCACCCAGAGGTGATCGGGGACGGACAGCGGCCCGGGCCGGGCCGCGATTTCCCGTACGGCCGCCAGCGTTCCCGGCGCCAGGATCTCCGCGAGCAGCGGCGCGAGATCGCGGACGCCCGAGCGGAATCGTTCCTCGAGCGGGCCGGGGTCACCGTGAGAGCCGTCGTCCGCCAACGGCCACGCCGGTCCGTCGCTCACCGCCGGCATGCTCGCTTCCCGCGTGCGCCACACGCCGGCGTGCTGCTCCATTCCGGCGAAGGCCGCCCCCACGACGTCGCGGAAGAGATCGCCCAGCGAGGGCGCCGGCGCCCGGGACGCGAACGATCGAGGACCGACGAGGACGTCCTCGATGCGCTGCTCTTCGGCGAGCGCGGAAGCGAGCAGCCGGACGTCCAGCGCGTGGCGTGGCGGATCGCCTTCCCAGAGCGCGTCGCTCACGCGCCGGGCCGCGAAGCGGCCGGTGCACGCGAACTCGCCCGCGAGGTGCGAGGGCAGCGGCCGCGCGAACGCCTGCCCGAGGAGCGGGCGCACGAGCTGCGAAAGCAGCGGGCCGTCGAAGCGCCGCCTCGGATGACAGGGCAGCAACAGGTCCGCGCGCCCCGCGAGCACGGGCCGCGCGAGCAGGTCCACCCAGTCCTCGTGAAGCCCGATCACGTCGGCGTCCACGAAGACGACGGCCTGCGCCTGGAGCAGGTCCGCCGCCGCGAACACCGCGCGCGACGCCACGCTCCGGCCGGGACCGCCGGGCACCACGGCACTCACGCGGTGCGTCGTGCGCAGCGTGGACAGGTTTCGCAGTTCGTCCGGCGCGAGCGGCGCGGAGCGCAGCACCTCGCGCGTGCCGTCCTCGGAGCCGGAGTCGATGTTGACGATCACGGTGCGCTCGCGCGGGAAGTGCTTCGCGAGGCCGGTGTGGAGCGTCGTGATCACGGGGCCGATGGTCGCGGCGTGGTTGAACGTCGGAACGCCGACGAGAAGGTCCACCTGCCCCACGGCCACGAGCTGCCGGAACAGCTCGTCGGGCAGCAGGTTCGTACGGGTCATGGGGACTCCCCACCGGCGCGGGACGGACGCCGCATCAGAGGTAGCGCAGCCGGAACCAGAAGAACGAGTGCGGCGCGAGCGTGAGCACGTAGGGCGCTTCGCCGATGCGCGGGAACAGGCTGCCCCCGAACATCTCCACCGGAATCGCGCCGGCCAGTGGCGCGAGTTCCAGCTCGACCGCCTGCGCGGCGCCCGAAAGGTTGTTCACCACGAGTATGGTTTCGTCCTCGAGCGTGCGGAGGTAAGCCAGGATGCGGTGGTTCGCGGGCGTGAGGAACTCGATGTCTCCGCGGCCGAAGACCTTCGAGGAGCGCCGGACCCGGATGAGCCGGCGCGTCCAGTGCAGCAGCGAATGCGTGTTCCGCTCCTGCGCGTGGACGTTGACGGAGGCGTATCCGTAGAGCGGGTTCGAGATGAGGGGATGGCAGAGGCGTTCCGGATCGGCGCCGGAGAACCCGGCGTTCCATCCCCCGCTCCACTGCATCGGTGTCCGCACGCCGTTGCGATCACCCAGGTAGATGTTGTCGCCCATCCCGATCTCGTCGCCGTAGTAGACGAACGGGCTCCCCGGCAGCGACATGAGGATGCCGTTCAGCAACTGGACCCGGCGCAGGTCGCCTTCGAGGAGCGGCGCGAGCCGCCGGCGGATGCCGAGGTTGAGCCTCGCGGCGGGCTCGCTCGCGTACGAGTCGTACATGTAGGAGCGCTCGACTTCCGAGACCATCTCGAGGGTGAGCTCGTCGTGATTTCGGAGGAAGAGACCCCACTGGCAGTTCGCGGGAATCGGCGGCGTGCGGCGGACGATCTCGACGAGCGGCTTGCGGTCCTCGAGCCGCAGCGCCATGAACATGCGCGGCATGACCGGGAAATGGAACGCCATGTGGAACTCGTCGCCGTCCGCGAAGTACGGCCGGACCTCCTCCGGCGGCATGTTCGCCTCGGCGAGCAGCATGCGGCCGGGGTACTGCTCGTCCACCCGGCGGCGCAGCTCGCGCAGGACTTCGTGCGTCTCCGGCAGGTTCTCGCAGGAGGTGCCCTCGCGTTCGACGAGGTAAGGCACGGCGTCCACGCGGAAACCGTCCACTCCGACTTCCAGCCAGAACTTCATCACCTTCCAGATCTCCTCGCGGACCTCCGGATGGTCGAAGTTGAGGTCGGGCTGCTGCGTGTAGAAGCGATGCCAGTAGTACGCCTTCGAGATCGGGTCCCACGCCCAGTTCGAGAGTTCGGTGTCCACGAAGATGCGACGCACGTTCGCGTAGCGCTCGTCGGTGTCGCTCCACACGTACCAATCGCGCTTCGGGTTGTCGCGCGAGCTTCGGGATTCGAGGAACCACGGGTGCTGGTCGGAGGTGTGGTTCAGGACGAGTTCCGTGATCACGCGCAGCCCGCGGGCGTGCGCGGCGTCGAGGAACGCCCGGAAATCGTCGAAGGTCCCGTAGCTCGGATGGATCGCGCAGTAGTCCGAGATGTCGTAGCCGTCGTCGCGCATCGGCGACGGGTACATGGGCAGCAGCCACAGGCAGTCCACGCCGAGCTCGACCAGGTAGTCGAGCTTGCTCGTGAGGCCGCGGAAATCCCCGATGCCGTCGCCGTCACCGTCGCAGAAGGCCTTGACGTGCAGCTCGTAGAAGACCGCGTCCTTGTACCAGAGTGGGGTCTGGGACACCTGCACGCTCCTCGGTTCGATTTCGTTCGGATGCCGCTGCGTCGCTTCCTCGAGCCGGCCGGTGCCGGGCTTCAGGTGGGTCGTATGCGGAAGCCGGAGGGCTCCGGGCGGGGACCTTCCGGCGAATCCGGCAGCACGGCCGCGTTCGCGTCGCGCAGTGCATGATAGGCGGGCGAGAGGATCTCCACGCCCGCGCGACTGAAGGCGTCCTGGATCTCGGCGTGCAGGTCCGAGTAGAGCCGCAGCTGGGCGTGCGAGTCCTTCGTGACCGCGTTCAGCTCGTACGCCACCGCGTGGTCGTGCAACGCACGCTGGTACACCCAGGGCGCCGGGTCGCGTTCGACGCCGGCCACCCTCCCGGCCGCCTCGACCAGGAGCGCGTGTACCCGCGGCCATGCGACGTCGTAGCCGATCGTGACCTCCGTGTGCAGGACGAGGCCGTCAGCCTCGGCGAGGCGCGTGTAGTTCACGATGCTGCTGTTCGCCATCTGACCGTTGGGGATCGTGATCTCCTCGTTTCGCAGGCTGCGGAGCTTCGTGGCGAAATAGCCGAGGCCCACGACGTCCCCGACGTGTTCGCCGACCCGGACCCGGTCACCGACGCGGAACGAGCGCGAGTAGGTGAGCACGAGCCCGGCGATCATGTTGCCCACGAACCCGCTCGAGCCGATCGACAACAGCAGGCCCACGAGCACCGAGACTCCCTGGAACGCTCGGGACTGTGCTCCGGGTACGTAGGGCATCGCGACCACCACGAAGATGATCCACAGCCCGATCGTGACGATGCGCCGGGTCGGCCGCGCGAGCTCGGGATGGAAGTGGCCGAGGCGGTGCGTGCCCTGCTCGATCGCGTCGAAGAACCGGTTCGAGAGCCGCACGAGCAACCGGAAGACGAACGCGAGCACGGCGATCGTGACGATGCCGGGCAGCGCGGAGCCGAGGGCGCCCAGGAATCCGAGCGCGCGTTCCGCGGCGAAGTGCCGCAGCTGCCAGCCCCAGCCCTGCGTCCACGAGAAGCGCTCGAACACGGCGGCGAGGTAGGCGTAGGCGAGCAGGAGGCCGAGCGGCACGTCGAGGTGGCCGAGCACGGCTCCGGTGAAACCGGCGATCTGGCCGCTCGAAGCCACCTCGAAGCCGCGGATCTTCAGGCCGGGGACCCGGGATCCCAGCCACGGTCCGAGCCACGCGCGCCAGCGCCTGCCCGCGGCGAGCAGCAGTCGCCAGGCGAGCCATGTGAGCAGGGTGAGCGCGAGCGCCACCACGAGCGACAACGTGAACTGCGCCGGAGTGCGGCTCGCCCGCTCGTGAACGACGCCGTCGCGGAGCTTCGTCTGCAGTTCGGAGAGCCAGAGGCTGAGGGCGGCTGGTTCGCGCACCGGCAGGTCGTCCGCCGTGATGACCCAGAGATAGTGCCGGCCGAGCGAGACGCGTATGCCATCGGGTGAGGCGCTGAATCGAAGCGAGTCGGGCGGGGTGCCTTCGTCCGCCACGGCGGCGTCGAGCCGGGAGCGGATCGCCTGGGCCCGGCGGGCCGGATCGAGTCCCTCCCAGGGGGCGAGCACGCGGAAGACCTCGCGACCGCCGAGAAAGACCGGAACGGGCT
This sequence comes from Candidatus Eiseniibacteriota bacterium, assembly GCA_044222365.1. GTDB lineage: Bacteria > Eisenbacteria > RBG-16-71-46 > RBG-16-71-46 > RBG-16-71-46 > CAIXRL01. The sequence goes on from JBGANH010000012.1 coordinate 21,453, forward strand.
GGAGACGGCGCGCGGCCGTGGATTCCGACGGCGCGGCCGCGGCCGAACGCTGGAGGACGTGCGCGCCGAGCGACTCGGCCGCCGCATGAGAGGCGCTCGCCACGGAGTCGGCCGGGACCGCGACCTGGGAGTCCGGCACCGCGGCGCCCTGTGCGGGCCGGAGGAGCACGCCCAGCAAGGCCAGCAGCGTACCGACGCGAGTGCCGATGCTTCGCATCCCCAACGCGACCTCCGTCCACGTCGGCCGGAGGGGCATCCCTCGGCCGAGGCCGCACTCTACCATTCGTGGCGGCCGCGTGCCGTTGCGTCTCGCGCGGGTCGCAGGCAAGGTGTGCGTGCGCCGTCGCGACGGGATCCGGGGAGGCCGAGCGTGCCAGCACCAGGTGTCGAGTTCGATGAGGCCTTCGTCGCGCGCCTGCGTGCCGGCGACGAACGTGCATTCCGCGATCTCGTCACGGCGTTGCACGGCTCGCTCCAGCGCCTCGCCCGTGCCTACTCCCGCGACGACTCGGTGATCGAGGAAGCCGTGCAGGAAACCTGGGTCGGCGTGTTCCGCGGCATCGCCGCGTTCGAGGGACGTTCTCCCCTTCGGTCGTGGATCTTCTCGATCCTCGTGAACCAGGCGAAGAAGCTCGCCGTGCGCGCGCACACCCGGGCCCAGCGCGAGCCCGCCCTGGACGATCTCGCGGAAGGCGATCCGCTGGCGGGTGCGTTCTTCGAGGACGGGCACTGGCGCGAGCCACCCTCGCCGTGGGACCCGCAGGACCCCGAAACCGCGTTCCTCACCGCCGAGGCGCAGGAGGTGATCGTCGCGGCGCTCGAGTCGCTCCCCGAGTCCCAGCGCCGGGTCGTGCTCCTTCGCGACGTCGAGGGCATGGGCTCGGAGGAAGTTTGTAACATCCTCGGCATCACGGGAACCAACGAGCGAGTGCTGCTGCACCGAGGCCGCGTCCGGGTCCGTCAGGCCCTCGACGCGTACCTGCGGGGCACGCCGCCCGCACCACCGGCCCCACGCCGTGAGCGGAGTCGTACCTCATGATGAACTGTGAACAGGTGGCCCACGCCGCGTCCGACTACCTCGAGCACCGGCTCGGGTTCTCGGCGAGGTTCGCCTTCCGATTCCACCTGCTGATGTGCGGCGCCTGCCGGGCCTGGGTCGAACAGGTCCGGCACGCGCGAGCGGCGCTGCGTTCCCTGCAGCCGCCGCCCGCCGAGGCGCCGCAGGTGGAAGCCGTGCTCGGCGCGCTCCGGCGCGAGCGGGCACGGGGAGATTCGCCGCCGAACGAGCCGTGACGCACACCCGATCGAGGAGCCCGATGCCTTCCCTGCTCTCCCGCTACGCCCGCTGGCTCCACCTGCAATGGCCCGCCGGCACCGTCGAGAAGCTGCCGGTCTGCGGGCCCGACGGGCGCACGAACGTGCCGGGCGTCTTCCTCTGCGGCGACCTCACGGGTGTACCGCTGCTCAAGTTCGCGCTCGACTCGGGCGTGCGCGCGGTGCGCGCGATCGCGGCGGACCTGCGCGCGCGGCCGCGCAGGACCGCGGAAGGTGAACCCGACCTGGTCATTCTCGGCGGCGGCGTCGCGGGGATGGCGGCGGCGATCGAGGCGAAGCTGCAGGGGCTGTCGTTCGAGGTGATCGAGGCGACAGCGCCGTTCGCGACGATCGCCGACTTTCCGCGCGGCAAGCCGATCTTCACGTATCCGGCGAGCATGATGCCCGAGGGCGCGCTGCAGGTGCGCGCGTCGGTCAAGGAGCAGCTGCTCGACGAACTGCGCGCGCAGGTCGAGCGCGTGGGCGTGCCGGTCACGCTCGGGCGCGCGGAGCGCCTCACGCGCGAAGGCGGCCTCACGCACGTGCACCTGCAGGGCGGCGCGGTCCGCCGCGCGCGCGCCGTGCTCGTGGCGATCGGGCGCAGCGGTGACTTCCGCCGGTCGGCGTGCCCGAATCGCTCGAACACGTCCATGTGCGCTTGCACGATCCGGCCGAGCAGCGCGGGCGTGACGTGCTCGTCGTGGGCGGCGGCGATTCGGCGCTCGAAGCGGCGATCGCGCTCGCCGAGGCCGGCGCGCGCGTCACGCTCTCCTACCGCGGCGCGGAACTTTCCCGGGCGCGGCCGGAGAACGCGGCGCGCGTGCAGGCGCTGGCGTCCGCGGGCGAACTGACGCTGCTGACGAAGTCCGCCGTGCGCGAGATCCGCGACGGCGCCGCCACGCTTTCGCTGGACGGCGGCGCCACGCGCGAAGTCGCGGCGCAGGCGGTCTACGTGCTCATCGGCCGCGAGGCGCCGCTCGCGTTCCTGCGCCGCTCCGGCATCCGCGTGCAGGGGGACGGCTCTCCCGCCGGCTGGGCCGCGCTCGCGGCGTTCCTCGTGGCGCTCGCGCTGCTGTACGACTGGAAGTCGTCCGGTTTCCTCGAGCAGGCGCTGTGGTCGCGCTTCGCCTGGCCCGGCGACGCGCCGGCGCGGCTCGCTTCGCTCGGCGCGTGGTGGGCGGCGCAGGTCGCCGACCGCGCGACGCTCGTGGGCACGATCGCCGTGTCCATGAAGAGCCGCTCCTTCTACTACACGCTCGCCTACACCTCGATCATCGCGCTCTTCGGCTGGCAGCGCGTGACCGTCACGCCCACGCCCTACGTGAAGCGGCAGACGCTCTCGCTCTTCCTCGTGCAGGCGATCCCGCTCTTCATTCTTCCCGAGATCGTGCTGCCGTGGCTCGGGTACCGCGGCGTCTTCGATTCCGGGCTCGGCGGCGTGATCGGCGACGCGCTCTTCGAGAAGTACGTGAGCGCCGCCGACTACGCTTCGCGCCACTGGCCCGAGTGGGGGCATCCGCGCGCGTACTGGCGCGCGTACGGCTTCGTGCTCGCGTGGCCGCTCAACGTCTACAACGTCTTCACCGAGCAGCCGCTGTGGACGTGGATCGGGATCGGCTTCCTGCAGACGTTCGTCCTGTTGCCGCTCGCGATCCGGCGCTGGGGCAAAGGTGTGTACTGCGGGTGGATCTGTTCGTGCGGTGCGCTCGCCGAGACGCTCGGCGACGCCCAGCGCGGCAAGATGCCGCACGGCCCGGCGTGGAACCGGCTGAACTTCGTCGGGCAGGTGTTCCTCGCGTTCGCGTTCGCGCTGCTCGCGCTGCGCATCGTGTCGTGGGCGCTGCCCGGCTCGGGACTCGGCACGGTCTTCACGCTGCTGCTCGAGGGCAAGGACGCGCAGCACGCGCTCGTGAACCCGCTTTCGTACAAGTGGTTCGTGGACGTGCTCTTCGGCGGCGTGCTCGGCGTGGGCTTCTACTTCAAGTACTCCGGACGCGTGTGGTGCCGGTTCGCGTGCCCGCTCGCGGCGCTCATGCACGTCTATGCGCGCTTCAGCCGCTTCGCGATCGTGCCCGAGAAGAAGAAGTGCATCTCGTGCAACGTCTGCACGAGCGTCTGCCACCAGGGCATCGACGTCATGAGCTTCGCGAACAAGGGCCGCCCGATGCAGGACCCCGAGTGCGTGCGCTGCTCGGCGTGCGTGCACTCCTGCCCCACCGGCGTGCTCCAGTTCGGCGAGGTCGCGCGCGACGGCACGATCGTTTCGCTCGATTCCCTGCTCGCCTCGCCCGTCCGCGCGAAAGAACGCGTGTAACATTTGCACCGGGTGCGGCACCCACCAGTAGAGAGGCCGCCGTTCGGGGCGGCGCTCGCGGAATCCATCCCCTCTATTGGAGGTCTTCAGATGCGTCGCATCGTCCTGCTCGCCACCGCCGCGCTTCTCGCCGTCACCGCCGGTGCTTCGTTCGCCGGCAAGCCCATGAAGCACGCGAGCGAGCCCGCGCTCGGCGGCTACTGCCCCGTCGCCTACGTCGAAGTGAACAAGGCCGTGAAGGGTGACCCGAAGTACTCCGTCACGCGCGCCGGTCACACCTACCTTTTCGTCAACGCGGACGCGAAGAAGCTGTACGTCGCCGATCCCGCGAAGTTCACGGTCGGCTACGACAGCTGGTGCGCGACCGCGGTGGCGATGGGCCAGAAGGTCAAGAGCGATCCGACGCTCTTCACCGTGCACGGCGGCGTCACGTACCTGTTCTCGAACGCCGACGCGAAGAAGCTCTTCGATTCCGATCCGGCCATGTACGTGAAGAAGGCGGATGCCGAGTGGCCCCGCCTGTCGAAGAAGTAATCCGAAACCCGAACGGCGGCCGCCGCATCCGTTGCGGTGACCGGCGTTCGTTCCTGGGCCCTCGGGAGGCAACGACGATGCGATTCCTCGGACTGATGGCCGCCGCCGTGCTCTGCGTGGCGGCCGTGGCACACGCCGATCCCGGCGTGAGCGTGCAATACCGCGACGACCTCCTCCGGGTGACCCTCAACGGTTCGTACCAGGGCTCGTACTACCAGATCTGGCGCTCGGGCGAACTCGTGGGGCAGTACCAGCCGCTGGGTTCGGACTTCACGCTCTGCACCGGGGACTGCTTCGTCACCGACCTGCAGGCCCGGCCCGGCGAAACGTACTGGTATCGCTTCGACATGCAGTCGGTCGACGGCTCGCTCACGAGCTTCGGCCCCTACGCGGTGACGGTGCCCGACACGCCGTACGCCCTGCGCATCGGGCCCAACCCCTCCTCGCGTCCGGTCGGGATCGTGCTCGCGCTCCCGGGGAGTGCGAGGTACGACGCCGCGATGACCGTCCGCCTGAGCGTGCTCGACCTGCAGGGGCGCGTCGTGCGGCGGCTCCACGACGGACCGCTCGCGCGCGGCGAGAACGCGTTCCGCTGGGACGGGACCGCGGACGACGGCCGACCGGCCGGCACGGGTCTCTTCTTCGTGCGTGTCGAGTCCCCGCTCGGCGTGACGAACCGGCGGTTGGTGCGCGTGCGCTGACGCCCGCGCGCGGGCGTTCGCGGTGTGGAACGGCCGCCCGGCCGCCGGTCAGTGCGCCCGCGAGCCGAAATGGTCCGGGCTGGCCCGGGCCGAAGCGAGATTCCCGTTGCGGCCCCTTCTCGCGGCGTTCATGATTTTCCGACTCGCGCTCCCCCGGGCGCGGCCGTTCCCCGGCCGTGGGATGCGTCTTCCTCCGCGCCGACCTCTCGCACGCCGCAACGGGAGCTCGCCATGCCCTTCCCTGCCCGCACCCTCCGCCTCGCCGTTGCGCTCACGGCCATCCTGCTCGGACCCACGCTCGCCGGGACGGCGAACGCCCAGACCGCGGATCTTTCGCTCTGGCACACGGACGGCATCGTCTACTCGATGCAGCGCGCGGGCTCGACGCTGTACATCGGCGGCACGTTCACGCACGTGATGCCGCACACGGGAAACGCCACCGTGCTCGACGCCGCGGGGGCCGCGCAGTCGCCGTTCCCGCGCATCAAGGGAAACGTCTACGCGATGGCTGCCGACGGTTCGGGCGGCTGGTACGTCGGAGGCGAATACATGGAGGTCGAGGGCGCGCCCTATCCCGGACTCCTGCATGTCCTCGCGAACGGCTCCCTGGATCCGGCCGTGCAACTGCCCTCGGGCGCCGTCTACTCGCTGCTCGTCTCCGGTCCGACGCTCTACGTCGGGGGCTTCTTCGACGAGATGGGTGGTGCCGCACGACAGAATCTCGCCGCGGTCCAGATCGCCACGTTCAGCGCGACGGCGTGGAACCCGGCCCCGGACGGCGCGGTGAGAGCTCTGGCGCTGGCGGGGTCGACGCTCTACGTGGGCGGCCAGTTCACGAACATCGCCGGCGTCCCGCGCACCAATGCCGCAGCGCTGAACACGGCCACGGGAGTGGCGACCGCGTGGCAGCCGGCACCGGACGACGGCGTGAACGCGCTGCTGGTGAGCGGCTCGACCGTCTACCTCGGTGGCGCCTTCACCGCGCTCGGTGTCACGCCGCGCGGCCATGTCGCCGCGGTGGACGCGACGAGCGGCGCGCTCGGTGCGTGGGCGCCGGAATCGAACTTCCCGGTCCTGGCGCTCGCCCTGAACGGCACGACCGTCTATGCCGGTGGTTTCTTCACCACGATCGGCGGACAGTCGCGCGCGGGACTCGCCGCCCTCAGCACGACCACGGGCCTCGCCTCGGCGTGGAATCCCGGAGCCACGGGCAACGGCGTGTACGCGCTCGCCTATGCGAGCGGCACGGTGTACGCCGGCGGCGCCTTCGCGACGATCGGCGGTGCGGCCCGCCCGAACCTCGCGGCGATCGACGCGACGACCGGACTCGCGACCTCGTGGGATCCGGGTCCGAACGGCGTCGTGTTCGCGCTCGCGCGCAGCGGCACCTCGACCGGAGCCGGTGGCATGTTCAACTCCGCGGGGCGCCTGACGCGCAACCGGATCGCCGCGATCAACCTCGCGACGGGGGCCCCGACGGCGTTCAATCCGGACGCCTCCGACATCGTGTACACGCTCCTGCTGAACGGCTCGACGCTGTACGCCGGCGGCACGTTCACGACGATCGGAGGCCAGGCGCGCAACCGGATCGCCGCGCTCAGCACGGCGACGGGGCTCGCGAGCGCATGGAATCCGAACTGCAACAACCAGGTCCGCTCCCTCGCGCTCTTCGGGTCGAACGTCTACGTGGGCGGGCTCTTCACGACCATCGGGGGGCAGGCGCGCAGCAACCTCGCCGAAATCGACGCCACCACGGGCAACGCGACGACCTTCGCGCCGAGCCCGAGCAACGTCGTCTACGCGATGCTCGTGGACGGCAGCACGCTGTACGCGGGCGGCCAGTTTGCGACCTTCATGGCGCAGTCGCGCCTCAACGTGGCCGCGGTCGAACTGGTGTCGCACGTGATTTCGGGATTCAACCCGGGAGGATCCGTCGCACAGGTGCTCGCGCTCGCGGCGCGCGGCTCGGAGATCCTCATGGGCGGCTCGTTCACGGTCTCGGGCGGCCAGCCGCGCAACCGCCTCGCCGCCGCCGCGAAGGGCAGCGGCGTACTCGGTGCGTGGGATCCGGACGCGGGGTCCTTCGTGAACGCGATCTGCGTGGACGGTTCACGCGCCTACGTGGGCGGCGCCTTCAACACGATGGGCGGCGAACCCCGGTCGCGCCTCGCGGCCGTGGATGCCACGGGTGGCGCGGTGGATCTCATGTGGAGTCCGAACGTGCTCGGCAACGTCCAGGGGCTGCTCGTGGACGGCTCGTCGCTGATCGTCTGCGGACAGATCGTGTCCATCGACGGAGAGTCCACCATGGGCCTCGCTCGACTTCCGCTTCCGACCTCGTCGGGCGTGGGCGGAGGCGGCACGGCCGGCGCGCTCGCGTTCGCCGCGCCTTCCCCGCATCCC
>JBGANH010000332.1:0-3566 GCA_044222365.1 Candidatus Eiseniibacteriota bacterium
CGTTGAACGCCTTCGAGGCGCCGCGCGCGACGCTGAGCGTCTGCCACTTCGCCGCGCCCACGAGGTGCTTGGCGAGCAGCACGATCTGCCCGGTGTGCACGCCGTAGTGCTGCAGCTGCCGGCTGACCGCGGCGCTCGCGAGCATCGGCTTCGTGCGGATCGTGATCGTGCGGTCGAGGTCGTCCTCGGTCAGGCCGTCGAGCGCGGCGAACAGGCAGGCCCAGCCCTCTTCCCAGCGCGCGAGGATCTGCTCCCGGGTGAGCGCCTTCGGGTTGTCGAACTCGCCGTCACGGTCGCGGTTCGGCTTCTCGCCGTCGGTCGTGAGGAAGTCCGTCCAGCGCGAGAGCATGTTGCCGCTCATGTGCAGCATGATCGTCGCGATGCTGTTCGACTCGGGGCCCAGTTGGTGCGTCCACTGCTCGAAGGGCACCTGCGCGATCGCGCGGTCGCACTGCGCCTTCGAGTCGGCGTAGCGCTTGCGGACGTCGGCGAGCCAGAGCATTCCGTTCATGCGTCTTCTCCCGGAGGGGCCGCCGATCGCACCCACCGCGGCGGTTCGGCGCCGCCCTGGCGGAGCAACAACTGGAGCTGGCCCACGTGGTGCTGCACGTGACGGGTGGTGTTGAGGAACGCTTCGAAACGGCTGAGATCGTACGTATGGAAGTGCCAACGTGCCGCCGCCGACTCGGGTGTGAGCGCGAGGACTTCGCGAAGCGCATGCGCCCGGCCGCGCGCGAGGAAGTCGAGCATCTCCTCCTTCGAGTAGACGCGGTCCGGATACAGGCCGGCCGGATCCATCTCCGCCCGTGTGAAGGGCGCCGGCGGTTCGTAGGACTCGGGCTCGGCCATGGAGTAGCAGTCGAGCCAGAAGGCCGTGTGGTAGACGAGGTACCAGAACTCGTGCGGGCCGATGCGATCGCCCCAGACGTGCGGCGGGCAGGTGGTGATCGCGTTTTCCATGGCCTGGAGGGCAGCGCCGAGCTGGCGTGCGAGCGCGTCGCGTTCGAGTGAGTTCATGTTCAGGAATTCTCGATCACCGTGAAGACCACGCCCTCCGGATCGCGCACTTCCGCGACCGGTGCGAGATCGTGGTCGGGGTCGAGTGGCGACCAGTTGCGGCGAATGACCTTCAGCGTGACCTGCTTGCCATGCAGGCGCTCGTGCCAGGCCGCCACGTCGATGCCGCGCTCGATGCCGCGGTTGATGTAGTAACGATGCTCGTCGCCCTCGAGCCAGAGACTCACGTCGTTTCCACCCGGGGACGTCACGGACGTCAGTCGTCCCGTGACGGTGTCGCAACCTTCGGGCGTGGGCCGCGGCACCGGCGTGAGGGCCATGGCCGTCAGGGCGATCAGCGCGACACCGAGGATCGCGCCGAGTGCCATGCCTGCTTTCTTGAGAGCCGAACGGATCATGTCGTTCTCCGTGCCTGCGTGAAATGAGCTTCGACCGGCACTCCTACACCACGCGCCCCCGACGGGTTCCGCACACGGTTGCTACTCGCCCGCCTCGTCGTCGCGAATCGAGAGTACCCGGCGAATCGTGTCGCCGTCGAAGCCCCTTCGTGCGAGCAGCGCGTACAACCGCTGGCTGCGCACGCGCGGTTCGAGCTTGGCGTAGCGCGCGGAGACCTGGCGCACGAGCTTGAGCGCGACCTCGAACTCGTCCGCGGCCCCCTCCCGCTCCTCGATCAGTCCGCGGCCCGCGACGATCGCCTCGTCGGCGATGCCCTTGGCGCGCAGTTCGCGCTGCAGTCGCGACCAACCGGACGGACGGCGGCCCCAGCGGCCGGCGAGGAACGCGCGCGCGTACTCGGCGTCGTTCACGAGTCCCACTTCCGTCAGCCGATCCACCACCTCGGTCACGACGTGCGGGGCGAAGCCTTTGTCGCGCAGCCGACGCTCGAGGTCGCTGCGCGTGCGGCGCGTGCGCTCGAGCAGCTTGAGCGCGGCCTCGCGCGTCGCGGCCGGATCGTCGTTCGGTTCGGCGTCGCTTTCACGCCGCGTGCGAAAGCCCATGGTCGGTCGAGCTCCCCGTGAAGGTCAGAGACGGGCGCCGCCCGATGAACTGGACGGCGCCCGGACCTGGCGGAACCTAACGGCGAGCGGCGCCCGCCGGAACCGGCGCGGAAGGACGGGCCGCGGCAGCGGCCGCCTTGGCGGCGTCGGACGACGGAGCGTTGCCGTTCGTGGCCGCGGGAGCAGCCGCGGCGGCGGCGCCCGTGACCTTGAGACCGAGCTGCGGGAAGAGCTTCGCTTCGATCTTGGCGCGCACGTCCGGATGCTCCTTGAGGTACATGCGCGTGTTCTCGCGGCCCTGACCGAGCCGCTCGTCACCGAAGCTGAACCAGGTGCCGGCCTTGCTGACGACCATCTTGTCCACGGCGAAGTCGATCAGCTCGCCTTCGCGCGAGATGCCCTGGTTGTAGAGGATGTCGAACTCGGCCTCACGGAACGGCGCGGCGACCTTGTTCTTCACGACCTTCACCTTCGTGCGGTTGCCGACGGCCTGCTCGCCTTCCTTCAGCGTGGCGATGCGGCGGATGTCGAGGCGCACGGAGGCGTAGAACTTGAGCGCACGGCCGCCGGCGGTCGTCTCGGGATTGCCGAACATGACGCCGATCTGCATGCGGATCTGGTTGATGAAGATGACCGTCGTGTTGCTCTTGTTGATCGAGCCGGTCAGCTTGCGGAGCGCCTGCGACATGAGGCGCGCCTGCAGGCCGACGTGCGAGTCGCCCATTTCGCCTTCGATTTCGGCGCGGGGCACGAGCGCGGCGACCGAGTCGATGACGACGATGTCCACGGCGGCCGAGCGCACGAGCGTGTCGGCGATCTCGAGCGCCTCTTCGCCGGTGTCCGGCTGCGCGACGTGCAGGTTGGCGATATCCACGCCGAGCTTCTGCGCGTAGCTGGAATCGAGCGCGTGCTCGGCGTCGATGAACACCGCGTTGCCGCCGTTGCGCTGGGCGTTCGCGATGATCGTGAGCGCGAGGGTCGTCTTGCCCGAGGATTCCGGTCCGTAGATTTCGATGATGCGGCCGCGGGGCACGCCGCCCACGCCGAGGGCCATGTCGAGGCCGATCGAGCCGGTGCTGATGGTCTCGATCTCGGGCGCGGCATTGCCTTCGCCCAGCTTCATGATGGCGCCCTTGCCGAACTGCTTCTCGATCTGCTGGAGCGCCAGGTCGAGAGCCTTCGTGCGTTCCTTGGCGTTTGCCGGGTTGGTGATCATGGAGCTGCGTCTCCTTCGCAGGGGCTGCGCTTGATGTGCGGGGATGGCCGCCGGGGACGGCCTCGGGGCGCATACTACACAGGTGTGCAGTAACCCCCAAGGACTTTTTTTGGGGGGGGATTCAGCTCTGGCGGGGTCCGGTGCCCGCCGACCAGAGTGCCCCGGCCAGCCGCTCGATGTCGTCGCGCCGCGCCAGAAGTTCGAGCCACCTCGCGGGGATGCTCTCCACGCCGTACCACGCGCCCGCGATTTGCCCTGAAATCGCCGCAGTGGTGTCGGCGTCGTCACCGAGATTGACCGCGGTCAGCACGGCCGACTCGAAGTTGCTCGTG
>JBGANH010000013.1:0-27868 GCA_044222365.1 Candidatus Eiseniibacteriota bacterium
GCACGACGACGGCGCGACGCTGTGGGTGGCGCCGAACTGGAGTGCCGTCGCGCAACAGGACGGTTCGCTCGCGCTGGCGCGCACGCGCGGCGCGCGGAGGACGAGATGAGCGTTCGTGCGAAGGGTGCGATGCGCGCGCGCGCGACGACGCGGTTCGACGGCGTGACGCTCGCCCTGCACCAGGGGCTGCTCGCCGCGTGCGCCGAGGAGATGGGCGCGACGCTCATGCGCTCGGCGCACTCGCCCAACATCACCGAGCGGCTCGATCACTCGTGCGCGGTGTTCGACGCCGGGGCCCGTCTCGTCGCGCAGGCCGCGCACATTCCCGTGCACCTCGGCAGCATGCCGCGCGCGGTCGAGGTCGTGCGTGCGCTCGGACCGTTCGCGCCCGGCGACGTCGTGCTGTTGAACGACCCGTTCGCGGGCGGCACGCACCTGCCGGACATCACCTGCGTGAGCCCGGTGTTTCTCCAGGACGGAAAGGGGGCCTCCGGCCCCCGGGCTCGCCAGCGGGCCGTGCCCGGCATGCCCGAGTACTTCGTCGCGAGCCGCGCGCATCACGCGGACGTGGGCGGCGCGGCGCCGGGCTCGCTGCCGATCGCGCGCGAGGTGTACGAGGAAGGCTTCCGGATCCCGCCGGTGTTCCTGCGCCGCGCCGGGGTGATGCAGCACGAGGTGCTCACGCTCCTGCTCGCGAACGTGCGCACACCGGACGAACGCCGCGCCGACCTCGCCGCGCAGCTCGGCGCGCAGGACACGGGCGAGCGCCGCCTGCGCGAGCTCGCGGCGCGCGAGGGCGCGAAGCGCTTCACCGCCGCGACTCGCGCGCTGCTCGACGCGACCGAAGCGCGCGCCCGTGCCGCGTTCTCGGGGCTGCCACGTGGCACGTGGAGCTTCGAGGATGCGCTCGACGACGACGGACTCTCGAGCGCGCCGGTGCGCATCGCGCTGACGCTCACGCTCGACGGCCGCGGGGCCACGCTCGACTTCTCGCGCTCGGCGCCGCAGGCGGCCGGGCCGGTCAACGCCGTGCTCGCGGTCACGAAGGCGGCGTCGCTCTACGCGCTGCGCTGCGTGCTCGGCGACGACGTCGCGGTCAACGACGGACTGCTGCGCACCGTGCGCGTGATCGCCCCCGAAGGAAGCGTCGTGCACCCGCGCCCGCCCGCGGCGGTGGGAGCGGGCAACGTCGAGACCTCGCAGCGCATCGTGGACACCGTGTTCGGCGCGCTCGCGCAGGCGCTGCCGGGTCGCGTGCCCGCGGCGAGCGCCGGCACCATGAACAACCTGCTGCTCGGCGGCACCGATCCGCGCACCGGCCGCGCGTTCGCGTACTACGAAACGCTCGGCGGCGGGCACGGCGCCGGGCCCGGGTGGCACGGCGCGAGCGCGATGCAGTCGCACATGACGAACACGCGCAACACCTCGGCCGAAGCGCTGGAACACGCGTGCCCGGTGCGCGTGCGCGAGGCGCGCGTGCGGCGCGGCAGCGGTGGCCACGGTGCGTTCGCCGGTGGCGACGGCATCGCGCGCACGCTCGAGATGCTCGCGCCCGCGCGCGTCACCGTGATCGCCGATCGCCGCGTGCGCGGCCCGTGGGGGCTCGCGGGTGGCGAACCGGGCTCGCCCGGAGAGACCGTCGTGCGGGAGCGGACGGGCGCGCGCCCGCGACGCATGAGCGGCAAGTTCACCGTTGACCTTCCGAAAGGCGCGGTGCTAACCGTGGCCAGTCCCGGCGGTGGCGGTTGGGGCCGTCGCTCTCCGTCCGGCGCGAAGCGCCGTTCCTGATCTCTCCCGACCCTTCCCACACGGAGGTGTGCATGTCACGCCTGCTTCGCTTCGTTCCCGTTCTCCTCGCGTTGGCCGGCGCGCTCCTGCTGCTGCCCACCCGCGGTGCCACCGTGCCGCTGTACGCCGCGCGCACGGGCCTGCAGTGCGGCACGTGTCACTTCGATCCCAACGGCGGCGGCGGCCGCAACGAGTTCGGCTTCGCGTTCGCCAAGAACCGGCACGCGATCGAGCCGGAGACGAGCGGCGAGTTCGCGGATCTCGCCCTGCGCAACCGCGTCGGCGACGACTTCCCGCTCTACTTCGGGGTCAACCAGCGCTTCATGCTGCTCGCCGATCACCAGGAAGTGGGCGACCTTCCGGACGCGTCGGGCTTCTTCAACATGGAGAGCGGCATCCATCTCACGTTCCAGCCGACCTCGCGCCTGACGATGTCGTACTCGAACCTCACCGGTCCCAGCGGCATCGCCTCGACGCGCGACGCGTGGGGCATGATCGCGTTCGGTTCGCACTACCTGCGCGCCGGCCAGTTCCGCGTGCCCTTCGGCCTGCGCATGGACGACCACTCGGTGGCCACGCGCAACACGTTCCTCGAGTACCAGAGCGGCCAGCGCTTCCTGCCGTACGACCCGCACTCCTCCGATCGCGGCGTCGAGTTCGGCGCGTCGCACGGCAATTTCTTCGGGCGCACCTCGTGGACGAACGGCGTGAGCGCGCTCGGCACGAACCCGCCGTCGCCCGGCCGTCACCCGCAGGCGATCGCGGCGAAGGTCGGCTACGCGATGCCCAAGTACCAGGGCGGGCTCTCGGTGTACGACGAGTGGCACCCGAGCGGCCCCGCGGCGAGCGTGCGCGCGACGCGCTGGGGCTACTACGCGATGACGCACTCGGGGCCGTTCGCGTTCCTCGGCGAGATCGCCGCGGGCACCGACCAGAACGAGAGTTCGTCCGGTGTCACGCGCCGCAACCTGCTCGCGTACTGGGCCGAGGCCGACTGGGCGCCGCACCGCCAGTACAACCTGCGCGTGCGCTACGACCACGCCGAGATGGACCGCGCGAGCGACGACCTGTCGCGCGACCTCAACAGCTACAACCGGTACGCGATCGAGGGCGAGTACGTGCCGCTGCCGTTCGCCGAGATCCGCTGGACGTTCCGCTACATCGATCCGGTCGCCGAGAAGGACGCGTTCGACACCGAGATCCCGAACGAGAAGCAGGGCTACCTCCAGTTCCACTTCTCGTACTAGGACGCGTCGCGTCGGCACACGAACCGGCCCCGGAGGCTTCGCGCCTCCGGGCGTGCCGCGTGTGCCGCGCGTGCCGCGTGTGCCGCACCCCGCGCGCGCGTCAGCGCAGGCGGAAGTCGAACGGACGCGCCACCCACACGGCGACCGCGTGGCCGTTCGACAGCGCGGGCGTGAACACGCTCGCGCGCGCCGAGGCGAGCGCCGCGGCGTCGAGCAGCGGCACCGAGTGCTTCGGGTCCACGACCGCCTCCTTCACGCGGCCGTCGCGCCCGACGAGCATGCGCACGATCACGCGCCCCTCGACGCCCGCCTCGCGCGCCATGTCGGGGTAGACCACGTCGGGGCTCGAGACGAGCACCGGGTACTCGTCCGCGATCACCGGCGTGCCCCACACGGGCTCGGCTTCGTCCGGCGTGCCCCAGTCCGAGCCGCCGCCCGACGGCGCGATCGTGCCGGGCTGCGGCTCGCCGGCCTCGCCCGCACCGGAGGGCGCGGTCGGCTCGGCGACCGGGTCGGGCGCAATCGCGTCCGGCACCGGAACGGGCAGCGCGTGATCCGGCGCGGTGGGCGCGCTCGGGGGCGCGACGGGCGTCGTGGGGACGAGCGCCTCGACGGGAGCGTCCGGGGTTTCGGGCTTCGGCTCGAGCACGTAGCCGGGGAACTCGGCCGGCTTGTTCGCCGCGATCGGCATGCGTGGCAGGAGGAGCATCATCGCCGCGAAGACGATCACGAGGAGCGAGGTCGCGGTGGCGGACGCGCGCGCCATGCGGCGGTCCTGGTCGGCGAGCAGTTCGGATGCGCCGTACGGCATGAAGTCCTTGAGCGCCATGGATGACCTCCGTGGGTGGCGCCCGGGCCACGAAGCGTGGGGCGGGCGCGGGGGTTCTCGCCCCGCGCTCTCCCTACGCGCAGTGTCCGTCCGGCATTCCCACGAGCGCAACGGAGAACTGCGTCAGGCCGCGGGAATCTCGCCGCGGCGCAGCGCCGCGAGTCTCGCCGCCACGCGGGCGCGCGTGAGCGCGGTGCCGTCGGAGGCCGACAGCCGCATCGCGGCCTCGGGCACGTGGGTGAGGAACTGGTCGTTCTGCAGTCCCACGAGCACGGTCGGGCGCTCGGCGCAGCGCGCGCGCAGCGTGGCGAGCGCCTCGTCGCCCAGCGAGATGCGCGAGCACACCGCGATCACCTGCGCGGTGGGCGCCGCTCCTCCGGAGGGCACGCCCTCGGCGGCGAGGTCGGCCGCCAGCGTGCCGCCGTGCGCGAACTCGGGCTCCTCCACGCTCCAGCCGCCCGATCGCGCGGCCTCGGGCAGTGCGCCGTCCACGACGATCCCCCGGTCCACGATGCGGGCGAGGCGCTCGTTCCAGTCCGGCGGGGTCAGCGCCGAGAGCGGCTGCGCGAGCTCCTCGGCGGTGGGCTCGGGGCGCGAGGTGTCGAAGTGCTGCAGACGCGGGCGCGACGCGTCGAACGGCATGCGGTCGATCCTGCCCTCGACGAGCAGGTCGGCGAGCTGCAATCGCGCGCGGCGGATCTCCTCGTTCCAGTGCGCGTACAGCAGCAGGTCGCAACCCGCGGACAGCGCGAGTGCACCCGCCTCGGCCGGCGTGCGGCCGGCGGCGGCGCCCTGCATCTCGAGCGCGTCGGTCACGCACACGCCGCGGAAGCCGACGAGGTCGCGCAGCAGCGTCGTGGTGATCGTGCGCGAGAACGTGCCCGGCTTCTCGCTGTCGAGCTTGCGGTACACGACGTGCGCCGTCATGACCGAGTCCGCTTCGAGGTTGGCCTTGAACGGCGCCAGCTCGCGGTGCTCGAGCTGGCCCGAGCCGCGGTCGCAGACGGGCAGCGTGACGTGCGAGTCGGTGCGCGTGTCGCCGTGCCCGGGGAAGTGCTTGAGGCACGAGGCCAGGCCGTGCGCGCGATAGCCGCGCACCACGGCGGCCACCATCTGCGACACCTGCTCGGGTGTCGTGCCCCACGCGCGCGGACCGATCACGGGATTGTCGGGCTCGCTGTGCACGTCGGCGACCGGCGAGAAGTTCCAGTCGAATCCCAGCGCCCGCAGCCGCCGCGCGGTGACCGATGCGATCCACTCGACGTCCTCGACGGTGCCCCCGCGCGCGAGCAGCGCGGCATTGGGCGGCACGACGAGGTGGCCGACGAGCTGCGAGACCCAACCGCCCTCTTCGTCGAGCGCGAAGAACAGCCGGCGCGGCCGGGCGAGCACGCGCAGGTGCGCGATCTTCACGCGCAGGTCCTCGAGATCGGTGAAGTCGCGACGGAAGACGATGACGCCCGCGGGCGGGTACTGCGCGAAGTCGCGCTCCCAGGCCGGAGTGAATCCTTCCGGCGGGAGCCCGATCACCATGCGCCGGGCGATGCCGCGTTGAGCGTCCATAGAGGCGGCGCAGCGTGGGGGAGCGTTCCGGGACTGTCAACCGGTTCGTGACGAACCCCGTCCGTCGCGCGTTCGGGCGCGATCGTGCAAATCGCTCGTCGCGGGCGGCCCGGCCGCGGGCTACACTGCGCGGAACGCCCCCGCAGGCGCGGCTCCCGAAGCCGCGCGCCACAGGAGAACCCCACTGAACCGGAACTCGATTCGGCTTCTCGTCATCGTCCTCGGACTCACCGGCACGCTCGCGCTCCCGGCGGCTTCCGCGCCCCGGAGCGCCGCGTCCCCGAAGGGTGGAGCCAAGAGCGCGGCCGCGGTCGCTCCGCTGACGCTCGTGTACGGCGACGACCACGTGTTCGGGCTCGTCGCCCCGGACGGCTGGGCCGTGGACGACTCGAGCGGCCTGGGCTCGCGCATCCGCGTCGTGCTCTACCCGATCGGGCAGAAGTGGGACTCGGCGCCCACGGTGATGTACGCGAACGTGCTGCACCAGGACCCGCGCCGTCCGAAGACGCTGACGCAGATGGTCGTCCACGACGTCGAGCAGTTCCAGAAGGCGAACCCGCGCGGCAAGGTCGTCGCGGCGCCCATGATCCGCACCGCGAAGGGGCGCACCGCGCAGGTGCGCTGGTTCGCGCCGAACGGCGGCGAACCGTCCGAGGCCGTGGCGTACATCGAGGAGCCCGATCTCGTCATGCTGCTCGTGCTCTCGTCGCGGGAGCCCGGCGGCTTCCGGAAGGCGCTGCCCGCGTTCCAGTCGCTCGTGCAGCACTACGAGTTCGTGGGCGGCAGCCTCCAGACCCCGACCGCGCGCTGATGGCCATCCGCACTTCGCAGAAGAGCGAGCGCTTCACCGAGTCCGTCATCCGCGAGATGACGCGCCTCGCGAACGCGCACGCCGCGGTCAACCTCTCGCAGGGCTTCCCGGACTTCCCGGCGCCCGAGGCGATCAAGCAGGAAGCGGCGCGCGCGGTGATGGCGGACGTGAACCAGTACGCCGTCACGTGGGGCGCCAAGCGCCTGCGGGACGCACTCGTCGCCAAGCAGCAGCGCTTCACGGGACTGTCGTTCGATCCCGAGCGCGAGGTCGTCGTCTGCTGCGGCGCGACCGAGTGCATGGCCGCCACCATGATGGCGCTCGTGGACCCGGGCGACGAGGTGATCGTGTTCGAGCCGTTCTACGAGAACTACGGCCCCGACGCGATCCTCTCCGGCGCGACGCCGCGCTTCGTGCGCCTGCGCGAGCCCGACTGGTCGTTCGATCCGGCCGAGCTCGCCGCGGCGTTCAACGACCGCACGCGCGCGATCGTCGTCAACACGCCGAACAACCCGACCGGCAAGGTGTTCTCGCGCGAGGAGCTCGAGGCCATCGCCGCGCTGTGCCGGAAGTGGGACGTCACCTGCATCACCGACGAGATCTACGAGCACATCGTGTTCGAGGGCGAGCACGTCTCCATGGCGGCGCTGGACGGCATGCGCGAGCGCACGGTGACGATCTCCGGCCTCTCGAAGACGTGGAGCGTCACCGGCTGGCGCATCGGCTGGTGCCTCGCGCCGCCCGAGGCCACGAACGCCATTCGCAAAGTGCACGACTTCCTCACCGTCGGCGCGCCGGCGCCGCTGCAGGAGGCCGCGGCCGTGGCGCTGGCGATGCCGGACGAGTACTACCGGCAGCTGGCCGAGGGCTACCGCGAAAAGCGGGCGTATCTCGTGCCGGCGCTCGCCGATAACGGCTTCGGGACTTTCGCCCCGAAGGGCGCGTACTACTGCATGACGGACATCTCGAGCTTCGGTTTCCCCGACGACGTGGCCTTCGCCCGCTTCCTGATCACCGAAGTGGGGGTCGCCGCCGTGCCGGGGTCGAGTTTCTATTCGGATCCGGACGCGGGGCGGCAGCGTCTGAGGTTTCACTTCGCCCGCCGCCGTGAAACGCTGGAAGCCGCCGTCGAACGCCTGCAGACACTGAAGTCCCGCCTGAGCGCGGGACGCGGTCACTGAACCCGGGGAACACCCACATCATGACCATGAAGCGCAAGTCCTCCCTCGGTCCACTCGTCGTGGCGATGTCGCTCTCGGTGCTGCTCGGCTTCGGCCTCGCGCGCGCGCTGCGTGCCGGGGACGACCTGCGCAGCAACCTCGACCTGTTCAACAACGTGCTGTACCTCGTGCAGCAGAACTACGTCGAGTCGCCGGACAACGAGAAGCTCATCAAGGGCGCGATCGACGGCATGCTCAAGACGCTCGACCCGCACTCGGTGTTCCTGCCGGAGAAGCGCGCCCAGCAGATGGACGAGCAGTTCCACGGCGAGTACTCGGGCATCGGCGTGCAGTTCGACATCCAGGACAACAAGATCGTCGTGATCTCGCCGCTCGAGGGCACGCCGGCCTACCGGCTCGGCATCCGCGCGGGCGACAAGATCGTCGAGATCGACGACAAGCCGCTCAAGAAGGGCATCAACAACGACGACGTCTTCAAGCTCCTCCGCGGCCCGACGGGATCCACCGTCATGGTGACGATCGAGCGCGAGACCGAGCCGGAACACATGCACTTCACGATCGAGCGCGCGAAGATCCCGATCGAGAGCATCCCGTACGCCTACATGATCCGTCCGGGCGTCGGCTACGTGCGCGTCATCCGCTTCGCGCAGACGACCGGCGACGAGCTCGAGGCCGCGATCACGAAGCTGCGCGGCCAGGGCATGAAGAGCCTGCTCATCGACCTGCGCTCGAACTCCGGCGGCCTGCTCTCGCAGGCGGTGGACGTGCTCGACCAGGTGATCCCGGACAACCGCCGCCTCGTGTACACGCGCGGCCGCATCACGTCGTCGAACGCCGACTACTACTCGACCAACCGGCCGGGCAAGTGGACCGACGGACCGATCGTCGTGCTCGTGGACCACGGCAGCGCATCGGCGAGCGAGATCGTCTCGGGCGCGGTGCAGGACCTCGACCGTGGCCTCGTGGTGGGCATCAACACGTTCGGCAAGGGCCTCGTGCAGAACCAGATGAACCTGTCGCAGGGCAAGCTGCTGCTCACGATCGCGCGCTACTACACGCCGAGCGGCCGCGGCATCCAGCGCGACTACACGAAGTTCGGCGACCAGTCCGAGTACCAGGAGGATGCGTACCGCGAGGACGTGCCGTCCGACTCGGCGCTGCAGGCCCGTCCGAAGTTCAAGACGTCCACGGGACGCATCGTGTACGGCGGCGGCGGGATCTATCCCGACGTCGTGATCAAGGACCCGCCGAATCTCACGCGCCCCGAGATCGAGTTCATCACGAAGCGCGTCGGCTTCGAGTTCGCCACGCACTACGTGACGAAGCACCCGAACACGAAGTGGACGCCGGAGACGTTCGACCCGCGCTTCACGCTGACGCCGGACGACTGGAAGAACCTGCGCCAGATCGTGGACAACAAGAAGATCGTCATGAACGACTCGGTCTGGACGGCGGAGAAGCCGTTCATCCTGCGCCAGGTGCGCGCCGAACTGGCGAGCGCCACGCTCGGCTCGCTCGACCGCTACCGCATCGCGGTCGAGGACGATCCGCAGCTGAACGCCGCGCTGGACCTGTTCCCGCGTGCGCAGCAGCTGCTCGCGTCCGCGGCCGGCCGCCGTTCGGAGCCCGGTCCGGTGGACGGCCCGGCGACGCCGGATCCGCGCAAGGCGGCCGCGACCGACGGCAAGGAACGCAAGAAGTAGCGCCCCGCTTCACGCACGAAGCCCCGCGGACCGGTTCGTCCGCGGGGCTTCGCGCTTTCGGGGACGGGCGTCGCTCAGGGGCAGGCCGGCGTGGCGCTGTGCGCGGACGTGCCGGTCCCGGCGGCGGTCAGCCAGATCGAGAGGTCGTTCGCCCCGAGGTCCCCGCTGCCGTCGTGATCCCCGCGCAGGGAAGGATTCGCGGCGCCGAAGTCGTCGAGCCAGATCGCGAGGTCGTTCGCGCCGACGCCGTTCGCTCCGTCGAGGTCCAGCACGCTCACTCGCACCGTGCCGAACGCCACTCCGTCCGCCGAGACCGACGCCGTCGGGACGCTCGGGAAGGTGGAGGGCCCGAGTCCGGCGCCGAGAATCGTGAACGTGGCGATGCCCTGCGAGTCGGTCACGCGGCGCACGGTCCGGTGAGAACAGTTCACCGTCGTACCCGCCACGAGCGAACTGGACGCGAGGCGAACCTCGAGCGCGGTCGAAAAGTCCAGCACCACGAGGCTGTTCGGGACCGGATCGTTGTACCAGTTGCGCACCACGACCGTGAATGCGCCGTTCGTGGTGTCGGGTTGCGAAAGGAAGCGCCCCGTCACGAAGAGGTGGCCGGGCATGGTGCTGTTCTGCGGGCTGGGCACCCACGTCGGGATCGTGCTGGCCCGGAGGGGACTTGCCCACGGCGTGAAGAGGCAAGCCAGGATCGCGGCCGCACTCCAGAGGTGCCCGCGCCTGTTCACGGGCAGATCCCCGGCGCCGTGACGGCCGAGCCGGCGAGGCCCGCGTGGTTCAACCAGACGGCGAGGTCGTTCGCGCCGACGAACCCGCTGCCGTCGTAGTCGAAGCAGCCGGGAGGCTCCGTCAAGGCGAACGTGTCGAGGAACAGCGCGACGTCGTTCGCGCCCGTGCCGCTCACGCCGTCCACGTCGAGGACGGCCACGAGCGGTGTGCCGAGCACGACACCGTCGGCGTAGACGGTGGCGCGCAGGGGGCCCGGGGCCAGCGAGGTGTTGCCGCCGTGTCCCATGAGCGTGAAGACGGCGCGTCCTGCGTTGTCGGTGGACTTGCGCACGAAGTGCTGCGTGCAGTTCGTCTGCATGGCGGCGTCCAGCTGGTCCGACGCGAGGTGCACTTCGGGCGCGGAGGAGAAGTCGATCAGGACGGAACTGCCCACGACGGGATTGTTCGCCAGGTCGCGCACGATCACCTCGAACTGTCCGGCGGCCGCATCCGGCGTCGAGCCGTTCCAGCCGACGATCAGGATGCGAGAGGGAATCGTCGAGTTCGCCGGCCACCAGGTGTCGGCGAGGGCGGGAGTGGCGCCGGCCGCGAAGAGCAACAGCGCGAGCGCGAAGACGAGTCGTTTCATGTCTGCCTCCGAGAGTGACACCCGGTCGGTGTGCACGGGGGACGGCCGGAAGTGTAGACCCGCGGCGCAGCCCACGGCCAGACCGGCAAGCGCTCGACGCCCGATTACGGACAGAGCAGCGGCGTGGACTGTGCCGAGCCCCAGCGGCCCGCGACGCCGAGCCAGACCGAAATGTCGTTGGCGCCCGTGAACCCGCTGCCGTCGTAGTCGCCGCGCCCACGATTCTCCAGGGAGCCGATGTCCTGGAGCCAGAGCGCGAGGTCGTTCGCTCCCACTCCGTTGACGCCGTCGAGGTCGTAGATCACCACCGGAACCTCGCCAAGAAGGCGGCCGGTCTCGCTCACGCGCGCGCGAATCACGCCGTCCTGCGCGGACGTCCCCCGTCCCGCGCCGAGGATGGTGAAACGCGCTCTTCCCGCGGCGTTCGTGTACGCCGTGACGGTGCTCGAAGCGCACTGCACCGTGAGTTCGGGGTCGAGCATGTCCGGCGCGAGCCGCACGTCGGGGACCGTGCCGAAGTCGATCGTCACGAGCGCGCCCGCGACCGGATTGTTCGCGAGGTCGCGCACGACGACTTCGACCGCTCCCGTCGCGGTGTCCGGTTGCCCGCCGAACATCCCGACAACCGGGATCTGCTTCGGGATCGTCGAGTTCGCGGGCGAAGGGACACCCGCTCCGAGTGGTGCGGCGAACAGCAGCAGTGCGAGGACGGCGAGCGCTTTCATGGGTACCTCCGGAGCGTGCGGCCGGTGTGCACGACGGTCGCCCGGGCGGGAAGAGTCTACGCCGCGGTGACGGAACTCGCCCCGCCGAAAACACGCGCGCCCCGCCGGGAGACCGGTGGGGCGCGCGTGGTGCCGGTGCGGCGGGCGAACGCTCAGGGGCAGGCGAGCGGGACGCTCTGGGTGGAGCCGCCGCCGCCGAGCGCCATGAGCCAGATGGCGAGGTCGTTGGCCCCGAGCCGGCCGTCGCCGTCGTAGTCGCCGCGGCCGAAGTACTGGAGCTGGCCGTAGTCGTCCATCCACAGCGACATGTCGTTCGCGCCGAGGCCGTTGGCGCCGTCGAGGTCGAAGATCTCGACGCGCGGCCGGCCGATCAGCACGCCGTCGGCCCAGACGTCGGCCTGGATCACGCCGAGCGTGTGGAGCGAGCCCGTGCCGCGCCCGACGACCGTGAACGAGGCCGTGCCGTCGGGGCCGGTGGCCTTGCGCACGCAGCGGTGCGGGCAGTTCGTGACCACGGCAGGGTCGTACTGGTTGGCGCCCAGCCGGACGTCGGAGAGCATCGCGAAATCCACGAGCACGATGCTGTTCGCGACCGGCGCGCCGTAGGCGTCGCGCACCGTGATCGTGAACCGGCCGAACGCGTCGTCGGCCGACACCCCGTTCCAGCCGACCACGCGGATGTGGCCGGGTACCGAAGAACTCGTGGGAGAGGGCGCCGCGGCGAATGCCGTGGACGCCGCGAGCGACAGCGCAAGCAGCGCGATGGAGCGATGCATGAGACGAGGCCTCCTTCTGGAGTGCCTGGTCTCCGAGGGTGGGATGGTGAAGCGCGCGGCGTCAGTGCCGTGGTTTCGTCCCGGCCAGACCGACTTGGTGCAGGATCCACGCGTAGTCGAAGGCGATCTCGCGCAGCGCGTCGTAGCGCCCGCTCGCACCGCCGTGACCCGCGCCCATGTTGCACTTGAACAGCAGCGGCCGCGCATCGGTCTTCTTCGTCCGGAGCTTGGCCACGTACTTCGCCGGCTCCCAGTAGCCGACCTGGGAGTCGTTGAGGCTGGTCTTCACGAGGATCGCCGGGTAGGCCTTCTCCTCGAGGTTGTCGTAGGGGGAATAGGCGCGCATCCACGCGTACTGCTCGGCGATCTTGGGATTGCCCCATTCCTCGAACTCGCCGACGGTGAGCGGCAGCGATTCGTCGAGCATCGTGTTGATGCAGTCCACGAACGGCACCTGTGAGAGCACGCCGCGGAAGAGATCGGGCCGCATGTTCGTGACGGCGCCCATGAGCAGGCCGCCGGCGCTGCCGCCCTGCGCGACCAGTCCCTCCGGACTCGTCCACTTCGTGGCGCACAGGTGCTCGGCGCACGCGATGAAATCCGTGAACGTGTTCCTCTTCTTCGCCATGCGACCGTCGTCGTGCCACGCCTTGCCGAGGTCGCCGCCACCGCGGATGTGCGCGAGCGCGTAGACCATGCCGCGATCCACGAGACAGAAGCGGTTCGGGTTGAAGAGCACGTTGGACGGCATGCCGTACGAACCGTACGCGTAGAGCAGGCACGGCGCGCTGCCGTCGCGCGGCGTGTCGCGGCGCGCGAGCAGTGTGAGCGGCACCCGCACGCCGTCGGCCGCCACCGCCTCGATGCGTTCGAGCACGTACGAGTCCGGGTTCCAGCCGCCCAGGACCTCCGTGCGCTTGCGCATCGTGGACTGCAGCGTCCCCAGGTCGAGGTCGTACACGCTCGGCGGCGTGAGGAACGACTGGTAGCCGTAGCGGAACGTCGTCGCGGCGAACTCCTCGTTCGCACCGGGTCCCACCGCGTACGCGGCTTCGTCGAACGTGACGCGCTTCGCCGCGCGCGTCGCGAGGTCCATGACCACGATGTGCGGCAGCGCGCGCTCGCGCTCGGTCCACACGAGGTGCCCGGCGAAGCAGTCGATGCCGGTGATCATGACTTCGGGACGGTGCGCGACCAGTTCGGTCCAGTGCTCGGGCGACGGGCTCGCGACCGGCGCGGTCACGATGCGGAAGTTCCGCCCCGTGTCGTTCACGCGGATGTAGAACTCGCCGCCACGGTGCTCGACGAAGTATTCGCGGTCCTGCACGCGCGGCGCGAGCAGCGTCCATTCGCCGTCGGGCGTGGCCGCGTCGAGCACGCACACTTCGCTCGTCGTGTGGCTCGCGCGCGTCTGCACGAGCCACTCGCCACTGCGCGTGAGCGAGACGTACACGTCGAAGCGCTCGTCGGGCTCCTCGTACACGAGCGTGTGCGCCGGAGTGCCGAGCGTGTGCCGCCAGAGCCGGTAGGAACGCTTCGAGACCGCGTCCTCCTGCACGTAGAACAGCGTGCCGCCGTCGGCGCTCCACGCCACGGAGGTCACGCGCTCGGCGTCCACGTCGAGCAGCGCGCCCGTGACCAGATCCTTCACGCGCAGCCGGTACTGGCGGTAGCCGTTCGAGTCCGTGCTGTAGGCGAGCTTCGAGCCGTCCGGGCTCACCTCGTACGCGCCGATCGCCATGAACGAGTGCCCTTCGGCGAGCGCGTTCACGTCGAGCAGCATCTGCTCGGGCGCGTCCATCGAGCCCTCGCGCCGGCAGTGGAAGGCGTACTGGCGGCCCTCCTCGGTGCGCGTGTAGTAGAGCCAGGCGCCGCGCCGGTAGGGCACCGACAGGTCGGTCTGCTGGATGCGCGAGAGCATCTCGGCGTACAGCGCGTCCTGCAGCTCCTGCGTGCCGTCCATGCTGGCGTCGGCGTAGGCGTTCTCGGCCTCGAGGTACGCGCGCACGGCGGGAGAGTCCTTCTCGCGCAGCCAGCCGTAGTCGTCCCGGCGCGACTCACCGTGGAGCGTGGTCACGACGGGTTTCGGTTCGGCGACGGGAGGTTCGGCCGGGATACCGCGAAGATCGGAAATGGGCATGTGTGTGGGTGCGGGGGCGGGGTCGAACGTCATGGCGCGACGAGGCAGCAGCGTGGCCCCGGCGGGGCCGCGCTCCTGTCATCGGTCGCGGGGGCGATTTCGTTCAGTGCGAACTGCTTGCGGGGTGGGGCGTGACCCGGACGGAGACCGGGTCGCCTTCGCCGACGCCGTGGCGTTCGGCGATGTCGCCGCCCACCTGGGCGATCTCGAGGCGGCCGCTCGAGCCGATGATGGCCACGATCGTGCCCACCGGGGCGTCGCCGTACGAGCGCGCGAGCGCGCCCACGGGACGGTCGAGCAGGCGAACGTCGAACCGCTCGTCGGCGGCGTCGGCGCCGAACGCCCGGGCGATCGCCGCGGACGTGAGGTTCGTGAGCGCGTTGCCGAAGCGGTCGATGAACACGACGCGCCCGGCCAGCTCTCCGTTCCGGAACGTGGGATGCGCCTGCGGCAGGCGCACGGGGTCGGTCACGGCCGGGCCGAACGCTTCGAGCGGGACGCCGCGGGTGATGTGTCCGGCGACCGGCGCGAAGATGTCGCGGCCGTGGAACGTGCGGCTGACCGGCCGGCGGAACCAGCGCTCTTCGACGAGTTCGTGCACGACCGCTTCGGGGTCGGACAGCGCCCATTCGAGCAGGCCGTTGTCCGGACCGACGAAGAACTGGTGGCGCGCCCGCACCGCGAGGGCGCGGCGGCGCGTGCCCACGCCCGGGTCCACGACCGCGAGATGAATCGTGTCGGGCGGGAAGTCGTGCGCGGCGGCTTCGAGCACGAACGCGCCGCGTGCGATGTGACCCGGAGGGATCGTGTGATTCAGGTCCACGACGTGCGCGTCGGGTGCGACGGTCTGGATGACGCCGTGCACGACACCCACGAACCAGTCCTGCGTGCCGAAGTCGGACAGGAACGTCACGATGGGGCGAGGCATGAGGACGCTCTCCGGAAGAAGGCGGGACGATGCGGGGGACTGCCGGGAGGCCGGTCGCACCCTAACACAGCGCCGCGCGAGACGGCCCTTGTGCGAGACGCCCGGCATCCGGATACTGCCGCGCCGCATCCGAAGCGGACCCGAATCCCCTGCACGAAAGGCCCGCCCATGCTCACCGCACTCGAAGCGCTCAAGCGACTGCGCGACGGCAATCGCCGGTTCGTCGCGGACCGCAGCAGCGCGTCCGCCATGGTGGATCACCAGCGCCGTATCGAACTCGTGTCCGGCCAGGAGCCGTTCGCGATCGTGCTCGGCTGCTCCGACTCTCGCGTTCCCGCCGAACTGATCTTCGATCTCGGCTTCGGCGACCTGTTCGTGATCCGCGTCGCCGGCAACATCGTCGCGCCCTCGCTCGTCGGCAGCGTCGAGTTCGCGGCCGCGCGCTTCGGCACGCGCCTCGTCGTCGTGCTCGGCCACACGCAGTGCGGCGCGATCGTCGCCACGCTCGAGGAACTCACCGGCCGCGCCACGACGCAGTCGCGCAACCTGCAGTCCATCGTGCACCGCGTGAAGCCCGCCGTGCAGAACCTGCTCGCCGGTCACCCGCACCTGAGCGACGACGAGATCGTGGATCAGGCGGTGAAGGCCAACGTACGCGCGTCCGCCGACCACCTGCGCCACGGCTCGGAGCTGCTCGAAGGCCTGATCCAGAACGACGGCCTGCTGATCGTCGGCGCGGAGTACTCGCTCGAGACCGGCGTCGTCGAGTTCTTCGACGGCGTGCCCGACGCCCTGAAGGACTGACCGCGTGCCGCGCCCCGATCCTGCACCCTCCTCGCCGAAAGGCCCCGCCATGCGCCCCGACGGTTTCCCGCAGCTCGTGCCCTACTGCTTCGTCGAGCGCGCGCACGAGTTCGTGCGCTTCCTCGTGGACGCGCTCGGGGGCGCCGAATTGCAGCGCTCGCTGCGCCCCGACGGCGCCATCGCGAACGCCATGGTCGCCTTCGACGGCGTGACGATCATGGTCAGCGAAGGCTCGCCCGAGTTCCCGGCGATGCCGGGCTCGTACTACCTGTACGTCGCGGACGCCGACGCGGTCGTCGCGAGCGCGCTCGCGCACGGGGCCACCTCCGTCATGCCCGTCGGCGACATGCCGTACGGCGAGCGACAGGGCGGCGTGCGCGACCCCTTCGGCAACCTGTGGTGGATCTCGCAGCGGCTCGCGAGCGGTCCGTACGCGCACGATCCGTCCGCCGAGTCCCGCGTCGCCGCCACGTCGCGCGTGCTGCCGGCCGCCCCGTCCGCGATCTGGGACGCGATCCGCGATCCCGCGAAGCTGGCGCGCTGGTGGGGGCCGGAAGGGTTCACGAACGAGTTCGAGTCGTTCGACTTCCGCGTCGGCGGCGACTGGAGGTTCGTCATGCGCGGCCCGCAGGGCGCCGCGTACCCGAACCACCAGCGCTTCGTGGCGCTGGACGAGGCGCGGCGGTTCGTGACCTGTCACGTGAACGCGCCGCACTACGTGCTCACCGTGACGCTCACGCCGGAGGGCGCAGGCACGCGCGTGGACTGGCGGCAGGAGTTCGAGTCCGACGACCTGTTCCGGCGCGTCGCCGAGTTCGTGCGGCCCGCCAACGAGCAGAACCTCGACCGCCTGGAGGCGGTGCTCTCGACCGTGCGCTGATCGGGATGGGCCGCCCGGCCCATTTACAGGCGCAGGCGGTGCCGGTTCACTGGCGGCTCGCGCGACGGGAGACCCCGGAGCGACCCCGGGCATTCGCACTCGAATCGTCGAGGAAGCTCATGCGTCTTTCGAATCGTTACCGCCTGCTCGTCCGGGCGGGCGCCGCCGTGCTCGCGGTGGTCGCCGCGAAGCTCGCGATGCACGCGCTCGGCTGGGAAACTCTTTCGCTCAATCCGCTGTTTTCGGGCATCGTCGCCGCCAACGTGTTCCTCATGGGCTTCCTGCTCAATGGCGTGCTGTCCGACTTCAAGGAGAGCGAACGCCTGCCGGGAGAGCTCGCGGCGGGACTCGAGAACCTCGCGCAGGACGTGCGCGGGATCGGCCTCGCGCGCGCGGACGCCGACGTGCGGCCGTGCCTGGACGTGCTCGCGGCGCTCGCCGCCGACGTGCGCGGCTGGTTCCACAAGCAGGTGCGTTCGCGCGCGCTGACCGAGCGGCTCGACGCGCTCACGCCCGAGTTCGCGAAGCTCGAGCAGTGGACGCAGGCGACGCTCGTCTCGCGACTCAAGCAGGAGCAGGGCGTGCTGCGCCGTCTGCTCACGCGCGCGCACACGATCCGCGAAACGTCGTTCATCGCGTCCGGCTACCTGCTCGCGGACCTCGTCACGGTGCTGCTGTGCGTCGGGCTCGTGCTCGTGCGGATCGAGCCGTTCCACGAATCGCTCTTCTTCGTGACCGTGATCTCGTATTTCATGATCTACCTGCTCATGCTCATCCGCGACCTCGACAACCCGTTCGGCTACTACGACGGCGCGTCCGGCGAGGACGTCTCGCTCAAGCCCCTCGACGACGCGATCGAGCGCCTGCACCGCCTGGCGGCGGAAGGGCGCTGAGGGCGCTGAAGGCGCTGAAGGCGGGGACTCACCCCACCATCGCGTCGAGCAGCTTCCACGCCCCGTCCACCGTGAGGCGGTCGAGACAGCGCAGGTCGTCGCAGACGTCACGGTGGCAGGGACTGCACTCGACGCGCGCCCAGTGCGCGCGGTGGCCCTCGCGCTCGGGGTAGGGGAAGAACATCGCGGGCCGGTTGCGGCTCATGAGGCCCAGCGTGCGCGCGCCGCTCGCGACCGACGTGTGCAGCGGGCCGGTGTCGCCGCTCACGAACGCGGCGCACAGCGACTGCAGCGCGACGAACCGCGCGATCGGCCAGCCGGAGACGACGAACGCCCGCGGCGACGCCAGCTGCGCCACGCAGGCGCGCGCGGCTTCCTCCTCGCCGGGCCCCGCGGTGAAGAGCGCCGCCGCGCCGGGGCGCGAATCGAGCAGCCGCTTCGCGAGCGCGACGAAGCGCTCGACCGGCCAGCGCCGCGTGGGCCAGCGCGCGCCCGCGTGGAAGCCGACGAGCGTCGCGCCGATCGGCACCCCCATCGCGCGCAGTCCGTCGCGCGCCTCGCCGACCGCGGCGAGCGACACGTGCAGGCGCGGCGTCGCGGGTTCGGCCGGCACGGGCCAGCCGAGCGCGGCGACGCTCGCCAGATGGAAGCCCGTCGCGGACAGCGTGCGCGGGCGCGCGTGATGCGTGTACAGCGCCGAGCGCCAGCCCTTGTTCGGGTAGCCCGAGCGTGCGCGTGCCCCGCTGGCGAACGTCCAGACCGCCGTGCGCGGGTTGCAGAAGCAGTCGATCGTCACGTCCGGGCCCCACGCGCGCATGTCGCGGATCAGCGCGAGCGTCTCGCCGGCGGAGGGCTTGCCCGAAACCGCGAACACGCGGTCCACGCGCGGGTCTCCCGCGAGCAGCGGCGCCAGCGCGCGCTCGAGCACGTAGCCGAGCTTCGCGCCCGGGCACGCGGCGCGCGCGGCTTCGAGCGCGGGCAGCGTCAGGCAGAGGTCGCCCAGGAAGCGTGGCCGGACGAAGAGAATCTTGCGGACGTCGGAGGGATTCATGGGCCTCACGCGGCGCGGGTGGGTAGAATGCGCGCACCGTAACCGAGCCGCCCCTCGCATGGCCACCACGAGCAGTTCCCGAGGTATTCCGTGAGCAAGGAACCCGCGCATCACGCGCACGCCGTCGAAACGAAAGCCGTTCACGGTCCGCACGTCGAGCATCGCGGCGCGGTGAGCACCCCGCTCGTGCACAGCGCGACGTTCACGTTCGAGAAGCTCGAGGACATGGTCGAGCAGCAGCGGCTCGACACCGCCGGCTCGTTCTACCAGCGCAAGGGCCACCCGACGATCTTCGCGGTCGAGGAGCGCCTCGCGCTGCTCGAAGGGTGCGAGGCGGCGCTGCTGTTCCCTTCCGGCATGGCGGCGATCTCGACGGTGTTCCTGACGCTGCTGCGCACGGGCGAGCACCTCGTGTGCGTGGACCCGTGCTACGGCGGCACGCAGGCGCTGCTCGCGTGGGGGCGCGAGCACTTCGGCTGGGACTACACGCTGGTGGACGCGCGCAAGCCCGACACGTGGGAGAGCGCGTTCCGCCCGAACACGCGCGTGCTGCACCTGGAGTCGCCCATCAACCCGACGCTCGCCGTGCTCGACGTGGCGGCGGCCGCGGCGCTCGGCAAGCGCCACGGCTGCGTGGTGACGATCGACAACACGATCGCCTCGCCGCTCGGGCAGCGTCCGCTCGAAATGGGCTGCGACATCTCGCTCTACAGCGCGACCAAGTCCATCGGCGGGCACAGCGACCTGTTGGCGGGTGCCGCGATGGGTTCGTGGCAGCACCTGCGCGCGGCCGCGTTCACGCGCATGGTGTTCGGCCCGATCGCCGACCCCGCGATGGCCTGGATGATCGAGCGTTCGCTCAAGACGATGCCGTTGCGCGTGCGCGCGGGCAACGCGAACGCGCTCGAACTCGCGACGCGGCTCATGAAGCACCCGAAGGTCGCGCAGGTGTTCTACCCCGGGCTGCCGTCGCACCCGACGCACGCGCTCGCGGCGAAGCAGATGCGCGAGGGATTCGGCCCGCTGCTGTCGTTCGAGGTCGAGGGTGGCGCGGACGCCGCGCTCGCGGTGGTGAACCGGCTGAAGGTCATCAAGCACGGCGCGAGCCTGGGCGGGGTCGAGTCGCTGGCGTCGCTCGCGGCGTTCACGTCGCACCAGATCCTCGGGCCCGAGGGCCGCGCCCGGGCGGGGATTCCCGAGGGTCTCGTGCGCGTCTCGGCGGGCGTCGAGCACGTGGACGACCTCTGGGCGGATCTCGTGCAGGCGCTGGGCTGAGGGATTCCACCGCCGATTTCCCGGCGAATCGCCTCGGCGGCGCCCCGGGAGCGGGACCTCGTCACGCCCGCGTCAGGAGTGGCCGGCGCCTTGCCGGGCGGGCCGCGGCCCGTGCTATTCTTGCGCCCGCTTTCGCGCCCCAAAGAACCCTGACCGGAGGAATCCGCTCGTGAAGCGTCTGGCCTCGCTCGTGCTGATCGCGATCCTGCTCTGCACCGTCTCGACCGCCTTCGGCCACCGCACCGCCGCTGCCGCGCCCGCTCCCGTCGCCGTCGCCACGCCGACGGTCACGGACAGCCTCGGGCTGCTCGAGCGCGCCGTCGCGAAGGACTCCACCAAGTTCGACAACCTGTACCGGCTCGGCGTCATGTACCTCGAGCGCGAGCGCATGCAGGACGCGCTCAAGGTGCTCGGCAAGGCGAACATGCTCAAGCCCGGCCAGACCAAGGTGCTCGTGAACCTCGGCGTCGCCGCCGACGCGATCGGTCACATGGAAGAGGCGCAGGAGTTCTACGGCCAGGCCCTCAAGGTGGCTCCGGCCGACTCCGTCGCGCTCTGCCGCATGGCGAGCAGCAAGTACGCGCAGGGCAAGTACGACGACGCGATGACGCTGCTGCGCGACATCGTGCGCACGAAGCCCCGCTCGCACTGCGCCTACTTCACGATGGGCGTGGCGATGGCCGACGCCGGCATCTACCGCGACGCGATCCGGATGTGGCGCAAGGTCATCGAACTCGCGCCGGATTCGCCCGAGGCGCTGAGCGCGCGCGAGTCCATCGACGTGCTCGAGAAATTCCTCGCCGGCAAGTGACGCGGGCCGACCGCCCGACGAGCTGTCCTTTCCAGGCCGCGGCGCGCCCCACGGTGCGCCGCGGTTTCTCATCCCGGACTTCGCCATGATCTACCTCGACCACAACGCGAGCACGCCCGTCCGTCCGGAAGTCGCGGACGCGATGGACGCCGCCCTGCGCACGCTCTCGGCGAACCCGTCGAGTGCGCATCGCGAGGGGCAGCGCGTGCGCGCCGCGGTGGAGCGTGCCCGCGCGCAGGTCGCGCGTTTCGTGCACGCGCGCGAGGCCGAGGTCGTGTTCGTCTCGGGCGGCACCGAGGGCGATCACCTCGCGCTGGTCGGCACCGCGCTCGCGCGGCGCGACGCGGGGCGGCACGTCGCGTACGCGGCGGTCGAGCATCACGCGGTGCACGGCGCCGCGGCGCTGCTCTCCGAGTTCGGCTGGACGCACTCCGAATTGCCGTGCGACGCCGACGGCCGCACGATCCCTGCGAGCGTGGACGCGTTGCCCGCGGGCACCACGGTGCTCTCGGTGATGCTCGCGAACAACGAGACCGGCGTGCTGCAGCCGGTCGCCGAACTGGCGGCGCGCGCGCATGCGCGCGGCATCCACGTGCACTGCGACGCGGTGCAGGCGGCGGGCAAGGTGCCGGTGGACGTGACGGCGCTCGGCGTGGACCACCTCGTGCTGTCCGGCCACAAGTTCGGCGGCCCCAAGGGCGCGGCCGCGCTGATCGCGCGCACGGGCGCGCCGCTGTCGCCGCTCGCGCGCGGCAGCGCGCACGAGCGCGGCCGGCGCGGCGGCACCGAGAACGTCGCCGGCATCGTCGGCCTCGGGCTCGCGTGCGACCTGGCCGCGGCGGAACTCGACGCGCAGATCGCGCGCATCGGCGCGCTGCGCGAGCGCTTCGAGCGCGGACTGCGCGAGGCGATCCCCGACTGCGTCGTGAACGGCGCCGGCGCGGAGCGGCTTCCGAACACGAGCAACGTGTCGTTCCCCGGCGCGCGCGCCGACCACCTGCTGCTCGCGCTCGATGCGCGCGGCGTGATGGCGTCCGCGGGCGCGGCGTGCGCGAGCGGCGCGGTCGAGCCTTCGCCCGTGCTCGCGGCGATGGGCGTGCCGCGCGAACTCGCGGTCTCGGCGCTGCGCTTCTCGCTCGGCGCGACGACCACGGCGGACGACGTCGAGCAGGCGCTGCCGCTCGTCGTCGCGGCGGTCGCCGCGGCGCGCGGCACGGGAGTGCGTTCGTGAGCGGCCCCACGTACAAGGTGCTCGCCGCGATGAGCGGCGGCGTGGATTCCGCGGTCGCCGCGGCGCTCATGGCCGAGCAGGGCCACGAGGTCACGGGCGTCACGCTGCGCCTGGCGTGCTACGGCAAGCAGCCGGACAACCCGCGCGCGTGCTGCACGGTCGAGGCGATGAACGACGCGAAGCGCACCGCGATGACCATGGGCTTCCCGCATCACACGATCGACGCCGAGGACGTGTTCAAGCATCGCGTGCTGCAGCCGTTCGTGGACGGCTACGCGGGCGGGCGCACGCCGTACCCGTGCGCGCTCTGCAACCAGCACCTCAAGTTCGGCGACCTCGTCACGCGCATGGAGCTGACCGGCGCGGACGTGCTCTGCACCGGCCACTACGCGCACGTACGCCTCCTCGACGACGGCACGGCGGGGCTCTTCCGCGGCCGCGACGCCGACAAGGACCAGACGTACGCGCTCGCGCTCGTGCCGTACGCGGCGCTCTCGCGCACGCGCCTGCCGCTCGGTGCGCTCACCAAGGCGGAGGTGCGCGCGCACGCGCAGCGCCTCGGTCTCGCGGTGTGGGACAAGGTCGAGAGCCAGGACCTGTGTTTCGTGCCCGACGGCGACTACGCGGGCTACATCACGGACAAGCTCGGCGAGACGCGCGGCACCGCGACGGGCGACTTCGTGGACGCGAGCGGCGCCGTGCTGGGCCGCCATCGCGGCGTCATCCACTACACGGTCGGGCAGCGCAAGGGTCTCGGCCTCGCGAGCAGCGAGCCGTGGTACGTGCTCGCGATCGACGCGACGGCCAACACCGTCACGCTCGGGCGGCGCCACGAGCTCGAGTCCGCGGGGCTCGTCACCGACCGCATGAACTGGCTCACGGCGACGCCGCCCGCCGACGGCGCGCGGCTGATGGTGCGCATCCGCTACAACCACGCGGGCGCGATGGCGACGATTCGTCACGCCGCCGGCGGTGCGGTCGAGGCGGTGTTCGACGCGGACGCGCCGCAGTCGGCGGTGACGCCGGGACAGCTTGCCGTGTTCTACGACGGCGACCGGTGCCTGGGCGGCGCCAGCATCGCCTCCGCGATGCGTGCCTCCGGCACGCCGTCGGGCACGTCCGCCACGGAGGCCACGGCGTGAGCGAGAAGCTGCAGACTCGCACGATCACGCAGTGCCTCGCGTGCGGGGCCGAGAAGCTCGAGCCGCTCGCCATGAAGTATGTGTGGCGCGGCCACGAGTTTCCCGCGGGCTCGTGCCCGTGGTGCGACATGCGCTCGCTCACGGTGCAGCCGGTGGGAGAGACGCTCGCGAGCATGTACTCCGCCGAGTACTTCGAGGTGGACTTCCGCTGCGGACGCGCCGACTCGAACTCGTTCGACGAGGGCGCGTGGCGCGCCGAGAACGCCGGGCTGCTCGACGCGTTCGAGACGTACAAGGGCGGCGGCCGGCTGCTCGAGATCGGCTGCGCCTCGGGCTGGCTGCTCAAGCACGCGGCCGAGCGCGGCTGGCAGGTGACGGGCGTCGAATACTCCGCCGACGCCGCGGCGCACGCGAAGCAGCTCGGCGTGGACGTGCACGTGGGCGCGCTCGAGGACGCGAAGCTGCCCGCGGGCGGCTTCGACCTCGTGTACATGGGCGACGTGCTCGAGCACGTGCCCGACTGCCACGACACCGCCGAGCGCGTCGCGGCGCTGCTGGCGCCGGGCGGCCACTTCTACCTGCGCGGCCCGATCACCACCAACACGCTCGCGCGCCGCCTGGCGCTGCAGCTCTACGCCGCGGCCGGAAGCAGCATCACGCTGCGCGAGCCGCCCTATCACCTGTGGGAGTTCACCCCGACGTCGCTGCGCCGGCTCATGCGCCGCGCCGGCCTGAAGGTGGTCGAGATGCGCGAGTCGAAGATCCCGCCGGGCAGCGCCGGCGGCCGCAAGCGCGGCCTGCAGCGTGCGCTCATGGCGGCGCTCGACGCGGTCAACGTACCGATCACCAACGCCTTCAACCGCTGGGGCGACCGCGTGGTGATGGTGGCGGAGAAGCCGAAGGGCTGAGCTTTCCCCGCCGGGACCGCACTCCGGTCTTGACGCTCGGCGCGCGCCGGGCGGAACCTTCGGGCCTGACAGCCGCCCGACCGGGTCTGGCGATCACCCCGAGGAACCCATGAACACCTCATGCTTTTCGGCCCGCGTGCGGCGTTGGGGCGCCGCGCTGCTGACGGCCCTGTGCGTGTGCGCCGCGCCCGCGTTCGCCGCGACGGCGACCGATCCCATCTTCCCGCCGCTGTTCGTGCACACCACCATCGAACCCGCCGCTCCGTGCGCGGACAGCACGGTCTACCTGGCCGTGCACCTCGCCGATCCCTGCCTGCGCGTGGTCAGCTTCTCGACGAACGTGAGCCCCCCGGCGCTGCTCGTGCGCCGCGCGTCGCGGCAGAGCGACAGCTGCGCATTCGTGCCGAACCTCGACCGGCGCTACGCCCTCGGCCGATTCGCCGCGGGACAGCACGTCTACACGGTGCGCGTCGTCGTGGAAGTGCCGAACGATTCCGGCTATGCGGTCTCATGGCAGGACCGGCCGCTCTCGTTCACCGTGACGCAGGGATGTGCGGGCAACCGTCCTCTGCCGTATGGACTGCAGTTCAAGATGAACGGTGCGACGTTCGGCGGCACGGTCGCGCCGGCGACGTGCCCCGCCGTGCCGACGACCGTTCGATTCTCCGGATACGTGACCAACAGCTGTGAGCGCTACACGGGCTACCGGTACTTCCCGAGCGTCAACGGGACGGAACGCGACCTCGTGCTCGTGGACTTCTCGCAGCGCTGCCCGGACTCGCTCGCGATGTGCCTCGCCAGTGTCGAAGGCTTCCGCGACTCGGTGGTGCTGCCCGCGTACACGCCGGGCGCGCGTCGGCTCGAAGTCGTGGTCGTGCGTCACTTGAGTTGCCCTGATTCCCTGCCGCGCTCGATCGCCAGCGTGAGCTACCCGTACACCGTCATGGACAGCTGTGAGACTCCGCCGCCACCTCCGCCACCCGCGCTGCTGCCGCACGGCGTGCAGGTCGCGATCGGCCGTCCCGCTCCGTGCGACAGCTGTCCGCCCGTCACGTGCCCGAACGTGCCCGTGCTGATGAAGCTGAGCGCGTGGCCCGAGAACTCGTGCGTGCAGTACACCGGCATGCGGCTCCTGCCGCTCGCCGGCATGCCCGATCGCGACGTGGTCGAGATCGGTTTCCGCACCGTGTGCCCGGACACCCTGCGGCCGTGCCTCATGTATGCGTCGCAGGTGCTCGACTCGCTGTGGCTGCCCGGTCAGGCGCCGGGCGCGCACAAGCTCGAGGTGCGCGTCGTGGACGTCGCGTGCCGGGACTCGGTGCTCGGCGTCGCGAGCCGGTTGCTCACGTACGCGGCGCTCGACTCGTGCGGCGGACCGCCGCCACCGGTCGCCTGCGTCATGCCGTTCCTGCAGCCCGTGCGGATCACCGCGAACGCGGATCGCTGCGACCTGCGGTTGCCGCGGGGAGGCATCGGGCGGATCGCGTTCGCGGTGCACTCCGAGGGGGTGCGGCTCAGCGGCCTGCAGGGCGTGGTCCCGGCGCCCGGCGTGCCGTTGCGCATCGAACGTCTCGAGGCGATCGGCGCCGCGGCCGGCATGCACCTGCAGACGGAGCGGCAGCCCGACGGCGCGATGCGATTCGTGCTGTGGGCCGATCGGGGCGCACCCGTTCCCGCGGGGAACTGGTCGCCCGTGCTGAACGTCGTCGTGCGGGCGGATTCCGCCGCGACGGCGCCGGCGGCGGTGCCGGTGGGTGTCGCGGTGGTCGCGGCGTCCGATTCGCTCGGCACCAGCCTGCCGATCTGCGCGATCGAGACGTTCGCGCCGGTCGTGGCGACCGTGTGCGTCGGTGTGCCCGCTCCCGCGTCGTGCGACGCGAACGGCGACGGCCGCACGAACGTCGCCGACCTCGTGCGCATGGTGCGGTGCTGGTTCCGGCCCGACGAATGCCCGGATTCGGCCGCCGCGCACCCGGACTGCAACGGTGACGGCGCGTACACGCCGATCGACCTGCTGTGCTGTGCACGCGGCATGCTCGGCGGCCCGCGCGACAGCACGGCGCATCGCCCCGAAGCGCTGTCGTTCGCGTTCGGCGAACCGCGCGTCGTGAACGGCCGTGTCGAACTGCCGCTCACCGTGCGCGGTGGAGCCGAACTCGGCGGCGCGTTGCTGCGGTTCACCTGCCCGAGCGACCGGTACGAGTGGGACGACGGCATCACGGCCGACGGCCCGGCCTCGATGACCGACACCGGCACCGACGAGAACTGGGCGGTGATCCGGGATCTCGACGGCGGCGACCGCCTGCTGGCATTGCTGCGGTTGGGCGAGACCGCGAGCGACGTGATCACGACGACGCTCCACCTGCGCCTGCGCGACGGACAGCAGCCGGGCGGCACGGTCTCGATCGCCGCGAGCGACCTGAGCGGGGCCGACGGTGCGCCGCTCGAACTCGACCTGGGTCCCGTGCAGGTGACGCTGCCGCCGACCACGAGCACCACGGTCACACGGCTCGAACTGTCGGCGGCGCGGCCGAACCCGACGGGCGGGCCGACCACGTTCGCGCTCGCGCTGCCGCAATCCGGCGACGTGGATCTCGCGATCTACGATCTCGCGGGCCGTCGCGTCGCCACGCTCTGGCGCGGCACGCTGCCCGCGGGCACGCGCGAGTTCACGTGGAACGGCGTGGCGCAGAACGGCGTCTACTTCGCGCGCCTCGTGGTGGACGGAGAAGTGCGTACGTCGAGAGTGGTGCTGCGGCGCCTGCGCTGAAGTGCGGGGAACTCCGGAAACGACGAAGCGGGGCGGCTCTCACGGGCCGCCCCGCTTCACGTTGCGTGCGATCAGCGCCGCCGCTTCTTCGCAGGTTTCGCGGGCGCCGCCTTCGTCGCCGGCGCGATCGAGACACGCGCCGAGTCGAGCGACACCGCGCCGCCCACGCGATAGGTCCACGTGCGCCAGGTGCCGTTACGCTCCATCGCGGTCACGGGGATGTTC
This sequence comes from Candidatus Eiseniibacteriota bacterium, assembly GCA_044222365.1. Taxonomy (GTDB): domain Bacteria; phylum Eisenbacteria; class RBG-16-71-46; order RBG-16-71-46; family RBG-16-71-46; genus CAIXRL01. The sequence continues at coordinate 27,048 of JBGANH010000013.1, forward strand.
GAGCGGCAGGCGTGCGTGCCCGGGACGTGCACGCTCACGTTCCAGCGCTGCGTCCCGGATTCCGGGCCCATCGGCGCGGTGGCCGCGTCGAGCCGGGGCAGGTGCGCGCGCTTTCCCGAAGCGTCGCGCGAAAGCCCGGCACCGCTGTCCGCCCATTCGCCGCGATAGGACACGCGCAGCGCCGCGAGCGTGCCCGAGAACTCGCGGCGCACCTCGATCCGCAACGTGTCCCCGTGCTGGCCCCAGTTGATCGGCATGCCGCCGGCCGCGTCTGTGAGCTCGACCGCGTCCACGAGCGGGCCGTGCAACCGTCGCGTGAGAAGCCCCGTAGACGGCGACACCGCGAGCCACTCGACGTACTGGCCGCTCCAGCGCGGCGCGCCCGGATCGATCTCGAGCTCCAGCGTGCGTGTGCCGGGCGGCGCCGCGGTGACGGCGGTGGCGAGCAGCATCAGGAATCCCGTGACAAGGCCGAGCCGGTGGGTGAGCATGCGCGCCAGCGTATGCGGCACACCCCTCGCCGCACAACGGCGCCGTGCGTGGTCCATCCTTCGCCGGTGTCCCCCCCAAGAAAGAGGAGTCGAATCATGAACAAGCCGATCCGGTTGGGAACGATGTTCGTGCTCGTGGCGCTCGGAGCCTCCGCGCTCGCGTACGCGGCGGCCGCCCCCAAGGGCAAGCCCGCCGCCGACAAGGCCGCCAAGCTCAAGAAGGGCGAGTACCTCACCATCATCATGGGCTGCAACGACTGCCACACGCCGGGCACGTTCTACGGTGCGCCCGACATGGAGCGGCAGCTCTCGGGCAGTGAACTCGGCTGG
>JBGANH010000333.1:0-3563 GCA_044222365.1 Candidatus Eiseniibacteriota bacterium
GCGCGGCGAGCAGCGCCGGCTGCACGGCGACCGTGGCGATCGTGGCGAGCGGCCAGAGCACGAGCAGCGCGACGAGCGCGCGCAGCGCGAACGTGCGTGCGCGCTCGCCGACCGGGCCGTCGGTGCGCCACGCCAGGAACAGCGCGCCGTGCGCCGCGAGCGCCACGAGCGCCACCACGCCGGCGACCACGGTGTACCAGTCGAGGATGCCGACGGGATCGCGCGGCTGGAACGTGGTGAAGAGCGCGAGCTGGAACCAGCCGTCCGCATCGAGCGGGACGCCGCGGATCACGTTGCCGAGCGCCGCTCCGAGCAGTACCGGCAGCAGCGCGCTGGCGACGCCGAACACCACGTCCCAGAAGCCGCGCCAGAGCGGATCGGCGACGTGCGAGCGGAACTCGATGGCGATCGCGCGCAACACGAGGCACCAGATGACGAGGAAGATCGCGAGGTAGAAGCCGGAGAGCCCGGCCGCCAGCACGCGCGGGAACGCGACGAACAGCGCGCCGCCCGCGGCGAGCAGCCACACCTCGTTGGCGTCCCAGAACGGGCCGATCGCGGCGAGCACCGTGCGCCGCTCGGTGTCGGTCTTCGCGACGAACAGGTGCAGCGCGCCGGCGCCGAGGTCGAAGCCGTCGAGGATCACGTACATCGCCAGCATGAAGGCGACGATGCCGAACCAGAGCTCAAACACGGGCCGCCTCCTTTCCCGCGTGCGGCGCGTCGGGGCCGTGCGCGACTTCGCGCACGACGAGGTGGAGGTACAGCAGGCCGAGCACGAGGTAGAGCCCGGCGAACCCGATGAGGGTGAAGAGGGCGCTGCCCGGATGCACGAGCGGACTGCCCCCGTCGCGCGTGCGCATCAGGCCGTAGAGGAGCCACGGCTGCCGGCCGAGTTCCGCGGTGAGCCAGCCCGCGGTGTTCGCGATGTACGGGAATGGGAACGCGAGCATCAGCACCCACAACATCGGGCGCGTCGTGGCGAGCGCGCCGCGCAGGTGCAGGAGCGCGGCGATCGCCGTGAGCCCGATGAACAGCGTGCCGAGTCCCACCATGATGTGGAACGCGTAGTAGAGCAGTTCGATGTTGTCCGGCCACTGGTCCTCGGGGAACGCGGCGAGTCCGGGCACATCGCGGTGGAACGACCCGAACGCGAGGAAGCTGAGCACGCCCGGCACCTCGAGCGGGTTGTCGAGCCGGCGCGCCGCGACGTTGGGCTGGCCGATGAGCGTGATGCGCGCGTACGGGCCGCTCTCGAAGCGCCCTTCCATCCCGGCGAGCGCCGCCGGCTGCCAGCGCGCGACGTTCTTCGCCTGCTGGTCGCCGGTCGGGAACGCGACCACGAGGCTGGACAGCAGCCCGGCCACGACGCCGATCGCGAGGAAGCGGCGCGCGTGTTCGACATGGACGCCGCGCAGCGCGTAGTGCGCGCCCACGGCCGCGACGACGAACGACGCCGTGACGACGCTCGCGGTCATGGTGTGCAGGTACTGCACGACGGCCCACGGATTGAAGAGGAACGCCGTGAACGACGCGAGCCGCACGACGCCGCCCTCGTCGACCACGTGTCCCACGGGATGCTGCAGAAACGCGTTCGTGGTCACGATGAAGTAGCCGGAGAGCCAGCTGCCGAGGAAGAGCGCGAGCGAGGCGCACCAGTGGCCGAGGCGCCCGACGCGCTTCTCGCCCCAGACGAGCACGGCGAGGAAGCTCGACTCGAGGAAGAACGCGAACAGCCCTTCCATGCCGAGCGTGTGGCCGATGACGTTGCCCGCCGTGCGCGAGAACGCGGCCCAGTTGGTGCCGAACTGGAACTCCATCGGGACGCCGGTCACGACGCCGACGGCGAAGTTGATCCCGAAGATCCGGATCCAGAAGCGGGCCGAGTCGTTCCAGCCCTCGCCGCCCCGGCGCAGGCCGAGCGACTTCATCACGAGGACCAGCAACGCGAGGCCCATCGTGAGCTGCGGGAAGAGATAGTGGTAGACGGCTGTGAACGCGAACTGCAGGCGGTGCCAGAAGGCGGGATCGAGCATGTCGCTCCTCGTGGGCGGCCGAGTTGGCGCATGTGTTAGCGACGGGCGACCGGGACGTCAAGCGTCGGCCGCAGGCGCGCGCCCGCGGGAGATCGGTGCGGACGAACGCGGCCGGCGCTCGGCCAGGTGCGCCGCGCCGGCGTCGGCGCGCCCGCGTTCAGCCACACGCGACGGAAGTCCGTCGCGCGCGCTGCGAGTTCGCGAGCGCATGGACGATCGAGGACGGGCGTTGATCGCGCGATCGCGCGAGGGCACACTCGCGTCATCGCATGCTCCGTCGTTCGTGTCGCGTCCCCATTCCTTCGGAGCCCCACATGGTCCGCACGCGCGTCTCGCTGTTCCTCACCTTCCTCGCCGCTCTCCTCGCGGTCCTTCCCGCCCACTCCGCATCGCGACCCACGGAAGTGCGCGTCGCCTGGCTCGACGGCCGCACGCTCGCCGACGCGGCCGCCACCAAGGCCGTGCTGCTCGACCGCTTCCCCGACGCGGTGCTCGTGGCGGACGAGGCGTCCGCGAAGCAACTCGCCGAGGCCGGCTGGCGCGTCGAGCCGCCGGTGGCGATTCCCGCGAGCGTCACCGTGACGCTGCTGCACGCACGCCGCGCCGAAGAGCGTCCCGACGCGGCGGCGTTCGCCGCACACGGCGCCACGCTCGCCTGGACGGGCGGCCTCGACGCGATCGCGTTCTCCGACGGTCCGCTGGCCGAGGACGACGCGCTGTTGCGGCACGAGCGCAAGGTGCTCCGGGAGGAACCGCTGAGGGTGAGCGCGACGAGGCCGCTCGCCGGCCCCGCCAAGGCGACCGACTTCGCGCCGGTCGTGCAGACGATGGTGAACCAGTTCTCCGGCACCGACCTCATCACCGGAATCGGCAATCTCGCCGGCGCGCGCTCGGTACTCGTCGGTGGCGTTCCGGTGACCTTCACCACGCGCTCCACGCCGACCACGAAGTGCGACCAGGCCGAGCAGTACGTGTACGAGCGTTTCCAGGCGATGGGCTTCACGGACGTGCAGTACGACCCGTACACCTACTCCAGCACGAGCGCGCGCAACGTCGTGGCCACGCTGCCCGGCGTCGAACGGCCGGGACAGGTCGTCGTGATCGGTGGCCACCTCGACTCGACGTCGCCGCAGGCGAGCACGAACGCGCCCGGCGCGAACGACAACGCGAGCGGTGCCGCGACCGTGCTGCAGGTCGCGCAGATCCTGCGGCAGTACTCGTTCAAGAACACGATCCGCTTCATCGCTTTCACGGGCGAAGAGCAGGGTCTCTACGGCTCCGCGCACTACGCGAACGCAGCCGCTGCACGCGGCGACACGATCCTCGGTGCGGTGATCCTCGACATGACGGCGTGGTACGGCACGCGCTACCAGCTCGACATCGAGGGCGAGACGGCGTGGCTGCCGATCATGAACGTCATGAACGACGCGTGTGCGCGCTACACGTCGCTCGCGACGCAGATCCAGCTCACGAGCTGGGGTTCGGACCACGTGTCGTTCCAGGACGTGGGCTACCCGTCGTTCCTCG
>JBGANH010000334.1:0-4202 GCA_044222365.1 Candidatus Eiseniibacteriota bacterium
ACACCTCGACGATGGCGGACTGAAGTCCCGGGCGAACGCGAAACGCCCCGTCCGATTCCTTCGGACGGGGCGTTCGCGCGTGCGGCGGTGAAGCGCTATTCGCTCGGCAGATCCTGTTTGAGGATCGCGTCGGGCGGCGTCCAGTCGTCGTCCGGCACGACGTGCGTCTCGGGCGCCACGTTCGCCGGGCGGCGGTACAGCACGCCGAGCGCGAAGCGACCGTCGCGCGCACTCTGCATCGCGTGGTCGAGGTTGCTCGGGTCGTAGCCCTCGGGCAGTTCGTAGCTGCGCTGCAGCAGCTGGTCCGAGTAGCCGCGCGGCTGGTAGGTGACGCAGCCCGCGAGCACGTGCACGAACGCGAAGCCGGGGTACTCGACCGCCTCGCGGAACACCTGCCGCATGTGCGGCAGGTTGCCGGCGTGCGTGCGCGCGACGAAGCCGCAGCCGGAGCTCAGCACCAGAAGCACCGGGTTGAGCGGCTGGTCGTCGGCACCGGCGAGGCCGCGGCTCTTCTTCGAGTCCATCTCCGTGGTGGGCGAGGCCTGGCCCTTGGTGAGGCCGTAGATGCCGTTGTCCATCACGATGTAAGTGAGGTTCGTGTTGCGGCGCACGGCGTGCGGGATGTGGCCGACGCCGATGCTGAAGCCGTCGCCGTCGCCGCCGACGACGATCGTCGTCATCTCGGGACGCGCGGTCTTGAGGCCCGTGGCGATCGGCAGCGCGCGGCCGTGGATCGAGTTGAACGAGTACGCCTTCACGTAGCCCGGAAGGCGGCTCGAGCAGCCGATGCCGGAGATGACGGCGAGCTTCTCCGGTGCGATGTCGAGATCGGCCAGCGCCTGCGTCAGCCCTTTCAGCACGCCGAAGTCGCCGCAGCCGGTGCACCACACGGGCTGGAGTTCGGTCCGGTAGTCCTTGGCCTTCATGGCTACTCCTTCGTGGCGCCGCCGGCGGCGGACGCGAGCAGGGTGGCGAGTTCGCGCTTCGACATCGGCAGGCCGCCGCTGCGGGCGAGGCTGCGCACGTTCGTCATGTCGGTGAGGCTCGCGAGGTAGCGGTGGAACTGGCCCTGATAGCTGAGCTCGACCACGGTGGTCTCCGCCAGCCCCGCGCGCCAGCGCGTGAACGCCTCGAGCGGGAAGGGATGCAGGACCTCGGGCATGAACACCCGCCAGTCGGGATGCTCGCGCACCCACTCCTGCAGCACGCCGTACATGCTGCCCCACGCGACGAGGCCCTTCGGCGCGTCGTCGCGGCCCAGCGTGCGCACCCACTCGCGCGTGTCGATCGCGATGCCTTCCATCTTGCGGAAGCGGCGCTCGCTCATCTTCTGGTGCATCTCGGCGTCGGCGGTGGGATTGCCCTCTTCGGTGTGCTCGATGCCCGCGGCCATGTACGTGCCACCGGGCGTACCCGGCACGCGGAACGCGTTCGCGGGCTCGTCGCCGGTGAGCGCGAAGCGCGTCGGGCCGTCCTCGTCCGACTTCCAGCGCCAGCGGCGCGGGCGGTCGCGGCGGTCGGTCACGGCGTCGCGGATCTGGCGGCGCTGGGCGACGTACGCGTCGGAGAGCACGAGCACGGGCAGCTGGTAGTTCTCCGCGAGCTCGAAGGCGCGGAACATGACGTCGCGCGCGTGCACGACGTCGAAGACGCCGAGCACGGCACGCGGGAAGTCGCCGTGGCCGCCGTAGATCGCGTGGAAGAGGTCGGACTGCTCGGTGCGGCTCGGCATGCCCGTCGCCGGGCCCGCACGCTGGCAGTCGACGATGATGGCGGGGATCTCGGCCATGCTCGAGAGGCCCATCATCTCGGTCATGAGCGACAGGCCCGGGCCGCTCGTCGCGGTCATCGAGGGCACGCCGCCGAAGCTGGCGCCGACCACCATGCCGAGCGCCGAGATCTCGTCCTCGGCCTGCACGACGCGGCCGCCCACTTCGGGCAGCTCGTCGATCAGCGTCTCCATCACCTCGGACGATGGCGTGATCGGGTAGCCCGCGAAGAACTGCAGGCCGGCGGCCATCGCGCCGCGCGCGACGGCTTCGTTGCCCGTCTCGACGACGAGCGGCACGCCGTGGCCCTTCAGCTTCGCGAGCGTCGGCACGTCGGTCCGCGCGAACGCCTTGCGGAACGTCGGCATGTTGCGCTCGACGAGCGCGGGCTTGTGAGAGAAGCGCTCGCGCATCGCCTGCTCCGCGAGCGACTCGTTCCAGCCGAGCGAGCGGCAGATGAGCGCCAGCGCCATCATGTTCTTGGGCTCGCCGGAGACCTCGACGCCGTTGTCCGGGTCGCGAAGGGATAGCGGAACGCCGGCTTGTTCGACGTGCAGGTAGCCGGGAGCAGGGTTTCGTCCTTCTCCTCGAGGATGAGCACGGACTGCTCGTGCAGCAGCATCGACGCGGAAGCGCTTGAGGTCGGCAGCGCGGAAGCAGACGAGCAGATCGGTCGCGTCGCCCTCGTAGCACAGCTCGCCGTCACCGATGCGCAGCACGACGGCCGACTCGCCACCGCGGATCTGCGGCCAGTACGACTGCACGAGCATGCCGTAGAGGCCCTGGTGCGCGGCCATCTTGAGCAGGTCGCCCATCAGCGCGACGCCGTCACCACCGCTTCCCGGCGATGGCGATGACGACCGACTTGAGCGTCGCCGCAGGCACCGTGGAGGATGGAATCGTCTCGGTGCGGGTTTCCATGATCACGAGACTCCTGAAGGTTCGCCGATCTCGACCAGTTCCGGACGGGGCGACTGGCCGATTCGGTGGAGGACGTTGGTGGGACAGATGTCGACGCAGGCTTCGTTGCAGCTCGGCCCGTAGGCGAGACACTTCACGTGGTCGATCAGGATCGTGCGGCCGTCCCCATTCGATCGCGCCGTGGCCGGGCACTTGGACACGCGGCACGTCGTGCAGCCTACCATGCACGTGGCGCGGACGATGGACGCCTTGTCGACGGCCTTGCACGCGAGCTCGATGCGGCGGCTGCGCGGGTAGAGGCGGAAGAGGTCCTTCGGGCAGACCGTCACGCACACGCCGCACCCGGTGCACTTCTCGGGAATGACCTGCGCGATGCCGCCCTCGCCGATCTTGAGCGCGTCGAACGGGCACGCGCGCACGCAATCCGCGAGACCGAGGCAGCCGTTCTTGCACGCGCGCGGTCCGCCGAACACCAGCGCGGCGGCGGCGCACGTCGGAATGCCGGCGTACTCGGCCTCGTTCTTCGCGAACGCCGAGGTACCGTGGCAGGTCATGACGACGATGCGGTCCTGGACCGCGCCCGCGGCCTTGCCGGTGAGTTCCGCCACGGCCTGCGCCACGCTCGCGCCGCCGGGGATGCACAGGTTCGAGGGCACGTCGGCGCGCTCGACGACGGCCTCGGCGTACGCCGTGCAGCCGGCGTAGCCGCACGCGCCGCAGTTCGCCGACGGCAGCCGGTCGCGCACGCGGTCGACGACCGGGTTGCTCGCGACCTTGAAGCGCTCCGCCGCGCCGCCGAGGGCGATGCCGAAGACGAGACCCAGCGTGCTGAACACGCCGAGCCCCCACAACGCGATTCCCAACGCTCCGTGATCCATGCCCGCCCTACCGGAAGAAGTCCAGACCCGAGAAACCCATGAACGCGAGGGCGAAGAGCCCCGCGAGCGCGAACGCGATCGGCAGGCCCTCGAAGCTCTTCGGCACGCGCGCCAGCTCCATCTTTTCGCGCGCCGTCGACATCAGGAACAGCGCGAGCGCGAAGCCGAGGCCCGAGCCGAGCGCGAGCGAGACCGCTTCGGCGAACGACGACTTGGAGCCCGCGTTGAGCAGCGGCACCGCGAGGATCACGCAGTTCGTCGTGATCAGCATCAGGTAGACGCCGAAGCCCTTGTGCAGCGCGGGGTGCGTCTTCTTGAGCATCGTGTCGAGGAACTGCACGACCGCGGCGACGGTCCCGATGAACACCAGCACCTGCAGGAACGCCAGGTGCAGCGGCCGGAGCAAGTACGTGTCGACCGCCCACGACGTGAGCGCCGTGAAGAGCATCACCGCGGTGAAGGTGACGCCCATGCCGACCGCCGTCTCGACGCGCTTGGAGACGCCGAAGAAGATGCACAGGCCCAGGTAGCGCGTGAACACGAAGTTGTTGATGAGCGCCGACGACAGGAACACGGTGAGCAGCAGCGCCCACGGGGTCGGCGCGACGTCGCGCGAGACCGGCGGGTCCGCGAC
>JBGANH010000335.1:0-3516 GCA_044222365.1 Candidatus Eiseniibacteriota bacterium
ATGAGCGGGTTGTCGCCCATGAGATTGATGTGGTCGGTGGTCGCCACGATGGTGCCGGGCGGCATGTCGGGATTCATCCCGCCGCACGCGTTGGTGACGATCAGCGTGCGGCAGCCGATGGCCTTCAGCACGCGGGTGGGGAACGCCACCTGCTGCATGCTGTAGCCCTCGTAGTAATGGACGCGGCCCTTCATGATCACGACGGGCCGGCCGGCGAGCGTGCCGATGTGCAGCTCGCCGGCGTGGCTCTCGACGGTCGAGCGCGGGAAGTGCGGGATCTCCGAGTACGGGATCACCACTTCCGCCTGCAGCGCACCCGCGAAGTCGCCGAGCCCGGTGCCGAGGATGATGCCGACCTCGGGCACGAGCTTCGTCTTCGACTTCACGTGGGCCGCGGCTTCGCGGATCCGATCGAGCAGCTCACTCGCCATCGCGTGCCTTCGTTCCTTTCAGCGCTTCTCCGAGCATCCGTTCCGCGGCCTCGGCGCTCACGCCGCTCACTTCGATCTGCTTGCCGCGAGAGGATGCGCCTCGCGCCACCGTCACCTGCCGCCGCTTGACCCCGAGCAGCGAGGCCAGCAGTTCCACCACTGCGTCGTTCGCGCGCCCGTCTTCGGGCGGCGCGCTCACCGCGAGCTTCCACTCTCCCGTCTCGAGCCGCCCGAGCAGCGCGTTGCGTCGCGCGCCCGGCTGCACGCGCACCGCGAGGCGCGCGAGCGGTTCGGACGTCACATCAGAATCCCGACAGCGTCGGCACCAGCCAGCGCTGCAGGAAGATCAACACGAGCATCGCCACCATCGGCGCGAGGTCGAAGCCTCCGACCACGGTCGGGAACAACTTGCGGATCGGGTTGCACAGCACGTTCGAGACCGACTCGAGGAACTGCACGGCCGGATTGCCGCGATCGATCGGGACCCACGAGAGCAGCGCGTTCACCACGATGACCAGCATCATCGTGTTGAGCACGATGTTCAGCACCACGGCGATCGCTGCGAAGAAGTTCCCCATCACGCCCCCACCGTCGCGCGCTCGCCGAAGAGCGCCGTGCCCACGCGAACCAGCGTGGCGCCCTCCTCGATCGCGACCTCGAAATCCCCGCTCATGCCCATCGACAACTCCGGCAGCGGCCGGCCCAGCCGGCGCTCGCCGTCCTCGCGCAGCGTTCGCAGGAGCGCGAAACCGCTGCGTGCTGCCGCGGGCGTCGCCACCGGCGCGCCCACCGTCATCAGCCCGCGCAGCTCGATCCCGTCGAGCGCCGCGAACCGCTCGAGCAACTCCGGCAGCGCGTCCGGCGCGACGCCGAACTTGCTCCCTTCACCGCTCACGTTCACTTCCACCAGCACGGGCATCACGCGGCCCGCGGCACGCGCTCGCGCCGCCACCGCTTCGCCCAGTTCGAAATCGTCGATGCCGTGCACGAGATCGAACATCGCCAGCGCTCTGTTGACCTTGTTGCGCTGCAGGTGACCGATCATGTGCCAACGCGCCGCCGTACGGGGGACGTCCCGCTGATGGACCTCGGCCTCCTGCACCCGGTTCTCACCCAGGTCCGCGAGGCCCAGCTCCACCGCGGCACGAACCGCCGCCGACGGCTGCGTCTTCACGACGCCGATCAGCGTGACACCGCCCGGCACCCTCGCGGCGCGGCGTTCTGCGGCCTCGATGCGGCCGCGGATTTCCGTCAGTCGCGCGTTCAGGAACGCGGGGTCGGTGTTCACGGGACGGGGGAGACTAAGCACCGTCCCCCCCGCGGGCAAGTCGAAAAGGCCCCCTCCGTCGGAGCCTCGGCGGCCCCGGCTCGCGAGTGCGGCGCGACCGCCTCATCGTCCGGCCTTCTCCATCGAGGGCGATTCGGGGGCGCACGACCGGCGAGCGCCCCCGGGGCCCACCTACAATCATGAGGTCACCATCAGCGGCCTCGGCCTGCGGGCACCCCATCGAGGCACGCGGCCGAGACGTGGCATGGCCGCACCCGAGCCGCCCATTCGGAGGTTCGTATGACGTCGTCCCCACGCGTCACGCGATCCGCGGCCGTCGTCCTGTTGCTCGCGACACTGCTGGTCGCTCACGTCTTCTCTTCCGCCGTCCGCGCGCAGTCGCTCACGCCCGACGCTTCAACGCTCTGGCTCGCCCACTTCGACGGCACGCCCGACGATGCTCGCCCCGATACCGTCATCGCATCGAGTTCGCTCGCGTGGACGACCGGCCGCATCGGACAGGGACTCCAGTTCGCCTCCCCCGCGCAGTTGAGCTACACGCGGACCGGCAACATCGACGGCACCGCCGGCACGATCGAGTTCTGGGTCCGGCCGAACTGGAACGGCAACGACGGCCAGAGCCACACGGTGCTCGAATGTGGCGGCGTCGGCGGCATCCTCGTCGTGAAGGACGGCGCCAACAACCTGCGCATCATCGTCAATCGCTACGGTGCGAACGGCTACTCCGAGATGGGAGCGGCGTTCGGCATCGGATCCTGGACCGCGGGCACGTGGCACTACTGCACGTTCACGTGGTCGAACACCTCGATCCGCGTCTACACCGACGGCACGCTCCGCGCGTCGCAGGTGCCCGTGCACGCGCCGCCCGCGCTCGTGCAGGGCGACCTCTACGTCGGCAGCCAGGGCGGCGCCGACTTCCTCAACGGTACGCTCGACGAACTGCGCATCAGCAGCGTCGTGCGCGCCTCGTACGAGATCACCGCGGCCGCCGGCGGCGCGACGCTCGCGCACGACGGCAGCACGCTGTTCCTCGCGCACTACGACGGCGACGCGACGGGCACCGCCGACGCGCCGGACGTCGCGACCGCGATCAGCTACGACACGGGCTTGATCGCGTCGGCGGCGAACCTCGGCACGTCGACGGACCTGCGGATCGGCGCCGCGCGCCACATCGGCGCCGCGCAGGGCACGATCGAGTTCTGGCTGCGTCCCGAATGGAACGGCAACGACGGCGCCGGCCACGCGGTGCTCGAGTACGGCGTGTCGGGCGGCCTGCTGGTGATGAAGGATGGCGGAAACTACTGGCGGCTCATCGTCAACCGCTGGGGCCCGGGCGGCGCACCCGAAATGGGAGTCGGCGTGTACATCGGCAACACGTGGACCGCTGGCGCGTGGCGCCACTGCGCGTTCACGTGGGCCCCGGACTCGCTGCACGAGTACATCGACGGCGAGCCGGTCGCCGCGGTGGCGTGCGCGGCCGCACCACCGGCGATCGCCGCGAGCCAGTTCCGGCTCGGGCGCGAGAGCTACGGCAGTCCGCTGAACGCCCGCGTCGACGAGTTGCGCATCAGCAGCGTCGTCCGCTCGCTGGCCGAGATCCGCGCGGCGCGGCTGGCGACGATGCCGCTGGATGCGCTGGTCGCGTCGCCCGACACCGCGTGGCTCGCGCCCGGCGCGCACGTCGTGCCGACGCTTCGCGCCGTGTCCGGGCTCGACTCGATCGCGCTGCCGGCGGGGCTCGCGTCATGGTCGACGGCCGCGCCGAACGTCGTGGCGCCGGGCGCGAACGACACGCTC
>JBGANH010000336.1:0-3636 GCA_044222365.1 Candidatus Eiseniibacteriota bacterium
AGATCGACTACGGCCGGGAGATCGAACTGCCGGGCATGCTGCCGGTGGCGTGCAACTCGCCCGCCCCGGTCCCCGCGCCCGCGCCGATCCCTGCGCCCGCGCCGGTCGAGGTGCCCGTGGCCGTCGGCGCTCCGGCGCCCGTCGCCGCGGCGCCCGCTCCGTCGCACTCGCAGCCGATGCCGCGTCCGATTCCCGCGCCGACGCTGCAGCCGGTCGCGGCCGCCATGCCGGCGCCCGTGACGACGGCTCCGGTGATCGTGGACACCGGTGGCTCGTCCGCGAAGCCGACGCCCGTCGTGGTGCCGGTGAAGCTGGCGAAGGGCGGAACCTACGAGATCGTCATTCGTCTGCACATCGAAGCCGACGACTGATCGTCCGGATCCCGTGAACATTCGGGGACCCGCGTCGCACCGAAGCTTGGTCGTTGACTTCGGCGGCGCGGGTTCCTAGTTTCGTGGAACGGAGGTCACCGATCATGATGCGTCGTATCGCCATCGTCCTCGTCGCGCTTTCGCTCACGGCCGCCACCGCTCGTGCGAACTCGGGATTCGATCGACTCGGCACCGGCTTCCAGCCGCGCGTGCCGGTGAGCATGCTCGGCAGCATGGGCCGCTGGTTCGATCCGTCCCGCTTCCACATGAGCAGCACGCTGACCGTGGGTTCGGGCTGGGGATCGGGAGCGAACGCACTGCAGGTGACCCAGTTCGCCTACCAGTTCCGCGCACCGCTCTCGATGAGCGTGAGCGTGGGCAACGCCTTCGGCACCGGCACGTCGTCCAGTTCGAAGATGTTCCTCGAGGGACTCGATGCCACGTACCAGCCGAACGCGAACATGGTCTTCCGGGTCCAGTTCCAGAACGTGCGCTCGCCGCTGCAGTACGGGATGAATCCCGAGCGCGGGTTCTGGGGCTACTGATCGCGCGTTGAGCGCGTCCCGGCTGGAGGCCGCCTTCGCCGCGCGCGGTGCGGCCACCGGCCTGATCCCGTTCGTCACCGCGGGCTATCCGTCGCTCGAGGACACCGCCGCGATGCTGCGCGGGTTCGACCGCGCCGGGGCGCTCGCGATCGAGCTCGGCATTCCGTTCTCCGATCCGATCGCCGACGGCCCCGACATCCAGCGCGCTTCGGAATGGGCGCTGCGCCGGCGCACGAGCGCCGCGGACGTGCTCGACCTGGTCGCAGCGTTCCGGCGCGACTCGAAGACGCCGGTCGTTCTGATGACGTACGCGAATCCGGTGCTGCGCTTCGGCCTCGACGCGTTCGTCCATCGCGCGGGCGCCGCGGGGGTGGACGGCATCATCGTCAGTGACCTGCCGCCGGACGAATCGCCCGAGACGTGGGACGCGTTCGCGAAGGGCGGCATCGACACGATCACGCTCGTCGCGCCGACGACCGAGGACTCCCGCGTGCCGCACCTGCTCGCGCGCTGCCGCGGTTTCGTCTACTGCCTCGCGCGCACCGGCGTGACCGGTCAGGGCCAGGGCTGGTCGGGCTCGCTCGACGAGCGGATCGCGCTCGTGCGCCGGAACACGTCGCTGCCCGTCGCGGTGGGCTTCGGCATCTCGGGGCCCGACGACGCGAAGCGCCTCGCGGGTGTCGCCGACGCGGTGATCGTCGGCGCCGCGTTCATGCGCCGCGTCGCCTCCGATCCCGAGCACGGCGCGGTGCAGCGCGTCACGCAGTTCGCGCAGGAGCTGGTCGCCGCGCTGAAGTCCGCCTGACGCGGATCGCACACGCGTCGCGAAACGCACGAGGCCTCCGGTCGTCCCGGAGGCCTTCGTGTGTTTTCCCAACTTCCCCGCTCGTTCAGCGCGCCGGATCCACCAGAGAAGGTCCAGCAACCATCACGATTCCGACGTCCATGCGAACCTCCGACCTCGAGGGTGCGCGCGCGCCTGTCTCACGCGGTCAACCGTTCCGTTCGGCCGCCCGTGGGTTGGCTGCGCGGGCGGGGGAGGCGGCTCTCGTTCCGCCTCAGGACCCAATATCGGTCGGGACCGCTTCGAGCTTGATGGGTCTTTGACTCGACCGGGCACGATGCCCGGGCGGCGTCAGCTGGCGCAGCACGACCAGGGTGAGGTCGTCGAGCGGCTCGTCCGCCCAGCGCCGCACGGCGACGAGCAGTTCCTCGACGATGTCCACGGCGCGCCGGTGCGCGTGGCGGTCGAGCACCTCGCGCACCCCGGCAGTGCCGAACATGCGGCCGCCGCGGCTGGCCTCCGTGAGCCCGTCCGAGTAGACGAGCGCGAGATCGCCGGCGTCGAGCTCGATCGACGTCACGGGATAGCGCGCCTCGGCGCTCACGCCGAGCAGCAGGCCGCTCTCGCGCAACTCCTCGTATTCGCCCGACGCCCGGCGCACCAGCGGCGGCGTGAGGCCCGAGTTGGCGAAGCGCAGCATGCCCGTCGAGACGTCCACCTGCGCGCAGAGCAGGCTCACGAAGCGTTCCGGCTGCGCGACCGCGACGAGGTCGCGGTTGAGCGCTTCGAGCAGCTCGCCCGGATGGCGCGCGCGCTGCGCCTCGGCGCGGAAGCGCGACTGCACGCCGGCGAGCACGAGCGCCGCGGGCACGCCGTGTCCCGCCGCGTCGCCCACCGCGAGCGTGAACGCGCGCGGGCCGTCCTCGATGAAGTCGTAGTAGTCGCCGCCGACCGACTCGGTGGAGAGCGTGAGCGCCGCGCAGTCGAGCGTCGGGTAGACGGGCGTGCGGCGCGGCAGGCGGCGCGCCTGCACCGTGTGCGCCTCAGCGAGCTCGCGGTCGAGCGCGCGGTGCTGCCTCGCTTCGCGGCGCAACTCGCTGTTCTCGAGCGCCACCGCGAGGTGGCGCGAGAGCCGCTCGAGGTCGCGCGACTCGGCGCGGTCGAGCCACTGTCCCGCCAGCCGCCGGCCGAGCAGCAGGGCCGCGGGCGGCGGCGCGCCCGGCACGGGCAGCACCCAGTGCACGCCGGCCAGCTCGAGCGAGTCGCGGTCCTCGGCGGCCAGATCGAGGGCCGCCGGCTCGACCGCGCCCTCGCGCCGTTCGAGCGCCTGCGCGAAACCGGGGCCGAGCGTGGGCATGATCCGGGCGCCGGCGTGCAACGCGGTGCGCGGCGCGCCCGCGCCGAGGCGCATCGCCGAGCAGCCGTCGAGCCGCAGCGCGTCGCGCAAGACGGTGCACGCCTCGCCCAGCAGCGTGTCGGCATCGGCCGCGCGCGTCGTCTCCTCGCTCGGGGTCCAGCCCGCGAGCGTCACCTCGCCCGCGATGGGCACCACGCGCGTGCCGAGGCGCGAGAGCAGCGGTCGCACGGGGCCGGCGAGCGCGGCGCCCAGCGCGAGGAACGCGAGCGAGGCGCCGGAGACGCCCTCGCCGAGCGCCGGCCACCACGACGCCGCGAGCCATTCACCCACCGCGAACATCGCCACAGCGCCGGCCGCCGCGACGAGCACGACGAGGATCGCGCGCAGCGCGACGCGGAAGTCGAACACGCGGTGCACGGCGATCGCCCACGCGAACGACGCGGGGACGCACAGCGTGAACGCGACCGCGAGCCGCTCGCCCGGCACGGCGGAGCCGGGGGAGAGGTTGCGCCAGGCGACCATGGCCACGAATGGCGCCGCGCCGGCGAGCGTGCCCGCGAGCACGACGCGCAGCCGCCG
>JBGANH010000014.1:0-27267 GCA_044222365.1 Candidatus Eiseniibacteriota bacterium
ACCGCTGCTCTACCCGGCCGCGCCACACCTCACTCCCCGAGCCGCACCAACTTTCGCGTCTGTCGCACGCCGTCCGATCGCACCTCGTAGAACAGCACGCCGCTCGGCGCGACGCGGCCTTGTTCATCGCGGCCATCCCACGCCACTTCGTGTCGGCCTGCAGTCAGGCGTCGGTCGAGCCGGCGCACCAGCCGGCCACCCACATCGAAGATCGCAATGCCCACGTCGCCCTCGCGCCGCGTCGCGAACTGCAGCACGGTCGAGGCGCGGAACGGATTCGGTGACGCACCCACAAGCTTGAGCGCATCACCCGCGTGCGCACCGTCCACGTCGAGCGTGCCGATGTACCGCATCAGCCGGACACCGCCGGCGTCGATGGCCAGGAACTCGTCGATGCCGTCGTGCTCCACATCGAGCACCTGCTTGGCTGCGTCGGTGCCGGACCAGCCGGGAAGCTCGTTCGACGCGCGATAGATCACCGCGCCCGTGGACGTCCGCACTTTCAGGTCGTTGGACGTCTGCTCGAGCAGATCGCTCGACGTGCTCGTCCGGAACGATCCGGGCTCCACGCTGCTGGGCGTGGGGTCCGTGTGCGAATAGAGCTGGATATAGCCCGGGCCAGCCCTTCGATAACAGGTCGAAAGGTACGGACTGTTGACGCGCTGGAACACGAGCTCGTACTTCCCGTCATGATCGAAGTCGACGGGAATCAAGAACGAGTTGCTCGGAGCGAAGTCCGGGAAGTTGCCATTCGCGTTGCCGAGGATCGGATTGATCATCCCGTAGTGACCGTCGGCGACCGACGTCACGGCGAATCCCAGCGGCGGTCCTCCCGCGGCTCCGGGGATCAGCGAGCCGAGGTTCCACGTCGAGGTGCTCCAGAGCTGCGCATACGAGCCGGCGGTGTAGCGCACCACGCGCCACGTGGTGTGGTCCCACGTCACGATCTCGGCCACATGGTCGTTGTCGAGGTCCGCCGGGTAGCCCAACACATCCGACCCGGACCAGCCGGGAAACGCCGTCGAGGCGCGAAACACTACGGTGCCCGCCATGTCGCGCAGCACGACATCCGTCTTGGAGTTCTCGAGGATCTCGTACTGGCTCGAGCTGCGCGTCCGGAGCAACTGCGCCTGGCTTCCGAAGTCGTCGGTGTGCGAGAACATCTGCACGTACGTACCCGCGACCCACTTGTAGGCGCGCACCAGCGGCGTGACCGTGGCGCTCTTCGGCCGAAACGCGAAGACCTCCGCGCGGCCGTCACCGTCCACGTCGAGCGGGTACACGGTCGAGTTGTTGTTGACGGTGAACTCCGGCAGTTCCAGCTCGGATGCGCCGTTCACTCCACTGAGGAACGCGTACCGCCCGTCCAGCCTGTTGAAGCCCAGCACCTCGGCCGCGGCATCGCCGTCCAGGTTGGCGCTGCCGCCCAGCTCCCAGCTCGACGCGGCCCACCGGTAGACGAACGCGCCGTTCACGTAGTCGAAGAAAAGCGTCTGCTGGTCATTCTGGTTCCGGTGCTGGACGAGTCCCACTTCGGCAATCGGGTCGCCGTCCAGTTCTGTGCCGTAGCCGGCCACGCCGACGCCCGTCCAGGGGCTGACCGCGGTCGAACCGCTCAGCAGCACGGCGCCGTTCAAGTCGCGCAGCCGAACGTCCGTCGGCGCGACCTCGAAGAGTTCGCACTGCGAGGCGCTGCGGAAGTGGGAGACGGAAAGGCCGTCAATCGGATCCGTGTGCGAGAGCAGCTGGACGTATCCGCCGGGAGCCCAGTCGTAGACGCGAGTCAGCGGCGTGATCGGCCCGGCGCCGGGCCGGACGCAGATCAGCTCGAGCCGCGGGTCGGCGTCGAGGTTCTCCGCGAGCACGTACGAGTCGCTCACGCGAAACTCGGGCAGGTCCTTCTCGATCACGCCCCTCGCGCCATCCACCACCGCGAGGTGCCCGTCCGCGTTGTTCGAGAACAAGAGCTCGTCCCGCAGATCGCCGTCGACGTTGCCCAGTGCCCGCCCGAACGTCCAACCGCTCAGCGCCCAGATCGGAATGAACTGGACAGCCGCGGCGGGCAACGGGGCTGCCACGAATACAGCGAGCAACAGGGCGGCAATGCCGCGGCCAAGGCGGGTGCGGGGCACGGGTGTCTCCTCGAGTGGATGGCAAGGGTGCTCTGGGGACGACCCGAGCATGGAGCGGCCGGGAGCGTGGCATGCGGTGGAGCGAGTGTCACGGGAAATCGGGGTCCGCGGGGCCGAGGGCCCGTGCACGCGAGGCCCGTCCCGCTCCGACGCCTCACGCGTCCGAACAGCCGCCTTCACAAGGCTGCCGCTGCATTCTCACCTCACCCGCACGACCTTCCGCGTCTCCCGCACGCCTGCCGCTTCCAGCCGCACGAAGTAGACGCCGGCCTCGCGCATCGCACGCGAATCATCGCGGCCGTCCCACTCGATCGCATGCTCGCCCGCCGCGAGTTCTCCGTTCGCCAGCGTGCGCACGAGTCGGCCGCTCAGGTCGTAAACGCCCAGTCGCACATGCCCGGCGCGAGCGAGCGACCAGCGCAGCGTCGTCACGCCACGCGCGGGATTGGGCACGGGCGCACGCAACGCACGCGCGGGCGCAACAGCGGCGCCGCCACCCACATCGAGTACGCGCGAGAACTCCAGCTGCCACAGGTCGCCGAGCCGCGTCGCGTACGACGAGCCGCCGTACAACAGCATGCGGTCGCCGGGCACGTCGAACACGGCGCTGGCCTCGCGCCGCGGCGGCGGCGTCACGCCCATGGACGCGAGCGCCCGCCACGCGGGCGTTCCCGACAACGTCAGTTCCCAGCCGTCCGCGAGCCACGTGGCGACGTCGCCACCGCCGAAGACCACCAGCCGGTCGCGTGAAGCGTCGAATACAAACGCGGGGCCGTAGCGTGCCGCGGGAGCGACGCCGGTGGGACTCAAGGCACTCCACTCGAGCGAACCGCCGAGCGGCAACACCCACGCGTCGGCGAGCGCCTGTCCCGCGACACCGCGCCCGGCGAACAGCACGAACTGGTCGCGCTCGGCGTCGTATGCGGCCGCCGCGAGATCGCGCGCCTCGGGCACCGGGCCGCTCGTCGCGATCGGCGCCCACTGCAACGGGCCGCCGAGCGGCAACTCCCAAAGGTCCGCGAGCGCCGAGCCACTCCCGTCACGCCCGCCGAACAACAGCAGCCGGTCGCGCGTCGTGTCCCACACGAGCGCGTGTCCCGAGCGCTCGGAAGGTCCGGGGCCGATCGTGGGCAACTGCGTCCACTCGAACGGCGCGGCCCCCGAAAGCGTCCACAGATCGGCGGGCACCGCTCCCTGCGGATCGTCGCCACCCATCATCAGTACACGCCCTCGCGCGGCGTCCCATACGGACGCAGCGTGCCGTCGCGCGCCGGGCGTCACGGCCGGCGTGAGCGGTTGCCACGCCGCACGCGGGCTCTCGCCCCACTGCCACAGGTCGTCGAGTGCGGTCGTGACCGCATCGGCGCCTCCGGTCACGAACAGCCGCTGCGCCACTCCGTCGAACGCCATCGCGCCGCCCACGCGTGCGGGCGGCAGCGTGTCGTCGGGCGCGAGCGTGCTCCAGGCGGGCGCCGCGTCGAGCGACAGCGCCTGCACGTCGTTGCGCAACGTGCCGGAGTTCACGCCGGCCAGCGCGATCAGCTGGTGGTTCTCCCCGTCGAGCACGCCGGAGTGCGTGTGGCGCGGCACGGCCGGCTCACCGTCCGTCACGATCGGCTCCCACGTCGCGCCGTCGGTGAGCGCCAGCGACCACGCGTCGCTCAGCGTCGTCGTGGCGGTGCGCCCGCCGAAAATGACGAGCCGGCGTGTGAGCGCGTCGTACACACCGCAGTGGCGCTCGCGCGCCGTGGGCCACGGGCCGCTCGTGGCGTGCCGCTTCCACACGGGCGCCCCCTCGATCGGCAGGGACCACGTGTCGGCGCTGTCGCCCATGGCGTAGCCGCCGAAGATCACGAGACGGTCCGCGACGAGGTCGTACACCGAGACGTGGTTGCGGCGCGCCGCCGGGCCGCCGGCCGCTTGCGGCTTGAGCGTCCATCGGACCACGCCCTCGAGCGAGAGGATGAAGATCTCGTTGCGCGTCGAGAACCCGTCCACACCTCCGGACACGATCATGGCGTGGCGGCGCGTGTCGTACGCGGCGCTGGCGCTGTGGCGTGCGCCGGGCGGCGAGCCCGCCGGCGTCATCTGCGACCAGACGGGCTGGCCGTTGAGCGACAGCTCCCACGTGTCCGCGAGGTAGCCCGATGAGCCGCGTCCGCCGAACACGATCATGCGGTTGCTCACGGGATCGAAGACCGCGCAATGCTGCGTGCGCGGCTCGGGCGCCGCACCCTGCGGCGCGAGCTGCGTCCAGTGCGGCGTGCCGTCGAGCGTGAACGCCCAGACGTCGTTGCGAAAACCGCTCGCGTCCTCGCCGCCGAACACGATCACGCGATTGCGCGCGGCGTCGAACACCGCCGTCTGCCCCTGGCGAGGCGCGAACGCCAGTTCGGTCCAGTAGCCGTCGGGGACGCTCACGGCGGTGGCGGTGGTGGTGAACGCGGCGGCGCCGAGCGCCGCGGGCAGGAGCGCGCGCACGCATGCGCGGGCGAATGGCTGCAGCACGTCGCGGAAGAACATGTGCGACCTCGAAAGGAAGACGCCTGGGGCGTCGTGGCCGACCCGGTATCGCGGCTCGTCGTTCCTGCGGGCGTCGCTGGCGGGGGCTCAGGCCGTTCGCACGTGACGGCGAATATCAACGAAGATGCGGTCGAGATTACCCGACTCCCAGAACCATTCTCATCCCCAATTGTGCATTTTCCCGGTCTGCCGCCCCCCTCCTTTCGGCCCATGCCCGCCGGAGGCGCCGCTCACCTAGGCTCGGTCCCAAGGAGAACCCCGTCATGGAATCGACGCTCTACACGCGCCGCGCGGACGACGCCGCGGAACCCGTGCTGCCCGCGCGCCGCCTCGAACGCACGTTCGGCAAGCTCGCTCGCGAGTGGTCGGTGGACGACCTGGTCGCGCTGGTCAAGGACCACTCCATTCGCATCGTGTCGCTCATGCACGTGGGCTCGGACGGCTGGCTCAAGACGCTCGACTTCGTGCCGCTGTCCGAATCGCACCTGCGCGACGTGCTCGAAGGCGGAGAGCGCGCCGACGGTTCGTCCATCTTCGCGGGCACGGGCATCCGCGCGGGCGCGTCGGACATCCTGCTGCGGCCGCGCGTGTCGTCGGCGTTCCTCGATCCGTTCAGCAAGGTGCCGGCGCTCGTACTGCTGTGCTCGCACGCGGGCCGCGACGGCAAGCCGCTGCCCGAGTCGCCCGACACGATCGTGCGCGCGGCGTTCGAGCGCGCGCGCACCGAGCTGGGCGTCGAACTGCACGCGCTCGGCGAAGTCGAGTACTTCCTCGCCAAGCGCACGAGCCCCGAGGACTTCTACGGCGCCGACGATCGCGGCTATCACGCGAGTTCGCCGTTCGTGTTCGGCGAAAAGCTGCGCCGCACCGCACTCACCGTGCTCGCCGAGATCGGCGTGCCGATCAAGTACGGGCACAGCGAAGTGGGTTACATCCCGGCGTCCGAGAGCGACGACTCGATCTGGGAACAGCACGAGATCGAAATGGGACTCGCGCCGCTGCCCGACGCCGCCGAGGGCGTGGTGCTCACGCAGTGGGTGCTGCGCAATCTCGCGCACCAGTCCGGCATGCGCGCGAGCTTCGATCCCATCCTGCGCAAGGGTCACGCGGGCTCGGGGCTGCACTTTCATTTCTCGCCCGTCGTGAACGGTCGGCACTGCGCGGGCCGCGACGCCAGCGGCACGCTACCCGAGGTCGCACGCCGGCTGATCGGCGGGCTCGTGCAGCATGGCGGCGCGCTCATGGCGTTCGGCAACCGCGTCGAGGGCTCGTTCGTGCGGCTCACGCAGGGCAAGGAAGCGCCGACGTCCATGGCGTGGGGCGAGTTCGACCGCCACGCGCTCGTGCGCCTGCCGATCGTCGCGGCGACGCCCGATGGCCGCCAGGTGAGCGCACCGACGATCGAGTTCCGTCTTCCGGACGGCTCCGCGCATCCGCACCTGCTGCTCGCGGGCGTCACGCAGGCGATGCTCTCGACGCACGCGGGCGCCGAGCTCGACGCGTTGCTCGAGCGCACGGCGTCGGCGCGCGTGCGCCGCTCGCCCGAAGGCGCGCCGCGCCTGCCGAAGGCGCGCGCCGAGATCGCGACGCTGCTCGCCGACTCGCGCGCGACGCTCGAAGCCGGCGGCGTGTTCCCGCCGAGCATGCTCGAGCTGCTGGCGGAGGGACTGAAGCTCGGCTGAGGGATCCGGCATTCGCTTGACGGTCGTCGTCGAAAATCCCGTTGACCGTCCGAATCACCGTTCCGATAATGCCGCCAATCCCCACCGTCCAGCCCTCGTGCTGGCGGCCCCCCCCGGGTTGCGACCCGGGGGCTTCTTTTTTGCTCGCCCCCGCTGTTCGCGACATGACGAGAACAGCGTTCTTCGTGGATGGATTTAACCTCTACCATTCACTGCTCGCGGCGAGTCGCTCGATGGGCGGCGCTGGCACACGCTGGCTCGATCTGCGATCGCTCTGCAGTTCGTTCCTGTACCGCATCGGCGGCGGAGCCGAGTTGGTGGGCGTGGCCTACTTCACCGCCCTCGCCCACCACCTGGACGCGTCGAGCCCTCAGACCACGCGGCGTCACCGTTCCTATCTCGCGTGCCTGAAGGAATCCGGAGTCGAGGTCCATCTCGGCCATTTCAAGCGTGCCGAAGTGCGCTGCCCGCATTGCACTCGGCGCGTCGCGCGGCACGAGGAGAAGGAGACCGACGTCGCGATCGGCGTCTCACTCCTCGAGGGCTTCGTCCGCGATATGTGCGATGTCGCCGTGCTCGTCACCGGCGACAGCGATCAAGCTCCCGCGGTGCGAAAGACGCTCGAACTCTTCCCGAAGCGCCGCGTGTTCGTCTGCTTCCCGTTCGACCGGGTCAGCGACGAGCTGCGGCAGGTGGCCTCGGGACACTTCGGACTGAGCGCCGGCCAATACTCGGCTCACCAGTTCCCGGACCCTGTGATCGGCACGAATGGCAGATGGATTCGAAAGCCCGAGCCATGGTGAGACCCGCTTGGCCACGTACGGCGTTCGGGTTCCCGTAGACGCCCGCCGCGTCAATCGCCTCGACCGACCCTCCACCAGCGACCGATTCGACTCGGCGATTCCGCATACCACGACTGAGTCGGCGGAACATCCTTCGACGTGCGAACGAGAGTCTCGCTGTCCACCCCACTGTCCAGCGTGGTCCACAGCTGCCAGCGTGGCGTGCGCATGGACCAACGGTCATCCGGAGGCCCGAGGGCCGTCGTCAACGTGTCGAGTGACGTACCGACCGGGAACACGGCTGCGAGCGACATCGCCATGCGAGATCGAGCCGCGATCGAATCCCGCCAGACCTGCCCCACGAATGGCTCGGCGCTCGAGTGCCCGTCGTCGTTCTGGATCTCGAAGCGGACGAGCATCCCTGTGGCGTCCGACTTGCCCCAGGCAACAGGGGCTTCGTAGTCCCGCTCGCCTCTTCGCGGAGTTCGAAGGGCATACCGCACCATCGTGTGCAACGTATCGACTGCCGGTATGGACTCGAACACGAGGGGGCTGAAACGACCGCTTGCCGCGGGGATCGCCGTGAGATAGGCGGGCACCAACTGCTGTAGCGAATCGGGGGGACTTCCACGATCGCGCTCGAATGCCTCGATGGCCACCGCGACCGGCTCCAGGCGTTCGCAGTACCGGCGAAGCTTCCCATCGAGGTGCAGTGTGACCCACGTTGCGACCAGCAGCGCGCTCGAGGCGACGATGCACATTCCGAGCACGAACCGAATCACGCCGTCGCGCGCGTGGCCGTTCACCGCGGCGTACAACGCCAACGGCGCCAGGATGACGGCTGTACCCAGACACGCCACGAAGATCAGAACGAGCCCGATCCAGTAAAGCGGCCACATCAAGTCACCCAGCCACTTCACCTCGCTCATGAGATACAGCAGCCCGAGCACGACGGCCGGCAGCCCAAATCGGGCGCTGATTCGGACCGCATGAGGGGTTGCGCGTTCGGGATGCTCGAGTCGCATCGGCGCACGCGAACGCTCAAAGAGAAAGCTCGACGTCGCCGCCACAGCGATCGCGAGCACCAGCAGCAGGTGATTCGCCACCGTCCCTCCGAATAGTCCGCTCATCTGCGGAACCCGTGAGCTTCGGGCTGCATACCACCCCGCGCTTCGCGACCGGGGCAGCGCCACCCACATGGGTCTGATGCCTGGAGTATCGGCCAGGCGTGAGCCGAACTACTGCGCCTCGCCTCTCACAAGCACCGACGCGCGGGGCCAAATACTCCGCCCCCCGCCCTCACTCCTCCTTCGGATCCACCTTCGCTCGCCACTTCGCGGCGTCCGCGGGCCGGCCAGTCTTCTCGTAGATCGTCACGAGCGCGCGCGCCGCGTGCTGCACGCCGCGATCGTGCGGGTCGGTCAGCGCGAGCACGATGTCGTGGCCCTCGCGCATCGGCGCCTCGGCGTCGCGCCAGCGGCCGAGCCCGATGAGCGCGTCGGCGTAGCTGAGCAGCGTGATGCCGGTGCCGAAGAAGCCCGGCGGCATCACGCGCCTCGACGTCGCGACCGTCTTCGCCAGCAGCGACTCGGCCTCCGCGAACTTGCCGCGCGCGCTGTACAGCCGGCCGAGGTTGGTCATCGTGACGAGCAGGTCGGGATGATCGTCGCCGAGCAGCCGCCGCGACACTTCGTAGTCCTCGCGGAACAGCGGCTCGGCCGCGTCGTCCCGTCCCATCTGGCGGTAGAGCACGCCGAGGTTGTTCGCGGACGTCATGGTCTCGGCGTTCTCGTTGCCGAGCACCTTGCGCCGGCCCGCGAGCGCCTTCACCGCGAGCGACTCGGCCTCCGCGAACTTGCCGTCCTGCGTCAGCGCCCACGCGTAGTTCGCCATCACCGTGAGCGTGAACTTGTCCTCGTCACCTTTCAGCGCGCGGCACTCACGCAGCGCGATCGCACCCAGGCTCTCGGCCTCGGCGAACCGCTGCATGTCGGTGTACAGCACCATGAGATCGTCCATCGAACCGAGGGCGTCGTGGTTGCGCAGGCCGTGGCGCTTCAGCCGCTCGCGCAGGACGTGCGTGAACAGCGATTCGGCCTCGCCCACGCGGCTCATGTTCATGTACAGCCCGCCGAGCGAGCGCATGCTCGCCAGCGTCGGATCGGCGTCGGGTCCGAGCAGGCTGTCGTAGATCGCGCGCGAGGCGACCAGCGGCGGCTCGGCCTTGTCGTAGAGCCCGATCTTGAAATACGTGTCGCCGATCGCGCGCAGCAACTGCGCGCGCACGAGCGGCCGCGTCGCGAACTGCGTCGCCGACGCCTCGATCGCGCGCGACAGGATGTTCGTGTCGAGCACCTGCAGCGCCGCGTCGGTCGAGTTGATCTGCGCGAGCTGACGGCGGAACGCCGCGACCTGCGCCTGCACCTGTGCGGGCCCCTCGCCGCGTTCGGCGAGCGTGGCCCCGAGCCGCGAAGCGAGGTCTTCGGTGAGGCTGCGTCCCATGCGCGCGACGTCGATCTCGCCGAGCATGCTCTCCTGGAACTCGACGACCGCCTGCGTGTCGAGCTGCGCCTGCTCGGCGGCGTGGCGCTGCTTCGCCTCGCGGATGCCGAACGACGTGGACACGACGATGCCCGCGACGAGCGCGATCGCGGTCGCCGCCGCGCCCACGACGAGCGCGCGGTTGCGCTTCGCGAACTTCTGCAGCTGGTAGATCGCGCTCGGCGCACGCGCGAGGATCGGGCGCGAATCGAGGTAGCGACCGACGTCGTCGGAGAGCGCGGCCGCACTCGCGTAGCGGCGGTCGGGCTCCTTCTCGAGCGCCTTGCCCGTGATCGTCTCGAGATCCACGTCGGGCGCGCGGCCGTGCTTCCACGAACGCTTGAGCGAGAGCGGCGGCTGCTCGCAGATCACGCGCGCGGACTCCATGATCGAGACGCGCTCGAGGTCGTACGGCCGCGTGCCCGTGAGCATCTCGTACAGGATCACGCCGAGGGCGTACACGTCGGAGCGCAGGTCGATCTCGTCGGAGTTACCGCGCGCCTGCTCCGGGCTCATGTAGGGCAGCGTGCCCTTGATGATGCCGACCTCGGACACCTGCGTCATCGCGTCCACGTCGCTGCCCGTGATGCGCGCGAGGCCGAAGTCGAGCACCTTGATCTCGGGCAGCCCGCTCGAGCCGCTCTGCTCCCCCTCGCCGACCACGAGGTTCGTGGGCTTGAGGTCGCGATGGATCACGCCGCGCTGGTGCGCGTAGTTCACCGCCTCGCAGATCGCCTGGAACAGCCTCAGCCGGAAGCGCAGTTCCGCGCCCTCGATCACCTGCGGGCGTGATTCCAGGTACAGGCTCAGGTTGCGCCCGACGACCAGCTCCATCGCGAAGAAGTGCTGCCCCGCCTCGGTGCGCCCGGCCTCGTAGATGCCGGCGATGTTCGGGTGCTTGAGCCGCGCGAGCGTGTCCGCCTCGCGCTTGAACATGCGCACGGCGTTGTCGTCCACGAACGTGCCGCCGCGAATGACCTTGAGCGCGACGCGGCGCCGGGGGCTGTCCTGCTCGGCCTCGTACACCACGCCCATGCCGCCCTGTCCGAGCGTCCCCAGAATGCGGTACTTGCCGATCGAGTCCGGCGTTCCGCCGCTCTGGCGTGACTCGGGCGCGGGGCCGAGCGCCAGCGTGTCGTCGTCGGCCTGCGGCGCGCCGGAGTTCGGCTGCGAACCCATCGTGGGGGTGTCGTCGTCGCGGCGATCCATGGCGGGGCCTCGGGGATGGAGGAAGGCGTCGCTCGTCGGGAGCGCGCACTTTCCGCGAGAGCCGCCCCGCGGTCAACGAAAAGGCGCGGGACCGGACGAACCGGCCCCGCGCCTTCCGTTCTCCTCGCGGCAGGCTACTCCGCGATCACGAGCCTCCGCGTGAACGTGCGGCCGTCCGCCTGCATGCGCACGAAGTACACGCCCGCTCCCAACCGGCCGCTCGAAGCCGCCGACAAGTCGAGCAGGTGCACGCCCGCCTCGAAGCGGCCGTTCGCCAGCGTGCGCACCGCGCGACCCTGCACGTCGTGCAGCGTCACCGACACGCTCGCCGCGCGCGGCAGCGCCATGGCGATCCGCGAGGACGCCGACGCGGGGTTCGGCGAAGGAGCGCCGAGCGCGAACTCGGTCACGACCGGCAGCGCGGTCGCGGCCGCGAGCCCCATGCGGCGCACGGAGCCGTCGGTCTCGGTCACCACCACGCGGTAGGTGTACGTGCGGCCGCCTTCGACGTCCGCGTCGAGCACCTCGGACGCGCCGTCCACCTGGGCGACCGCCGCGCTCACGACGTCGAACGACGTGCCGCCGTCGCCGGAACGCTCGAGCGCTTCCGAGCGCACGTCCTGACGCTCGCCGAACGTCCAGCGCACGCGCACGCCTTCGCGTGTCGGCTCGGCGACGAACATCGCCAGCTCGGTCGCCGTGACGGGATCGACGATGCTGAAGGGCGCGTCGCCGTCGTCGCTCGCCGTGTTGCCAGCGGCGTCGTGCGCGACCACGCGCAGCACGCACGTGCCCGGCGCGTGCGGCGCCGTCACGAACCACACGTGGCTTCCGGTGTTCGCGATGCCCGTCGCGATCGGCGTGAACGGGCCGCCCGCTCCGGTGCGCGACAGCAGCAGGTCCACGCTCGTCACGCCGAAGCAGTCGGCGGCGCTCCAGGTGAGCGTCGTGGGCGTGCCCACGAACACGGTCTCACCACCGTTCGGCGCGAGCACCGCGGCCGAAGGCGCCGCGCTCTCGGTGAACGGCGCGCCGCTCACGCGCGTCGCCCCGCCGACGATCGTGCCGGTGGCGGCGCCGGCGGTGTTCACGGCGACCGTCCCGCCGGACTCGTTCATGCCCCAGCGACCGAGCAGGCCCGCCGCGCTGGCGATCGGCGCGAGCATGCCGGCGCGCACGTCGGAGGCGCTGCGCGCGACCGACCAGATGCGCACCTCGTCCACGACGCCGTCGAAGAAGCCCGCCGCCGCTCCCGCGGTCGTCATCGCGGTGCCGATCGTGGCATGCGCGGTGTTCGCGGCGTTCGCCGGCTGGCCGACCACGAGCGTCGCTTCGACGCAGCCGTCCAGGTAGAGCGTCCACGTCGTGCCGTCGTACGTCGCGGCCGCGTGGTGCCACGCGCCGTTCGCGGGAATCGGCGTCACGCCCGCGACCGGATGGTTCAGGCTCGGCGTGGCGCCGGTCTGCGCTTCCTCGAAGTCCGCACACAGCACGCCGTCGCTCGCACGGATGCCGAACAGGTAGTTGATGTCCGCGGCGCCGGTCTCGGCCTCCGCGCGGCCCTTCGCGATCAGCGGGATCGCGTCGGGAATGCCGCCCGTGCCGGTGTTCGTGCCCGTGCCCGCGCCTTCGCGCCGGAACCAGCACTCGACCGTGAACGCGGCCGTGTTCAGCGACGCCGCCGCTCCCATCGTGACGTAGTTGCCCGTGCCCGACAGGTCGAGCGCCGTGGCAGGCTCGGCCGTGGTCGTCGCACACGACGCCGCGGTCCAGTTCGAGTTCCCGCCGGCGTTCGTGGCGCGCACGCGGTAGCAGTACTCGGAAAGTGGCGAGACCGCCGCGTCGGTGTAGCCGGTGGCGTTCGCGCCGAGCGTCACGAGCGGCGTGAACGGGCCGCCCGAGCCGGTCGTGGAGCGCTCGACTTCGTAGGCGGTCTCGTTGTTCGCCGCGTCCGTCCAGGCGAGGAGCACCTGGTCGTGCGTCGTCGCGCTGGCGGAAAGGCCGGTCGGATCGGCCGGCGCGGGCGGCGGCCCGAACACGAGGTTGAACGGCGCACCCTGCGCCCAGTTCCACGCGGCGCCCGTCTGCGTGCCGGTGATCGTGCCGCCGGCGGAGTTCGCGATCGTGGTGCCGATCGCCTCGTTCATGCCCCAGCGCGCGACGAGGCCCGGCGCGGCGCCGGCGATCGGCGTGTTGATCGTGGATTGCAGCGCCGCCTGCGACAGCGCGACGTTCCACACGCGCGCCTCGTCGAGCACTCCCGCGAAGAACCCGCCGGCCACGCCGGTCGAGTTGAGCGCCGAGCCGATCGCCGCGTGCTGGATGCTCGCCGACTGCGGCGGGCGCCCCACGGCGAGCGTGGCTTCGAGGTTGCCGTCCAGGTACAGCGCCCACGACGCGCCGTCGTAGGTGGCCGCGGCGTGGTGCCACGTGCCGTTCGCGGGGATCGCGGTGACGCCGGCGATCGGGTGGTTGAGGCCGGGCGTCACGCCCGCGGCGCCTTCTTCGAAATCGGCGACGAGCGTGTTCGTCGTGCCGTCGATGCCGAGAAAGTAGTTCATGTCGAGCGTGCTGCCGTCGGATTCGGCGCGGCCCTTCGTGACGAGCGGCACGGCGGTCACGCCACCGGCGCCGGTCGAAGTGGCGACGCCCGCGGCGTCACGGCGGAACCACGTCTCGATCGTGAACGTGCCGAGTCCCAGCGCGGCGTTGTTGCCGAACGTGCTGTAGGCGTTCGTGCCCGCGAACGAGAGGCCGTAGTTGGGCGAGAAGCTCGCTCCGCCCGTCCACGTGGGACCGTTCGTGAGCGTGCCCGCGGGCGAGCCGCCGATCGAGTTGGCGCCCGAGGTGCCGGCGCCCTCGTTCAGTCCCCAGCGGCCGATGAGGCCGGTGCCCGAGGAAAGCTCACCGAGCAGGCCGCTCTGCAGTTCGGCCGGCGTGCGCGCGACGTTCCACACGCGCGGCTCGTCGAGCGCGCCCGCGAAGAAGCCCGCGGCGGCGCCGGTCGAGGTGAGCGCGCTGCCGAGCGCCGCGTGCTGCACGCTCGCCGACTGCGGCAGGCGGCCCGCGCCGACCGCGACCGACGATTCGAGGTTGCCGTTCAGGTAGAGCCGGAGCGTCGTGCCGTCGAACGTGACCGCCGCGTGGTACCAGAGATCGCGCGACAGCCGCGTGACGCCGATGATCGGGTGGTTCAGGCCCGGGCTCGTCTGCCCCGTGCCCTCTTCGTAGTCGGCGACCAGCACCGAGTCCGCGGCGCGGATGCCGAGGAAGTAGTTCATGTCGAGCGTGCTGCCGTCCGCTTCGGCGCGGCCCTTCGTGACGAGCGGCACCGCCGTGGTCACGCCGCCCGTGCCCGTCGACGTCGCGACGCCGGCGCCCGTGCGCTTGAACCAGGTCTCGACCGTGAACGTGGACGCGCCGAGCGCGGGCGCGGCCCCGAACGTGACGTAGTCGTTGACGCCGTCGAACTGCACGGCGCTTTGCGCGTGCGCCGCGGTCGCGGCCGAAGCCGCGAACGCCGCAGCGAGCGCGAGTGTCGGAAGGAATCGCGAAGTCTTCATGAAGGGGTAGTCGTTGACGCCGTCGAACTGCACGGCGTTCTGCGCGTGGGCCGTGGTCGCGGCCGAAGCCGCGAGCGCCGCGGAGAGCGCGAAGGTCGAAAGGAATCGCGAAGTCTTCATGTAGGACACCTCGTGGGGCCGCGCCGTGGTCGGCACCGGCGCGTGAAGAGGGCCGCCGCCTTTCGCGACGGCGGCCCGCAGGATCAGTGAACGATGGCCACGCGACGGACGCGGTCGAACGACGGCGCCGTCATGCGGACGAAGTACATGCCGCTGCGCACGGCGCGTCCGGCGGACGTGCCGTCCCAGCGCACGCTGTGCGTGCCGGGTGCGAACGGTCCGTCGGCGAGCACCTGCACTTCGCGGCCCACGACGTCGTACACGGCGACGCGCACGTGCGCGCTCACCGGAACGGCGAACTGCACGCTCGTGGCGCCGACGGAGGGGTTCGGCACGACGGGCGCGAGCGCGAACTCGGCCGCGGCGTGGTCCGGCACTCCGGTCGTGCCGCCCGTGGTGAACGTCCACGTGGGGCCCGTACGCGTGTGCGAATCGTCGGCGAGCTCGACGTACCACTCGTACGACGTGTTCGGATCGCGACCCGGCCACGCGATCGAGGCGAGGTCGCCCGAGGCGACCTTCACCGTGCCGAGCAGCGTGTACGTCGGCGGCGCGGCCGACATGTCGTAGGGAATCGTGAACTGGCTGCTCGAGTCGGCGTCGGTTTCGTACGTGTCCGTCCACGGCGAGTACGTGCGCACGCGGATCACGTTGTGGGCCGGCGAGAACTCCATGATGCGCAGCAGTCCTCCGCCACCGAGCGAGCGGCTCTGGTAGTCCGACAGCAGCGAGTGCACGGTGCGGCCCTGGAACACGTCGCTGCGGCGGCCTTCGCCCGGCACGTGCCCGCCGAGCATGAGGAACAGGTTCGCGTTGTCCTTGAGCGCCTCGTAGATCGCCTGCCCCTGCGTGGACCACGTGCCCGGATTGCCCGTGTTGATGAGGTTGTGCGTGGACACGATGGCGCGGCGGTTCGGGTACGCCTTCAGCAGGCTGTCCGCCCAATCGAGCACGACGACGTCGGGCGTCGTGTCGTACTCGAGCCCGATGTTGATGAAGTCCATGCCGCCACCGCTGAACAGGTCGAACCAGTTGTCGTTCGACCCGCGGTGACCGCCACCGTAGTAGCCGCGGCCCGCGAAGCGCGCGATGCCGAAGTACTGGTTGTAGAACGCCGTCGAGCCGTTCGCGTCGCCGATCGGCGTCTGGTCGTGGTTGCCGGCGCAGATGCCGTACGGCAGGCCGTCCGGGAACTCGGCGCCGAGCGGAGGTTCGATCATGGAGAACGACGAGTCCGCGCGCAGCCACTCGATCGGGTCGCCACCGTTGTCGCCGTGCTCGACGCAGTCACCGAGTTGCACCGCGTAACGGATGTCGCGGCTCACGCGGTTCGCGAGCATCCAGCTCATCTGCGACTTGAGCATCGCGTTCGTGCCGCCGTTGAGCTGGCCCGTGTAGTACTGCGTGTCCGGCAGGCCGATCAGCGTGAAGTCCGCGGGAGGAGCGCCGCCGCCGACCGGGCGGCCGTAGAAGCGCACCGTGACGCTGTCCGCGTCGGGATCGCTCACGCTCACCGACAGCGTCGGGTTCGTGGACACGCCCGTCGCCGCGGCCGCGAGCGCGACGAGCGCCGGCGCGTCGGGCTGCGTGTTCACGGTCAGGTCGAACGGCGCGGGCGCGACCCACGCGTAGCCCGTGCCCGTGATCGTGCCGGCGATGGCCGTGCCGGCCGAACCGGAGACCGCCGTACCGGAGCCTTCGTCCACCGACCAGCGCGCGACGAGACCCGCCGTCGCCGTGGAGATCTCGGCGTTCGCGGTCGCGCGCACCTGCTGCAAGGTGCGCGCGTAGTTCCACACGCGCACTTCGTCCACGGCGCCGTCGAAGTAGCCGGCGGCCACGCCGGCGGAGGTGAGACCGGTCGCGATGGACATCTGCTGCGTGCTCGCGGAGGCGGCCGGCTGGCCGACGAACAGCGTCGCTTCGAGCTGGCCGTCGAGGTAGAGCGTCCAGGTCGCACCGTCGTACGCGGCGGCCGCGTGATGCCACACGCCGTTCGCCGCGATCGGCGTGACGCCGGCGATCGGGTGATTCAGGCTCGGGCTCGCACCGCCCGCGCCTTCTTCGAAGTCGGCGACCAGCACACCGTCCGCGCCGCGCAGGCCGAGGAACCAGTTCAGGTCCACGTTGCTCGTCTCGGCTTCGCCGCGGCCCTTGGCCACGAGCGGGATCGCGTCCGTCACGCCGCCCGTGCCCGTCGTCGTCGTCGTGCCCGCGCCGTCGCGGCGGAACCAGCACTCGATCGTGTACTGCGGCAGGTCGAGCGCGGCCGGGTCACCGAAGCCGACGTACGTGTTCGGCGTGAAGTCGAGCGCGAAGCGCCCACTCGCCGGGGTCGTCGCGCACGCCGCCGTCGTGTAGGCGGACGCGCCGCCGCCGTTCACCGCACGCACGCGGTAACAGTAGTTCGTGTTCATGGTCAGGCCCGCGTCGTCGTACGACGTCGCATTCGCCGCGACCGTCGCGAGCGGCGTGAACGGCCCGCCGCTGCCGGTGGTCGAGCGTTCGATCTCGAAGCCGGTCTCGTTCGTGGAGCCGTCGGTCCACGCGAGATGAATGCTCGTCGCGGTCGCCGCCGTCGCGGTGAGCGCACTCGGCGCGCCGGGCGCGGAGAGGTCGAGGTTGAACGGCGCGCCTCCCACCCAGCTCCAGTTGGCGCCGGTGACCGTGCCCGTCAGCGTCGTGCCCGCGCTGCTCGCGACCGACGTGCCCGTGCCTTCGTTCATGCCCCAGCGCGCGACGAGGCCCGAGCTGGCGCCCGCGATTTCGGAGTTGATCGTCGCCTGGATCTCGGACTGCGTGCGCGCGTAGTTCCACGCGCGCGCTTCGTCGATCGCGCCGTGGAAGAAGCCCGCCGCCGTGCCCGCGGTGTTGAGCGCGCTGCCGATCGAGACCGGCATGACCGTGGGATGGCCCGCGGGCTGCCCCACCACGACCGTCGCTTCGAGCGCACCGTCGAGATAGAGCTTCTGCGTGGTGCCGTCGTAGGTGACCGCGGCGTGATGCCACACACCGTTCGCCGCGACGACCGAGTTGCCGTAGATGGGATGGTTGAGGCTCGGCGTGGTGCCCGCGTCGCTCTCCTCGAAGTCGGCCATGATCCGGCTGTCGGATTCGCGGATGCCGAGGAACCAGTTCACGTGCATCTGCGCCGTGTCCTGGTCGGCGCGGCCGTGCGCGAGCAGCGGGATCGCGATCGCGCCGCCGCTGCCGGTGTTCGTGCCGACGCCGGCGCCATCGCGGCGGAACCAGCACTCGATCGTGTACTGCGACAGGCCGAGCGCGGGGGGATTGCCGAAGCCGACGTAGGCGTTCGTGCCGCCGAAGAGCAGCGCACTGGCGCCGCTCGTGAACGAATAGCCCGTGGTCCAGGTCGGGCCGTTGGTGAGCGTACCGGCCGGAGCACCCGCGACCGAGTTCGCCGCAGTCGTGCCGGTGCCTTCGTTGAGTCCCCAGCGACCGAGCAGCCCGGTGCCACTCGTGACCTCGGTGTTCATCGCGGCCTGCAGCTGCGCCTGCGAGCGCGCCGTGTTCCAGATGCGCGCTTCGTCGAGCGTGCCGGCGAAGAAGCCCGCCGCCGTGCCGGCCGACGTGAGCGCCGAGCCGAGCGCCGCGTGCTGCGTGCTGAGCGACTGCGGCAGCCGGCTCGCGCCGACCGTGACCGTGCTCTCGAGATTGCCGTTCAGGTAGAGCCGCAGCGTCGTGCCGTCGAACGTGACCGCGCCGTGGTACCACGTGTTCCGCGCGAGCGGCGTGACTCCGACGATCGGATGGTTGAGGCCCGGGCTCGTCTGCCCCGTGCCCTCCTCGAAGTCGGCGACGAGCAGCGAGTCGGTGCCGCGGATGCCGAGGAAGTAGTTCATGTCCACGACGCTTCCGTCGGCTTCGGCACGGCCCTTCGTGACGAGCGGCACGGCGGTGACACCGCCCGTGCCCGTCGAAGTGGCGACGCCGGCACCGGTGCGCCTGAACCAGACTTCGAGCGTGAAGTTGGACGCCCCGAGTGCGGAGGCCGAGCCGAACGTGATGTGATCGTTCGTGCCGTCGAACTGCACGGCGGACTGGGCAGAAGCGGTCGAGACGGCGAAGAGCGAAGCGAGAAGGGCCGGAATGGCGAAGACGGCCCGTCGGAAAGCAGCCCGAAACGCGGACGTGGAAGCGTCCGCGCGAGCCACGAAGAGACGAGACACAGCGACCTCCGAAGCGTGGGGAAGTTGGCAGGCGCCAGTCCCTTGGCTCGATGGTCTGCGGAACGAGTTTAGACACCTCGTTGGCGCCGGCTCAATGGGTCAGTTCCCGAATCCCGGAATCTGGCCGCTCTTGCCGGGTCCGGGCGGGCTCTTCCGGGGGCGGCCGTTTCCGGACCGCTCCCCGAGCCCGCTGTCGGGCAGCGCGTTGGAAGAAGCGTCGGGGCGGTTTACACCGCGGCTGCTCCGGCTCGCTCCGGCTCACGCTCTCACGGGGTCCGGCGTACGTGGAGGGTGCGCTCGCTCAGCCCTCGCTCTTCCACGTCTCGCGCGCGACCTGCACGCGCGCGTCCCCTCCCGCGAGCCACATCTCGCCTTCCTGCACGAGCAGCTGCAGTTCCATGCGCGACTGGGCCATCGCGGTGACCGCGTCGGTCGTCGCCTTCGACAGCGCGTACACGGTCAGGTTGCGCGAGCGCTCGAGCTCGACGTGCGCCTTCGACCACCAGAGCTCGGCCGCGCGGCCGCCGTACGCGTACACGATCACGTGCTCGGACTGCCCGCACGCCTTGCGGACGCGCTTCTCGTCCGGCAGCCCCACGTCGATCCACGTGTCGATGCGTCCGGTCAGGTCGCGCAGCCACACGTCGGCCTCGTCCGTCACACCGATGCCGCGCCCGAACTCGAGCCGCTCGTGCGCGTGCAGCGCGAACGCGAGCACGCGGACCATCATGCGTTCGTCGGTCTCGCTCGGATGCCGCGCGATCGTCAGCGCATGATCGGCGTAGTAGAAGCGATCCATGTCGGCCACGTTGAGGTCGGCCTTGAAGACGGTCGCGCCGAGCGCCATGTCGCCTACCTCGTCTTTCGCGCGGACGACTTCGGCCTGCCGGCCACGGCACGCCGGCCGGACTTCGGCCCCGCGATCGCCGCTTCCACCTCGCGCCACTCGGCGGGCGACAGCTTCACTTCGAGCGCTTCCAGGTTCTCGTCCACCTGCGCGGTCGTGCTCGCGCCGGTGATCGCGCTCGAGACCACGTCGTGCCGCAGCACCCAGGCGATCGCCACCGCGGCGTTGCTCAGCCCGCGCGGCGCGCACCACGCGGCGAGCCGCTCCGCCGCGGCGAGGTTCTCCGGCGTGAGCGCCTTCTCCTGCGTCAGGAAATGCGCGAAGGCGCTCGCGCCCCGGCTGCCCTCGGGCACCGCCCCACCGGCGTACTTGTTGGTCAGCACGCCCTGCGCGAGCGGCGAGTACACGATCATGCCGACGCCGTGCTTGCGGCAGTACGCGACGTGCTCCTTCTCGACGTGACGATCCACGAGCGACCAGCGCGGCTGCGACGAAATCATCGGCAGGTACCCGGCCTGCTTCTGGATCGGCGGGATCCGCGCCGCGAGCTTCGGCTGGTGGTCGAAGTTCGAGAAGCCGACGTAGCGCACCTTGCCCATCCGCACGAGGTCCTCGAACGCGCGCAGCGACTCCTCGATCGGCGTCGTGTCGTCGGGCGCGTGGAACTGGTAGAGGTCGATGTAGTCGATGCCGAGCCGCTTCAGGCTCGCGTCGCACGCGTCGAAGATGTGCTTGCGCGACAGCCCTCGGCCGAGCGGCCCCTCCCACACGCGGCCCATGCACTTGGTCGCGATCACGAGCTGCTCGCGCGGCAGATCGCGCAGCGCGACGGCGAGCACGCGCTCGGCCTCGCCTCTCGCGTACACGTCCGCGGTGTCGAACAGGTTGATGCCCGCGTCGAACGCGTGGCGCACGATGCGCGTGGTCTCGTCGGCGTCGACCTTGCCGCCGTACGTGGTCCACGAGCCGAGCGAGAGTTCGGACACCATCAGGCCGGAGCGGCCGAGTGCGCGGTAGTTCACGGGAGCTTTCCTTGCGTGAAGTGTGCGGAGCGCGGAGCGCGGGCGACGCGCCGGACGGGATGCGCGGCGAGGTTCATCGCAGCACGATCATGCGCAGCGATCGCACGCCGTCCACGCCGGACAGGCGCGCGAAGTAGACGCCGGGGCGCACCGAGGCGCCGGTGTCGTCCCGCGCGTCCCACCGTGAGGAGCCCGCGCCGGCTTCTGCGTCGCGGTGTTCGAGGCGGCGGACGACGCGCCCGGCGACATCGAGAATGGTCAGGTCGATGGGCCCGCCGCGCGAGGCACCCCATTGCAGCTCCGCGGCACCTCGCACTGGGTTCGCGCTCACGAGCCGGAGTCGGTGCCACGAGACCGCCGGAGTCACGGGCTCCTCGATGTCGAGCGGGCTCGGTGCGCCGGTGAGCACGTTGAAGACGGGAAGATAGTTCTGGCCCGGCGTGCTTCCGCCGAGACTCAATACGGCCTGCCGCGCCGGATCGTAGACCAGCGCATTGAACCAACCCGGCACCGGCCCGATGCCGTCAGTGGCGAGCGCCACCCAGTGAGGCTGTGGCGAGAACACGAGCGCCCACGTCGTGTCGTAGGCCACCTGGTTCGTTCCACCGCCGCCGAACACGAGCATGCGGTCGTTCGCTTCGTCGAACACCGCTGCGTGCTGGTAACGCGGGGCAGGCGCCCGGCCCGTCGTCACGATCGGACTCCACGCGGGTGAACCAGCGAGGTCGAGCGAGAAGACGTCTCGAAACGCGGTGGAGGCATTCCTTCCACCGAACACGATCATGCGGCGGCGCACGGGGTCGTGGACCGCCGAATGACCGTAGCGCGCCGCTGGGGGTGTGCCGGTCGCCGTGAGTGCGGTCCAGGTCATCGTGCCGGAAAGCGTGAGCTGCCAGAGGTCGGACAAGGGTGTCGAGCCGTTCAGCCCGCCGAACACGATCATGCGCTGCGCGACCGGATCGGCAACCGCCGCGTGGTACTCGCGGACCGAAGGTGGTGTGCCCGCGGGCGCGAGCACTCGCTCCGTGTCGGGCCCGGCGAGCGTCCACTCGCTGGTCGCGTTCTGGAGCGCGTTGTTGCCGATGTTCCGGCCGCCGAACAGGATCAAGCGGCGACGGGGCGAATCGATCACGCCGCTGAGCGCCATGTGTCCCGGATGAGGGCTGACCGGCACTGTCTGATACGACTGCCAGCCCTCCGACGGGTTCGACAGTGAGATCGTGCGGGGCGAGTAGCCTGAGGGAAGCGGCGCCACGCCACGGTAGATGCCGAAGAGCCGCAACACCCGGTCGCGTGTCCCATCCACCACCACCAGTTGCCCGGGCCCGGCACCGCTCACTCTCGTGGGGAGTGAAGAGTAAGTGATCCAGTTGGTGGTCCCGGTCCGCGGGAGTCCATAGGTCTCCCCCATCGGGAGGGAGCTCAGCGGCGGCCCGTCGTAGATCGACGAGCCCCCGAAGAAGCAGAGGCGCGAGCGCTTGCCGTCGTACGCCACGGCGGTGCCGTAGCGCGGAGTCGGCCCGGACCCGCCAGGAGTCCAGACGGTCCACCACGGTGTCGCGTTGAGCGAAAGCAGGAGCACTTCGTTCCGGAGTGAACTCGCGTTGAAGCCTTGGTTCACGAGTCCGCCGAACAGAACCAGCTCGTCGCGTCTCCAGTCGTAGCAGGCTCCCATGGAGCGGCGTGCGGTCGCACCGCCGCCCACGGCGAGCGTGGACCAGGTGGGGTTCTCGTCGTTCGTGAGCGCGAACGCGGGCATGTTCCCGCCCCAGACGCCATCGTCTCCACCCACGATCAAGAACCGATCCCGCTTCACGTCGAACAGGGCCACCGCCGAAGTGCGAGGCGGCGGAGGCGTGCCGGCGACCACGAGCGAATCCCAACGCGGAGTGCCCGACAGCGAGAGGCTCCAGAGATCCCCGAGCTTGGTGCCGCTGCTCGAACCACCGAACACGAGCAAGCGGTCGTGCTTGGGATCGTACGCGCACGCGGCTCCCGAGCGGGCGGACGGCGGCGTGCCGAGCGGAGTCAGCAGGCGCCAGGCCGGAGTGTTTTCGAGCGACAGGACCCAGACGTCGTTCAACGAACCGCCCTCGTTGCCACCGCCGAAGACGATCCAACGCCGGTGCGTGGCGTCCCACGCCGCCGCCGCGGGCACGCGCGGCGATGGCGCCACGGATCCGTGGAGCAGGGGCTTCCAGCCCTGCTCCGGATGTTCGAGTGACATCTGCATCGTCTGGTTCGTGTAGCCGGCACCGTCGTATCCACCGAACACGAGCATCCGGTCACCTACCGAATCGACGCAGGCGACGGCGGAACTCCGGGTGACGATCGGCGTGAAGCTCCAATATCCATCGGAAGCGCCGCCTCGCGCCGGCGCGGGCAGCAGTGCGAACACGACGCTCAGCGCCGCCAGCACGATACGGAGACCGTCGTCGGGAACCACTCGCGAGTTCATGAGTTCAGCCTTCGAAGTCGTCGGCCACCGCGCGGGGACGGCGCCAGTACCACCACTGCTCGCGCGGGGACCATTTCATGCGCTTCGCCATCTTCGCGCCCCAGAGACATTCGGAAACGAGTTCGGTCGAAGCTTCGACCCGGCGGTCGGCGTCTGCGAGCCGTGCGGCGAGCGCGCCCGAAAGCGCGCCGGGAATCGAAGCGATCATCTCGGCGAGCATCTGCCGCCCGTCGAGTTCGTCGAGCCAGTCCTCGACGCCGAATGGGTAGCGCTCGTGCTCGGCATCGCGCGCGGCCTGCTCCCAGCGCGAGACGAGCCCCTCGGCGCCGGCCGCGACGGACTCGTCGGCGAGCCCGCGCGCGCGCAGGAAGAGCGCGACGTCGTCGTGCGCGCTCACGGCGCTCTCGCGGGGCGCTCGGCCTGGCGCTCGAAGTAGCGCTGGCCGTCGCGCGGACGGAAGAACGTGCGGATCGTGCCGTCGTCGTTGAACGCCAGGAAGAAGCCGCTCGCACGGTCGAACCGGCAGGTGACGCCGTCGTCGCGCTTCAACTCCTCCACGCTCCCGCCGACGCTCGCGTCGCGCAGCGCCTGCGCCATGCGCAGGTAGTCGCCCTCGCTCGCGGCGCCCACTTCGCGGCCGTGTTTCGCGAAGTGCTCGCTCAGCCGCTCGTGCGAACGGAACCCGACGTCCGCGCCCCAGCCGGAAACAACGGGTGGCGGAGTGGCCGGCGCGGTCGCGGCGGCCGGCGGTGGCGCGACCGGCGCGGCCGCGCGTTCGCCTCGCTGCCGGTTCGAAGCGAACACGGCGACCCAGACGGCGATGAACACGGGGACGAGAGCCGCGATCCGGCGGCGTGGAGGAAGTGGACGCATGGCGCCACGCTATCCCTCCCGCCTCGAGCCGCCAAGCGAAAGCTCCCCGACAGGCAAAGCCCTCGTCACGAATGCGCCCGGGGTCTTCCAAAGGAGCAGTCCCGGCCGGTAGAGTTTCCCGACCATGCACACCCCCACGGCTTCCTCGCGCCCCTCGCGGGCTTCGCTGCGCCGCACGATCGCCGCGCTCGCGCTCACGCTGTCGCTGCTCCCCTCGCTCGCTCTCGCCGAGACCCCGGCGAAGCCGAACTTCACGGGCTGGCAGCTGCTCCTCAGCCGCTACTGCCTCGCGCTCCCCGGCGCCAAGGCGCCGCTGCAGGACACGCGCTTCGACTACGAGCAGCTCTACGTGGACGAAAACATCTGGACGCTGCACCGCTCGGACCGCCTGGCGACGATCCGCTCGCAGATCTTCGCGACGCCGCCGTCGCAGTTCTCGCCCAAGGACCGCATGGCGTGGGCGATCAACGCCTACAACTTCCTCGTGGTGGAGCACGCGACGCTGCACATGCTCGTGCCCGGCCGGCAGTTCCTGCGGCACAAGAGCGTCAACGACATCGTGGTCGAGGGCACCGGGTTCTTCGTGCTGCCCGTGGTCGAGGTCGAGGGACGCCAGTGGTCCCTCGAGCAGTTCGCCCGCCACTACGTGTACGGCGACAGCACGCCGCTGCTCGAGCCGCGCGCGAAGGGCGCCGACCCGCGGCTGTCGTTCGCGCTGTGCCCGGGCTTCGCCGGCGGGCCGCCGCTCGCGCTGCGTGCCTACACCGGCGACTCGCTCGAAGCCCAGCTCGACCTCGCGGCGCGCCGCGCGCTCGCGCAGCCGCGCTTCGTCGTCGCGGACAAGGCCGTGGGAACGCTCGTCGCCTCGGAGCACTTCAACACTCACCGCGCCGACTTCGGCGGCAACCCGAACGGCGCCCTGCCGTTCGTCGAACGCTTCGCACCGTCCGACGTGAAGGGCGTGATCAAGAAGTTCAAGCTCTGCGCCATCTCGCGGTTCTCGATCGAGGACACGCAGATGAACCAGTTCGAGCGGCCCAAGACGGCTCCCAAGCCGACACCGGCGCAGGGCACCGACAGCTAGCCCGGACGCCCCGAGGGTGTATCTTCCGCGGACTCGACCACCCGAGTCCGACACACGGAGGTGCTCCCCCGATGATCCGCCGACTCCGCCGCGCACTCGCGCTCACCGCGCTCGCGGCGACGCTCGCGGTTTCCGCGCTGGCCGCGGCCCCCGCCACGAAGAGCGCGCCACTCAAGCCGTGGACCTCCGACGACATCCTCGCGCTGCGCTCGGTGTCCGACCCGCAGCTCTCGCCCGACGGCACGCGCGTCGTGTACGTGGTCACCTCGTACACTTCCGACAGCGCGCGCTACCAGGCCGACCTCTGGCTCGGCACGGTCGCGACCGGCGAACAGCGCCGCCTCACCACCTCCGAAGCGGACGAGCATGCGCCGAGATGGTCGCCCGACTCGCGCACGATCGCGTTCCTGTCCGACCGCGAAGTTCCCGGCTCGAACGCCAAGGGGGAGCAGGTCTGGATGCTGCCGCTCGACGGCGGCGAGGCGTCACCGTTCACGCAGGCTCCGCAGGGGGTGACGCGCTTCGAGTGGTTCGCGACCGGTGCAGGCGTCGCCTATCTCGCGCCCGAAGGGCCGACGGCCGCTGGCCGCGCGCGCGCCGCGCGCAAGGACGACTCGCGCGTCATGTCCGAGCGGCCCGGCCACGCGCGCGTCTGGACGCTCGACCGTGCGGGCGGAAAGGCCACCGCGGTCACGCCGGCCGAGACGTTCGTGTCGTCGTTCACGCTCGCCCCCGACGGCAAGCGCATCGTGTACTGCGTGCAGCCCGAGCCCGGCTTCAACGGCCGTCCCGACTCCGACCTCTTCGCGATCGCGACCGCCGGCGGCAAGCCCGCCGCGCTCGTGCAGCGCCCGGGCATGGACATGGCGCCGAAGTATTCGCGCGACGGCCGCTGGATCGCGTTCCTCTCGCACGACGGCAAGCCCGGTGGCTCTCCCTCCGCGGTGTACGTGTGTGTCGTGCCCGCCGCGGGCGGAGGCGCGGTGAACATCACGCCGCACTTCGACGAGCGCATCGGCGGCGCCGGCGTCATGTCCGAACTCGTCTGGATGCCCGACCATGAGTCCGTGCTGTTCGGCTCGCCCGACCGCACGAACATCCGCCTCTTCCGCGCGTTCACCGACGACCGTCCGGTCGAACCCGTGACGCGCGAGGCCGGGTGGAGCGACTGGCCGAGCATGGACGCCGCCGGCAAGGTGCTCGCGTGGACGCACGAGGACCCGACGCATCCGTGCGACGTGTGGGTCTGGGAGTTCGAGCGCTCCGCGCCGCGCGCGTTCACCGATCTCAACCCGTGGACCCGCGAACGGCCCGAGTTCGCGCCGCAGGTCGTCACGTGGGCGGGCGCCGACGGCCAGCAGGTCGAAGGGCTGCTCTATGCGCCACTGCAGCCCCGGCCCGGCGTGCGCGCGCCGCTGCTGCTCGAGGTGCACGGCGGACCGGCGGCGAACCACGTGCAGTACTTCAGCGCGCTGCAGGAAGGGCTCGGCCTGCCGCTGCTGCTGCAGAAAGGCTGGGCGGCGCTGCTCCCGAATCCGCGGGGCAGTTCCGGGTACGGCAGCGCGTGGAGGCTCGCGAACACGCGCGATTGGTGGGACAAGCCGTACGTGGATCTCATGAGCGGCGTGGACGCGATGATCCGGCTGGGCTTCGCCGATTCGACACGGCTCGCCGTCTGCGGCTGGTCGTACGGCGGCTACATGACGTCGAACATCGTGACGCGCACGAACCGCTTCCGCGCCGCGGTCGCGGGCGCCGGCCCGGTGGACCTCGCCGCACAGGCGGGCACGTCCGACATCCCCGGCCTCATGCGGTCCTCGATGTCGGCGTGGCCGTGGGAAGACCCGCAGGTATACGTGGAGAACTCCCCGCTCTTCCGTGCGGGCGCGGTGCGCACGCCGACCGCGTTCCTCCACGGCGAACAGGACGTGCGCGTGAATCCCGCCGAAAGCCTGAACATGTACCGCGCGCTGCGCACGCGCGGCGTTCCCACCGATCTCATGATGCTGCCGCGCGAAGGGCACGGGCCCGGCGAACCCGCGCACATGCGTGCGGCGATGGAATGGACGATCGAGTGGCTCGAGCGCTGGACCCTGGGCAACGCGCCCAAGGCTCCCGCGCGCCGCGCCACTCCCGGAGGCTTCCGCTGATGCCCGACCAGGCGAATCCCGACGACCTGCAGAAACTGCTCGGCCTGCTGTTCCAGTCGCACCCGTGGCACGGACTCTCGATCGGCCCGCA
>JBGANH010000337.1:0-3443 GCA_044222365.1 Candidatus Eiseniibacteriota bacterium
CCGCCGTCCAGCCAGAGCCAGCCGGTTTCGAGCGTGCGCAGCGTCCAGTCACCAAGGGTCAGGGTGGGCATGGCGGGCGGCAGGATCGCCGAGCCCCGGCGGTCGGTCAAACGCGACGGGCGCCTGGCGGAATGCCGGGCGCCCGTACCGGGGGGACCTGCCGAAAGCGTGTCGATCAGTGGCGGTAGATGCTCTTGATCTGACCGAAGGTGAGCGTCTGCGTGGGCGTGGCGCCGAGCGCCTTGACCTCGAAGACCATGTCGTTGAAATCGTTGTCGGTGCCCGAGCAGCACGCCGTCACCGGCGCGCCCGAATCGGTGTCCTCGAAGCAGACGAGCCACGTGTTCGGGCCCTTCCACTGCGACACGTCGAACACCAGCGCCTGCACGTCGCCGTCGTACGGGGCGTGCAGTGCGCCGACGCCACCGGGGCCGAGGTCGTTGTACGTGCGGTTCGTGAAGAACTTCTCGGGCTCGGGCGCGTTCAGCGAGGAGTACGGGCCGTTCGGGTTCAGCCAGAAGCCGAACTTCTTCGCGCCGTTCGGGAACACCACCAGCTCGCTGCTGCCGGGGCCGGCCGGGCCGTCGAAGATCAGGCCGTCGTCCACGCCGTCGATCACGGTGGGATTCGCCGCGGTCTCGAGGTACCAGCCGAGCTGGTTGTTGTTCGCGAAGCCGGCGACCTCGCTCACGAGCAGCGCGGAGATCCGGTTGTCGACCCAGAACCACGGGTCGATGTCGCCGTTGTGCGCGCCCACGAAGTCGCTGGTCACGTTGATGGCGCCCGGGGTGCCGATGTAGCTGTCCACGATGTTCTGGAGCTTCGTGGAGGGCGCGTCCCAGGTCGTACCGAACGCCACGTTGACGGGGGAAGCGGCCTGCGCGGTGGCAAGGGGCGACGCGAGGGCCGCGACCGCAACGGACGCAGCGAGAATCCACCTCATGAAAGACCTCTCCTCGAGATGCAGCGCAAAGCTGTGTTGTGGAAAGGGCCGGGGCAGCCGTGCCACCGGTCGTCTCGCCGCAAGGGGGGGTCAGGCGCAGGCGAAACTCGTCGGTACATCGACCTCACTGACGGCAAGAAGTCTAGCAGCCCAAACTGCACGCCCGGCAAGGAGTTTTTTGGCCCCACGCCCCACGGAGCGCGCCCCATCGGGCCATGTGCCGAGCGGCGATCACGTTCGCCGGGAGCG
The DNA here is from genome assembly GCA_044222365.1 of Candidatus Eiseniibacteriota bacterium. GTDB lineage: Bacteria > Eisenbacteria > RBG-16-71-46 > RBG-16-71-46 > RBG-16-71-46 > CAIXRL01. Next base: position 1,193 of record JBGANH010000337.1, read on the forward strand.
CGGCAACGGCGGGCGCGCCGAATGGGTGAAATCGCCCGGTCCCGGTGCCGCCTCGAGCGGCCCGGCGAGGACCGGTATGCGCCCGCGCGAGGTCCCGCCGCTAGACGTGCAGCGCGCGCTTCGACACCGCGAGCGCGGCTTCCTTCACCGCTTCGGGCAGCGTCGGATGCGCGTGGATCGTGCGCGCCACGTCCTCGGCGCTCGCGCCGTACTCGAGCGCCAGCACCAGTTCGGCGATCAGTGCGCTCGCGTGCGGCCCCACGATGTGCGCGCCGAGCAGGCGGTCGGTCTTCGCGTCGGCCACGAGCTTCACCTGGCCGTCCTTCTCGCCCATCGCCTTCGCGCGGCCGTTCGCGAGGAACGGGAACACGCCCACCGCGATCTCGTGGCCGCGCGCCTTCGCGTCCTCCTCGGACAGGCCCACCGAGGCGAACTCCGGCCACGTGTAGACCACGTTCGGGATCGCGTCGTAGCCGACGTGGCCCGCGAGCCCGGCCATGCGCTCGACCGCCGCGACACCCTCTTCCTCGGCCTTGTGCGCGAGCATCGGGCCGGCGATCACGTCGCCGATCGCCCAGATGCCGTCCACGTTCGTTTGCCAGTGCGCGTCCACCTCGATGCGGCCGCGCGCGTCCAGCTTCACGCCGGCTTCGGCGGCGCCGAGCCCGTCGGTGTACGGCCGTCGCCCGACCGCCACCAGCAGCACGTCGCAGGTTTCCGTGCTCGTGGCCTCGCCCTGCGCGACCTCCACGTGCACGGTGTCGCCCTCGACGCGCGCCGACTTCGCCGAGCAGCCGAAGCGGAACTTCATGCCCTGCCGTTCGAGTGCGCGCTGCAGCAGCTTGCCGCTGCCCGCGTCCATGCCCGGCACGATGCGGTCCATGAACTCGAGCACGAGCACCTCGGCGCCGAGTCGCCGCCACACCGAGCCCAGTTCCAGGCCGATCGCCCCGGCGCCGATCACGACCAGGCGCTTCGGCACCTCGGGCAGCGACAGCGCGGCGGTGCTGTGCACGATGCGGCGATCGTCGAACTCGATGCCGGGCAGCTTCGCGGGCTTGCTGCCGGTGGCGACGAGGATGCGCTTCGTCTTCAGCCGGCGCGTGTTCCCGCCGTCCGTCACCTCCACCTCGCCCGCCGACACGATGCGGCCCGTGCCGCGCACGCCCTCGACCTTGTTCTTGCGGAACAGGCCCTCGATGCCGCGCGTCAGGTCGCGCACGACGCCGTCCTTGCGCGCCAGCATCGTCGGCAGGTCCAGCGCGACGTCCGACACCTTGACGCCGTGGCGATCGAGCGAGTGACGCGCGAACTCGAAATGCTCGCTCGAGTCGAGCAGCGCCTTGCTCGGGATGCAGCCCACGTTCAGGCACGTCCCGCCGAACGAGGGGTACTTCTCCACGCACGCCACCGAGAAGCCCAGCTGCGCGGCGCGGATCGCCGCCACGTAGCCGCCCGGGCCGGAGCCGATCACCACCAGGTCGAAGCCGTCGGACACGGTCCCTCCGCTCACACCGCGAGCAGCATGCGTTCGGGGTCCTCGAGCCGCTCCTTCACGCGCACGAGGAACGTCACCGCCTGCTCGCCGTCGATGAGCCGGTGATCGTACGAGAGCGCCAGGTACATCATGGGTCGCACGACCACCTGGTCGTCCACGACCACCGGGCGCTTCTCGATCTTGTGCATGCCGAGGATCGCGCTCTGCGGCGGATTCAGGATGGGCGTGCTCAACAACGAGCCGAACACGCCGCCGTTCGTGATGGTGAACGTGCCGCCCGACAGGTCGTCGGGCGAGATGCGCGCCGTGCGCGCGAGGTCGGCGAGCCGGGCGATCTCCCGCTCGATGCCGGCGAAGTCGAGCCGCTCGACGTGCCGCACCACCGGCACCACCAGGCCGCGCTCCGTGCTCGCGGCCACGCCGATGTGCACGTGGTCGTGGTAGACGATGTCGGTGTCGCGGATCTCGGCGTTCACCTCGGGCACCTCGCCCATGGCGAGCACGCACGCGCGCGCGAAGAAGCTCATGAACCCCAGTCGCACGCCGTGCTTCTTCTCGAACGTCTCCTTGTAGCGCGCGCGTGCGTCGATCACGCGCGTCATGTCCACCTCGTTGAACGTGGTCAGGATCGCCGCGGTCTGCTGCGCGCGCACCAGCCGCTCGGCGATGCGCAGCCGGATGCGGCTCATCGGCACCACGCGCTCGCCCGACCCGTCGGCCGGCGGCGCGGACGCCGGGGCGGGCGGCGCGGAC
>JBGANH010000338.1:0-3397 GCA_044222365.1 Candidatus Eiseniibacteriota bacterium
GCGCCGCATTCAACGCCACGACCGTGTCCACGAGATTCATCCGGCAGGCTTCCCGCTTGCCCTCCCGCGTGGCGTCCACCGCGCGGCTCTGCACGAGCGAACTGTGCAGGTAGAGGTTGTGCGGCATCACCGTGGCGCCGAGGATGCCCATCGCGATGTAGAGCGATTCGCCGTGCAGGCCGAGTACGGACATCCCGCCGCCGGGCACGCGCGCGAACAACGTCGGCGTTCCCGAGGCGTCGCGCGGCACGAACGCGGCGAGGATCGCGGGCACGTCGGGCCGCGAGAGGATCATCTCGACCGCGAAGCAACCGCCGATCGTGGCGACGAGCGTGACGATCAGCGCCTCGAGCTTGCGCATGCCGTAGCGCGACAGCGCGAGCAGCAGCAGTACGTCGAGCGACGTGATCACGACGCCCCAGAGCAGCGGGATGCCGGTGAGCAGCTGCAGGCCGATCGCCGCGCCGAGCACTTCGGCGAGGTCGCACGCCACGATCGCCAGTTCGCAGAGCACCCAGAGCGGAAGCACGATCCAGCGCGGGTAGCTGTCGCGGCAGGCCTGCGCCAGGTCGCGCCCCGTCACGACGCCGAGCCGTGCGGAAAGCGTCTGCAGCAGCACCGCCATGAGGTTGCTCATGAGCAGCACCCAGACGAGCTGGTAGCCGAATCGCGAACCACCGGCGAGGTCCGTGGCCCAGTTGCCGGGGTCCATGTAGCCGACGCTCACGAGGTACGCGGGGCCGGCGAAAGCGAACATGCGCCGCAGCCACGAACGCGTCTTCGGGATCACGACCGACGCGTTCAGGTCGGGCAGCGACCGCGCTTCGAGATCGCTCACTGCGCCCTCCCTTCGCGGACGCGCTCGACGAACACGCCGTCGAGCCCCTGGCTCGTGAGCGTGAGTCGCCGCCCTCCGACCTCGATCTCGAACATGCCGTCGTGTTCGTCGGCGTCGGCGACGCGCACCTCGGCGCCGGGCACGAGCCCGGCCTGCTTCCAGCGTGTCATGCGGCGCCGGTCGCCGTCGCGGATCTCGCGAACGACCGCGCGCGCGCCCGCCGGCAGTCCGGTCAGGGGATCGAGCCGGCGGCGCGGCAGCCGGCCCTTGCGGTCCGGGATCGGATGCCCGTGCGGGTCCTCCGTCGGATGCTGCATGTGACGGTCGATCGCGTCGAGCACGCGCTCGCTCACGTGGTGCTCGAGCACCTCGGCGTCCTCGTGGACTTCGGACCAGTCGAGCCCGAGCACCTGCACGAGGAACGTTTCGAGGATCCGGTGGCGCCGCACCATGCGCACGGCCTCGCGCTCGCCTTCGGCCGTGAGCCGCGCCGAACCGCGGTGGCCGAGCGCCACGAGGTGCTCGCGCGACAGACGCGCGAGCATGTTCGTGACGCTCGGCGCGGACACTTCGAGCGCGCGCGCGAGTTCCGAAACGGTCGCGCCACGGTCGTGGCCGAGCGTGTGGATCGCCTTCAGGTAATCCTGACGTGAGCGGGTCAGCGGGGTGGCGGGCTTCACGGGTTCGGCCTCCGGCGGGGTCGGGTCGTTTCTTATCTACGACTAACTTCGGTCTTTCCTCAAGCTAAATCTTCGCCGGCCCTCCGCCCCGGTCCGGCCCGCCCTCGTTTCCCGCGTTGCGGCGTGTTTCACCGCTCGGCTAACCTGCCGCGTCCCGCACCCCCATCCCGGAGAACCGCATGCCCCAGATGACCATGGTGCAAGCCATCACGGATGCACTGCGTGTATCGCTGCGCGAGGATCCGCGCGTCGTCGTGCTCGGCGAGGACGTCGGCAAGAACGGCGGCGTGTTCCGAGTCACGGAGGGCCTGCAGGCGGAGTTCGGCGCCGACCGTGTCGCCGACACGCCGCTGGCCGAGAACGGCATCATCGGCGGCGCCATCGGCATGGCCATGTACGGCATGCGCCCGGTCGCCGAGATCCAGTTCGTGGACTTCATCTACCCCGCCTTCGACCAGATCGTGAGCGAACTGGCCAAGCTGCGCTGGCGCTCGGCGAACCAGTATTCCTGCCCGGTCGTCGTGCGCGCGCCCTACGGCGGCGGCATCCGCGGCGGGCTCTACCACTCGCAGAGCCCCGAAGCCTACTTCTGCCACACGCCCGGGCTGCAGGTGGTCATTCCCTCCACGCCCGCGGACGCCAAGGGCCTGCTGCTCTCCGCGATGACCGGCGAGGACCCGGTGATCTTCCTCGAGCCGAAGCGGCTGTACCGCTCGATCAAGGAGGACGTGCCCGAGGGCCGCTACACGACCCCGATCGGCAAGGCGCGCACCGCGCGCGCCGGCGAGCACCTCACCGTGCTCGCTTACGGCGCGATGGTGCCGGTGTCGGTCGAGGCCGCCGACATGGCGGCCGAGCGCGGCTGGTCGGTCGAGGTGCTCGACCTGCGCACGCTGCTGCCGCTCGACACGGAAGCCGTGCTCGAGAGCGTGCGCCGCACCGGGCGCGCGGTCATCGTGCACGAGGCGCCGCGCACGTGCGGCTACGGCGCCGAGCTCTCCGCCACCATCGCCGAGCACGCACTGACCGCCCTGCAGGCGCCGGTGCTGCGCGTGACGGGCTGGGACACGCCGTTCCCCTACACGCTCGAACACACGTACCTGCCGGACGCGAAGCGCGTCTTCGCCGCGATCGAACACGTGATGAACTTCTAGGAGCACCTCTTCGCGCGCGCTCCCCGGGCCGTGCGATGGACGAGGAGGCCGGATGCTGCTGTTGCTTTGGGAGTACCAGGTGCACCCGGAACAGCGCGAAGAGTTCGAGGCGTTGTACCGGCCGGACGGCCTGTGGGTGGCATTGTTCCGCCGCTCGCCCGGCTACGTGAGCACCACGCTCCTGCAGGACCTGAACGACCCGAACCGTTTCCTCGTGTCCGACCGCTGGGCCAGCGTGGAAGCGTACGAGCATCTTCGCGAACAGCATGCCGGCGACTATCGCGCGCTCGACGAGCGCGGCCGTCGCCTCTACCGCGCCGAGAAGGAAGTCGGCCGCTTCGCCTTCCGGGACTGAGCGAGAGGAATCCATGGCCTACGACGTGAAGCTGCCGGACATCGGGGAAGGCGTCGCCGAGGGCGAAATCGTGCGCTGGCTCGTGAAGGCCGGCGACGCGGTGAAGGAAGACCAGCCGCTGGTCGAGGTGATGACGGACAAGGCGAGCGTGGAGATTCCCGCGCCGCGCACCGGCACGATCGAGGCGATCCACGTGGAAGAAGGCGCGATGGTGCCGGTCGGGACCGTGATCGTCAGCATCGCGGTGGCGGGCGCCTCCGCACCCGCGCCCGCGATCTCGGCGCACGGCCATGCCGCTCCCGTCGCCGCGTCGCCGTCCGCTCCCGCCGCCGCCCCCGCGGATGCCGGCGCGAAGGTGGAGGCCACGCCC
>JBGANH010000015.1:0-26533 GCA_044222365.1 Candidatus Eiseniibacteriota bacterium
CCCGATCGAGTTCGCTCGAGCGGCTGGCCGAGGCCGGGGTCGCCTACCAGCGCCTGCGCACCCCGCTCGAGCGCGCCAGTGCCTGGACCGCGGGGCCGGGTCCGGCCCCGGGCGGTGAACTGGGGCAGGCCGTCGCCGACGCGGAGCGGTTGTTCCACGAGGCGATGGAGGACGACTTCAACAGCGCCGCGGCGCTGGGACACCTGTTCGACCTGGCCCGGGCGGTCAACCGGGCGCTCGACGAGGGCGCCGGGGCGGAGGGAGTCCAGGCGGCCCGCAAGCTCTACCAGCTCGGCGGCATCCTCGGGCTGTTCTGGAAGGTCCGGCAGGAGTGGTCGGCCGAAGTGCTCGAAATCGCCGCTCGGCGCGACCAGGCGCGGAAGGCGAAAGACTGGAAGGCCTCCGATGAGCTGCGTGACCAGCTCGCGGCGCTCGGTGTTCTCGTGAAGGACGGGCCGGGGGGACAGGAGTTGAAGAAGAAGTAGTTCTTCTCGCCGGCAACTCGATGGCGCGCCGGCCGGATCCGGGACCCGGCCGGCTCTGCGCATGCGTGGGAAGCGCCCCTGACCTCCGCCGGAACAAAGTACTTGCCTGCGTCAAAGCACGGGACTAGCCTTCTTGCAGGCCCGGGCGTTTTCAGGGCCACTGCGTTTCGTCGGCTCCCGCCCCGTATCTCCTCGACGATCGCGATGGCCTGCGAACTCGGGCCGCATTTGTCGAGGCCGCTCCTCGGCACTCTTTCAGGGACTGGGATGAGAAAGGGCAGCATGCATCGGTTCCTGATGAATCGTCTGTGGACGCTCGTCTTCGCGCTGCTGCTGGGCGTCGCGGGCGCGTCCGTCATTGCCGGCACCTCGTTCGCCGACACCGCTTACGGTGGCGACAGTGGTGACGGTACTGGCGACGCCCTTCCGGTGGATCCGCCCCCGATCGGGGCGGGTGATCCGGATTCCCGGCAAACGGCGGCAAGCCGACTGCCCGGCAGGGTGCATCAGCGGTGGGCAGTCCGGCGTACGGAGGCCATGGCGTGGGTGACGCCACGGCATACCGGCAGGCAGCGATCCTGGCGAGAATCCAGGTGGATGGTGGACGCGCCTCGCGCCTACTACCTGCGCTTCTAGCAGGAGAGTGGACGCGCAGTAGTTTTTTTGTCGACGAACCGGAGATCGGTTTGCCGATGGGTGACCTGTTGCAGATTGGGGCTTCGAAGAACTGCCTGCTGCTCCCGCCCGAGTCGAAGGGCAGGAGGCGCTCGCCGCGTTCGAGATGCTGGCCGATCTGTACATCCAGGCGGACAACTACGTGCCCGCCCTGGAGACGATCGACCGCCTGCTGTCGGCTGGCGGCGCGTACGCTTTCAGCGTTCGCGCCGTGCGGCTCTCGAGAGCAAGGCGGCGGCGTGCCGGATGGCCCGCGGTGAATGCCAGGCGGCGCTCGCACAGTGCCGCGAGATGCTCCGCGAGGAAGGCCTCATCGATTCACTGCCGCTTCGCGCGCGCGTCCATCTCATGTGCGCGCGCGCCGAGCAGAAGCTGGGACGTATCGAGGACTGCCGCCGCAGCGCCGAACGCGCGCTGCAGATCGCGGACGAGTGCGCGGACCTGCCGCAGTCGGCCCACGCGCTCGTGATCCTCGGCACCACCGCGTACCGCATGGGCGACCTCGCGGCGGCGCGGGACTACGGTGAGCAGGCCCTCGGCCTGTACCGCCGGCTCGGCGACGAGCTGAGCGCGGCGCACGTCCGCAACAATCTCGGACTGATCCACAAGAATCTCTGCGAGTGGGACGCGGCGATTGCTCAGCTGAGCGCCGCGCTCGAGGTTTACCGCCGCCACGGCCACTTCGCCGCCACGGCCATGCCGCTCATGAACCTGGGCATCGTGTTCCAGAAGATGGGCGAGTGGGACCGCGCGATGGAGCACTATCGCGAGTGCGAAGGCGTGCTGGTGCAGATCGGCGACGAGGTGCAGCTCGCGCGCGTGGCCATCGGCATGGGCAACGTGCATCGCCTGCAGCGCCGCTTCGCCGATTCCGAAACGAGCTACCTGCGGGCGCTCGAGCGCTCGCGCCGCATGGGGGCCGCGCGTGAGGAAGTGCTCGCGCTCGAGTTCCTCGGCGAACTGGATTTCGATCGCGGCCGCATCGAATCGTCGCTGTCGCGCTACCACGAAGCGCTGAAGCTCGCCGGCCGCACCGCGCCCGAAGGCGATCTCGTGGTCGAGATCGAGCGCCGTCGCGCGGAAGCGCTGTGCGCGCTCGGCCGCCTCGACGAGGCCGAGACCGCGTGCTCGCGCTCGCGCCGGCTCGCACGCCTGACCGACGACCGGCTCGAACACGCCGTCACGCACCGTGTCGCCGGTGAGATCGCCCTGGCGCGCGGTTCCCGGGTCGAAGCGGCGGAGGCGTGGGCGCAGGCGGAATCGCTCCTGCGTGACTGCCACGAGCGCCTCGAGATGGGCAAGACCTGCCTGCTGCGCGGGCGTATCGCCGACGACGAGCGCGAAGCGCGCAAGTACCTGTTCCGCGCCGCCGCGCTGTTCTCCGAACTCGGCAGCGCATGGTGGACCGATCAGGCGGAAGTCGCGCTGCAGCGTTTCCTCGGGTCCGCCGTGACCTCCGCGCCGACGCGCACCGAATCGTTGCTCGGACGGCGCCATCGCGCGCCGAGCATGGTGGCGTGCTCGCACGCCATGCGTCAGGTCGAAAGCCTCTCCCGTCGCGCCGCTGCGACCGAACTCTCCGTGCTCGTCACGGGAGAGACCGGCACCGGCAAGGAACTCGTGGCGCGCACCATCCACGGGCTTTCGCCGCGCGCGAACAAGCCGTTCCTCGCGGTGAACTGCGGCGCGCTGCGCGCCGACCTGGCGTTGTCCCAGCTGTTCGGGCACCGCAAGGGCGCGTTCACCGGCGCGCACGCCGAGGGCATCGGCCTCGTCGAGGCCGCGCACGGCGGCACGTTGTTCCTCGACGAAGCCGGCGAACTGCCGCTCGACGTGCAGGTGACGCTGCTCCGCTTCCTCGAGAGCGGCGAGTACCTGCGCCTGGGTGAAACCCAGGTGCGCCGCGCCGACGTGCGCATCATCGCGGCCACGAACCGCGCCCTGCGCGGCGGCGATGCCGAGAAGCTGTTCCGCCGCGACCTGCTCTACCGGCTCAACGAGATCGAGATCCGCCTGCCCAGCCTGCGCGAGCGCGTCGAGGACATCGTGCCGCTGGCTCGCCACTTCCTGTCGTTCTACGGCGGGCTCGACGGTCCGCGCCTGTCCCACGACGCCGAGGCGCTGTTCGCGACCTACGGCTGGCCGGGCAACGTGCGCGAGCTCGAGAACGTCGCCAAGCGCATCGCGGCGCTGCACGCCGACGCGCCCACCATCGGGCTCGACGAGGTGCTGCCGTTCCTGTCCGACGGCCGCGTCCAGGCGCCCGAGTGGGCCGATCGCTCGAGCCTCGAGCGCGACGAGATCCTCACCGCCTGGCGGCAGGCGCAGGGCAACAAGAGCCGCCTCGCCGAACTGCTCGGGGTCTCCCGCAAGACCCTGTACGCGCGACTCAAGCGCCTCCAACTCACGCTCTAGTCCGGATCGCTCAGGCTCCTCGGCCTGCCCACGCGGCCCTCTCCTCGGGGCCGCGTTTCTGTTTGCCACCGGCCGGACAAGTGTTACCCCGGGGGTAACACCGCCTTCGCCCGCGATTGACGCGGCCTTCGCGCGTCACCCCGCCCTCCGGGTGTCACCTTCGCGGGGTGACACTCGCGGTTTCGGGCCGCGGCGGCGGCCGCCTGACACTCCCTCGACCACTGTCCGGAACTTGTTGTGTGGCATGCGCTTCATGACGGATGCCGGAACTCTTTCCGGGTGGCGTCAGGTGCTGGCACGCACACTGCTCTAGTAGCCCTGCGGATACGGGATCAGCGAGTTCCTTCGCTCGCGATCGCAGGCAGCACCGCAGTGTTTCGAGGGGCCTCGCTGGGGGAGTGAGGTCTCGAACGCCGAGGCAGGCTGCGCGACAGGTTGCACCTCCGCTGTCGCGCGGCCTCCAAGGCACCCGGTTTCGATCAGGCTCAACGCGTTGGGCGCTTCGGCGCCCGGGCTCGTACCCGCACGTTGAGACATCCGTTCGAGTGTTCCCGGCAAATGCCGGGCGGGCTCGGCGGGGAAGCGAACAAGGGGGGATGGACGCTTTCAGTCGATCGGATCAAGTCGCTGGTGAGTAGTGGTTCACTGCAGTAAAAAAACAAAATACGCCCGGTCAACGAAGCCGTTTGAACAGCGGAGTTCATCCCGGTCACTCTCTGTTCAATCGGGAAGAGGCAGTCGAAGGTGGGTTCGCCCATCGCTCGGCTGCCTCTTCAAATTTCGCCGCGGGCCGAGCCCGTTCCGACGCGCGAAACAGGCCCGATTCCTTGACAGCCTCGAAGCCCCCCACTATCTTCCCGTGGCTTTTCCGCGCCTCAGGGCTGCTGGCGTAGCTCAATTGGTAGAGCATCTCATTTGTAATGAGGTGGTTGGGGGTTCGAGTCCCTTCGCCAGCTCTTTCGTCCGACGATCGCGACCGGCCCTCCGGGCCCGAGCGCGACGGACGTTCCAGCGTCAGCCCAGCAGGACGGCATCCGCGCCGCGGGTGTCGGCGGTGTGGAGGGATGCCCGAGCGGCCAAAGGGAGCAGACTGTAAATCTGCCGGCGTACGCCTTCGAAGGTTCGAATCCTTCTCCCTCCACCATTTCCACCGCCCAGAACGACGAGCGGGAATAGCTCAGCGGCTAGAGCATCGGCCTTCCAAGCCGAGGGTCGCGGGTTCGAATCCCGTTTCCCGCTCCATTTTCCCCCTTCGCGGTGAACCGCCCGCGGAGGCGCAGGCCTCGGCCCAGGCGCGGCGTGAGCCTCGGTCGCTCGCCGGAGACCGGCATTCCGAGCCCGACCGAGCAGACTTTGCCGAGGCTCTACGTCTCGGATCAGAGCCTTCCGGGGCTCGCGCGAGCCCTCGATCGAGGCCGAGCAAAATCGCGCAACCCATAGCATTTTCGGAATTTTGCGTTGACACCCCTCTGGTCCGCTGACTAGATTACGCGTCTTGCGCGACTCTCGACGGCCTCCCATTTCCCGGAGGCCGCCTCGGGGTGGCGTGCCCTGCATGTGCACGCCCCGCTCAAGCAAGCCCTCCTCGCAAGCCAGCGCTCCTCGCTCTGCAACGACAGCCTCGCGTGCTGCTCGCTGGGATGGTTTGGTCGTGTAAGCCCACTTAGCTCAGTCGGTAGAGCATCTCCATGGTAAGGAGAAGGTCGCCGGTTCGAATCCGGCAGTGGGCTCCACCCGGATTCGCTTCCGTACGCGCGCCAGAAGCTCGCGACGAAGGTCCGGGTGGGCGACCAACGGAGTTGCAGTCGTGACAAGCGCGCGGGCCTCGCTCGCGCGCCGAGAAGTTTTCGATCGTGGTTCAGCGCTCGCCGGAGGCGGGCGGCGGTGGTCGCAACCTCATCCTGAAACAGGAGTCTGCCGAGATGGCCAAGGCAAAGTTTGAGCGCACGAAGCCCCACGTGAACGTGGGAACGATCGGACACGTGGATCACGGCAAGACGACGCTGACGGCGGCGATCACGATGGTTCTCGCGAAGCGTGGCTTCGCGAAGGTTCGCGCGTACGACTCGATCGACAACGCGCCGGAAGAGCGCGAGCGCGGCATCACGATCGCGACGGCTCACGTGGAGTACGAGACGGACAACCGTCACTACGCCCACGTCGACTGCCCGGGCCACGCGGACTACGTGAAGAACATGATCACGGGCGCCGCGCAGATGGACGGCGCGATCCTGGTGGTCTCGGCTGCGGACGGCCCGATGCCGCAGACGCGTGAGCACATCCTGCTCGCGCGCCAGGTCGGCGTGCCGTACATCGTGGTGTTCATGAACAAGTGCGACATGGTGGACGACTCGGAGCTGTTGGACCTGGTCGAGCTGGAAGTGCGCGAGCTGCTGAAGAAGTACGAGTTCCCCGGAGACGACATCCCGGTCGTGCGCGGCTCGGCGAAGGTCGTGGTCGACGGTGGTGCGAACGACGACAAGGCGAACGAGTGCATCACGCAGCTGATGGCGGCGGTGGACAGCTACATCCCGACGCCGGAGCGCCCGGTGGACAAGCCGTTCCTTTGCCCGGTGGAAGACGTGTTCTCGATCTCGGGCCGTGGCACGGTGGCGACGGGCCGTGTCGAGCGTGGCAAGGGCAAGGTGGGTGACAAGGTGGAGATCGTGGGCATGCGCGAGACGCGCGACACGGTCATCACGGGCGTCGAGATGTTCCGCAAGCAGATGGACGAGTGCATGGCCGGCGACAACGTCGGTCTCCTGCTTCGCGGCATCGAGAAGGAAGACGTGGAGCGCGGGATGTGCATCGTGGCTCCGAAGTCGGTGACGCCGCACAAGAAGTTCAAGGGCTCGGTCTACGTGCTGAGCAAGGAAGAGGGCGGCCGCCACACGCCGTTCTTCAATGGCTACCGGCCGCAGTTCTACTTCCGCACGACGGACGTGACGGGTGTGGCGACGCTTCCGGAAGGCCGCGAGATGGTGATGCCGGGCGACAACGTGGACATGGTGGTGGAGCTGATCACCCCGATCGCGATGGAGAAGGAACTTCGCTTCGCCATCCGTGAGGGCGGTCGCACCGTCGGCGCCGGCGTCGTCACCGAAATCATCGAGTAACGGGGGCGGACATGGTGAAGATCCGCATCAAGCTCAAGTCGTACGATCACGCGACGCTCGACCAGTCGTCCGCGGAGATCGTGCGCACGGCCCGCCGGACGGGCGCTGTCACGTCCGGTCCGGTGCCGCTGCCCACGCGCAAGACGGTCTACACGGTGCTTCGCAGCCCGCACGTGGACAAGAAGTCGCGTGAGCAGTTCGAAATCCGCATTCACAAGCGTCTGATCGACATCGCTCGTTCGACGCCGCAGACGATGGAAGCGCTCGAGAAGCTGGACATCCCGGCAGGCGTGGACATCGAGATCAAGGCCACCACCTAGGGCAGAGCCCTGGGCCGGAGCGACGGCGGCACCACCGGTGCCGTGCGCCTTCGAGAAGGAACGAAGAAACCATGATGGGTTTGATTGGCAAGAAGGTGGGGATGACCCAGCTCTTCGACGAGAAGGGCGACATCATCCCGGTCACCGTGATCGAAGCGGGACCCTGCACGGTGACCGAAGTGCGCTCGCCCGAGCGTGACGGTTACTCCGCGGTCCAGCTCGGTTTCGGGACCAACAAGGAGTCGCGCTTCACGCGTCCGCTCCTCGGCCAGTACAAGAAGCGGAACCTGCCGCCGTCCCGCCACCTCAAGGAGTTCCGCATCGCGGACTCCAGCGGCTTCCAGGTCGGCCAGACGATCAACGCCGAGCTGTTCGCCAAGGGTGAGCACGTGGACGTCCGCGGCGTGACCAAGGGTCGCGGCTTCGCGGGTGTGGTCAAGCGTCACGGCTTCGTCGCCGGTCACGCTTCGCACGGTCCGACGTTCGGCAAGCAGCCGGGCTCGATCGGCTCCTCGGCCTACCCGTCGCGCGTCATCAAGGGCAAGCGCCTCCCCGGCCGCATGGGTGGCGTGAACCTCACCATCAAGAACCTCGAAGTCGTGGGTGTGGACAGCGAGCAGAACTACGTGCTCGTGCGGGGCGCGATCCCCGGCCCGCCGAACGGCCTCGTCTACATCCAGAAGCGGGAAGGCTGACATGAACGCGAAGCTTTACGGCCTCGACGGCTCCGAAAAGGGCACGACCGCCCTGCCGGATGAGCTCTTCGCTCAGCCGGTGCACGAGCACCTGGTCTGGCTCGCGGTGAAGCGTCACCTCGGCAACCAGCGCCAGGGCACGTCCTCGGTCAAGAACCGCGGCGCGGTTTCGGGCGGCGGCAAGAAGCCCTTCAAGCAGAAGGGCACCGGTCGCGCTCGCCAGGGTTCCAACACTTCGCCGCTGATGCCCGGTGGCGGCCGCGCGTTCGGACCTCGCCCGCGCGACTACCGCACCGACATGCCGAAGAAGCAGCGCCGCCAGGCGCTCGTCTCGGCGCTGTCGCTCAAGGCCACTTCGGACGCCGTCTCGGTGCTCGAAGCGCTCTCGGCCGAGGCGCCCAAGACCTCCAAGGTCGCCGGCGTGCTCAAGAAGATGGGCGTGTACGGCAAGCGCACGCTGCTCGTCGTGGATCAGCAGAACGAGGCGGTCTGGAAGTCGGTGCGCAACATCGACAAGCTCGAGACCACGCTCGCGCACCAGCTGAACACGTACGACCTCATGAAGGCGGAAGCGCTGATCCTGACCGCGGACGGCCTCGCCCGGGTGAAGGAGGTCTTCAGCAAATGAACAAGGACGCCCGGACCATCGTCCGTAAGGTGCTCATCACCGAGAAGGGCACCGTGCTGCGCGAAACGCAGAATACGTACTTCTTCGAAGTCGCGCGCGATGCCAACAAGATCGAAATCAAGAAGGCCGTCGAATCCATCTTCCGCGTGAAGGTGGCCGACGTCCGGACCATGCAGCTGCGCGGCAAGGTCAAGCGGCAGGGCCGCTGGGTCGGCAAGCGCAACGACTGGAAGAAGGCGATCGTGACGCTCGGGGCCGATCAGAAGATCGACCTCTTCGAGCAGATCTGACGAGGGAAGACCGATGGGTCTGAAGAAATTCCGCCCGATCACTCCGACTCTCCGGCATACGGTGATGCCGGACTATTCGGAGCTGACGCGCAGCAAGCCGGTCAAGTCGCTCACGGAGCGTCGTTACAAGACCGGTGGGCGCAACAACTATGGTCACATCTCGATGCGCTGGATCGGTGGCGGCCACAAGCAGCGCTACCGCATCGTCGACTTCCGTCGCGACAAGGACAACGTCGCCGCGAAGGTCGCGAGCATCGAGTACGATCCGAACCGCTCCGCCCGTATCGCCCTGCTCCACTACATGGACGGCGAGCGCCGCTACATCGTGGCGCCCGACGGCCTGAAGGTCGGAGACAAGGTGATGTCCGGGCCGAATGCCGAAATCGCGAACGGCAACTGCCTCTCGCTGCGCGGCATTCCGGTCGGCACGAACGTGCACAACGTCGAGCTTTACCCCGGTCGCAACTCGCGCATCGCGCGTGCGGCCGGCGCCTTCTGCCAGCTCATGGCGAAGGACGGCGACTACGCGCAGCTGCGGCTGCCGTCGGGTGAAGTCCGCAAGTTCCACGTGAACTGCCGCGCCGTGATCGGCCAGGTCGGCAACCTCGAACACGAGAACATCTCGTACGGCAAGGCGGGCCGCAATCGCTGGCGCGGCAAGCTGGGCAACGTGCGTGGTGTCGCCATGAACCCGGTCGACCACCCGATGGGCGGCGGCGAAGGCAAGACTTCCGGCGGCCGTCACCCGGTCTCGCCGTGGGGCAAGGGCACCAAGGGACTCAAGACCCGGAAGCGCAAGCTGAGCGACTCGCTCATCGTGCGCCGCCGGAAGAAGTAAGCGGGGAGACGAGACATGGCACGTTCAATCAAGAAGGGGCCGTACGTCGTCGACTCCCTGGTCAAGAAGATCGAGGGGTTGAACCGAAGCGGCGAGAAGCGCGTGCTCAAGACCTGGGCGCGCCGCTGCACGGTGCTGCCGGAGTTCGTGGGCCACACGCTCGCGGTGCACAACGGCAACAAGTTCATCCCGATCTACGTCACCGAGAACATGGTCGGTCACAAGCTCGGCGAGTTTGTTCCGACGCGCGTGTTCCGTGGTCACACCGAAAAGGCCGCCAAGGCCGAAGCGCCTGGGAAGTAAGCCATGGAAGCCACTGCGATTCAGCGATTCGTCCGGATCACGCCGCGCAAGTGCAACCAGATCCTCGGTCTGATCCGTGGTCTGGATGCCGAGCAGGCTCTGGTCACGCTCAAGTTCACGCCCAAGAACGGTGCGCGCATCATCGAGAAGGTGCTCGCTTCGGCGATCGCCAACGCGAAGCACACCCGTCAGGCGCGTACCGAGAATCTGTACGTGAAGGAAGCGCGCGTGGGTGCGGGACCGACCATGAAGCGCTGGCTGCCGCGCGCCCAGGGGCGTGCGACGCCGATTCTCAAGCGCACGAGCCACGTCTCCGTGACCGTGGCCACGAAGGAGTAGTCCATGGGACAGAAAACCCATCCGATCGGTCTGCGCCTGGGGATCGTGAAGACCTGGGACTCGCGCTGGTTCGCCAAGCGCGGGTATGCCGAGCTGCTGAAGGAGGACCTGCTGATCAAGCGGTACCTCAAGAAGCGTCTCTACCAGGCCGGCATTTCCAAGATCACCATCGAGCGCAAGGGCGAGAAGATCACCATCGGCATCAAGACGGCCCGTCCGGGCCTCGTGATCGGCCGCAAGGGTGAGCAGGTCGACAAGCTCTCCGAAGAGATGAAGCAGCTGACCCGCAAGCAGGTCCAGCTGAACATCGAGGAGATCAAGCGCGCCGACCTCGACGCCCAGCTCGTCGCCGAGCACATCGCGAAGCAGCTCGAGCAGCGCGTGTCCTTCCGCCGTGCCATGAAGAAGGCGATCGCCTCCTCCATGCGCGCCGGCGCCCAGGGCATCCGTATCAACTGCACGGGCCGCCTCGGTGGTTCGGAAATGGCCCGCTTCGAAACGTATCGTGAAGGCCGTGTGCCCCTGCACACCCTGCGCGCGGACATCGATTTCGCCCGCGCGACCGCCAACACCGCCTACGGCACGTGTGGCGTGAAGGTGTGGATGTTCCACGGCGAAGTGCTCGACAAGCAGCCGGCCGGCACGGCCGCGGCTTCGAAGTAAGGAGATTCGCGACCATGTTGATGCCGAAGCGAGTCAAATACCGCAAGACGCACCGCGGCCGCCGCAATGGCAAGGCCTACCGTGGTTCGAGCATCGCCTTCGGCGAGTTCGGGCTGCAGGCCCTGCAGCCGGCCTGGGTGACGAGCCGCCAGATCGAGGCCGCTCGTGTGGCCATCACGCGCCAGATCAAGCGTGGCGGCAAGGTTTGGATCCGGGTGTTCCCGGACAAGCCGGTGACGAAGAAGCCGGCCGAAACGCGAATGGGCAAGGGTAAGGGCGCGCCGGAGTTCTGGGTCGCCGTGATCAAGCCCGGTCGCGTCATGTTCGAGATCGAAGGCATCTCGAAGGATCTCGCTCGTCAGGCGTTCGAACTGGGCGCGTCGAAGCTTCCGATCAAGACGCGCTTCCTCGAGCGGCACGAACTGGGAGGAGAGTGAACATGTCCCACGTGAAGGCCGGATCGATCCGTGAGATGACGGCGGACGAAATCAAGAGCCGAGTCTCCGAGTTGCGCGAGGAACTGTTCAACCTCCAGTTCCGGAACACCATGAAGCAGCTCGACAACCCGCTGAAGATCCGCGAGAGCCGTCGCGAAATGGCGCGCCTCCTCACGGTGCTGAAGGAGAAGGAGCGCGCGTCCGCTTGACGCGGCGCGCCCCTGAGACGACATGACGACGGAAACGACGGAAAACGCGGCCACGGCCGCTCGCAATCGCAGGAAGACCCGCGTCGGCAAGGTGGTCAGCGATCGCATGGACAAGACGGTGGTCGTGTCCATCGAGCGTCTGGTCAAGCACGAGACGTACGGGCGCTATGTGCGTCGCCGCACCAAGTTCAAGGTGCACGACGAGAACAACGAATGCCGCATCGGCGACACCATCCGCTTCATGGAGACGCGTCCGATCTCCAAGGACAAGCGCTGGCGCTTCGTCGAGTTCGTCGAACGGGCCAAGTAAGACCGCGAGGAGACCGAAATGATTCAGCTTCGTACCATGGTCACCGTCGCGGACAACTCGGGCGCCAAGCGCGCCCAGTGCATCAAGGTCCTCGGCGGTCATCACAAGCGTTACGGACGCCTCGGCGACATCGTCGTCGTGTCCGTGAAGGACGCCATCCCCGGCGCCCAGGTGAAGAAGGGCGACGTCGCCAAGGCGGTGGTCGTCCGTGCGGTGAAGGAAGTCCGCCGCAAGGACGGTTCGTACATCCGCTTCGACGAGAACGCGGTGGTGCTGATCAACAACGAAAAGGAGCCGCGGGGCACCCGTATCTTCGGGCCCGTCGCGCGCGAGCTTCGCGAGAAGCAGTTCATGAAGATCATCTCGCTGGCTCCGGAGGTGATCTGATGGGACTGAAGATCCGCAAGGGCGACACCGTCGTGGTGATCGCCGGCGACGACAAGGGGAAGACCGGCCGCGTGCTGAGCGTGGACGCCGAGAAGAACCGCGTCATCGTCGAGAAGGTGAACTTCGTGAAGCGTCACACCAAGGCGCGTGGCCAGGGCCAGCAGAGCGGCATCCTGGAGAAGGAAGCGCCGGTGCACATGTCCAACGTGATGCTGTTCGACCCGAAGGCCGGCAAGGGCGTTCGCGTCGGTACGCGCATCGCGAAGGACGGCAAGCGCGAGCGCGTGTCCCGCGCGACGGGCGAGCCGATCGGCAAGCAGGACTGACACGGAATCGTTCGTGCGCGCGACTCGCGCGCACGTGAAGCCCGCCCTTGCGGCGGGACGGATGTTCCCAGGCACCAGGGTCGCGGGAACGTCCGGGCAGGGACCCTGGAGATCAACGTTCGATGGCGGAAGAGAAGAAGAGCAAGGGTGGCAAGGTCGGCAAGACCGAAGCCAAGGGTGCTCGCGGCGGCGGCAACGTGACGTTCGACGTCATCGAGGCCCGCCCGCAGAGCCTCGGCCAGAAGACCCGCTACGCGAAGCACTGG
Organism: Candidatus Eiseniibacteriota bacterium; assembly: GCA_044222365.1. Lineage (GTDB taxonomy): Bacteria > Eisenbacteria > RBG-16-71-46 > RBG-16-71-46 > RBG-16-71-46 > CAIXRL01. The sequence goes on from JBGANH010000015.1 coordinate 12,703, forward strand.
GAAGAGAAGGCGCTCCCCGAGCTGATGAAGAAGTTCGGGTACACGAGCGTCATGCAGGCCCCGCGCTTCGTGAAGATCGTCCTCAACATGGGCGTGGGCGACGCGACGGTGGACGTGAAGAACATGGACATCGCCGTGAACGAACTGGCGCAGATCGCCGGCCAGCGTCCGTCGGTCCGCAAGGCGAAGAAGGCCATCTCGAACTTCAAGCTGCGCCAGGGGCTGCCGGTCGGCTGCATGGTGACCCTGCGTGGCGCGCGGATGTTCGAGTTCTACGATCGCCTGATCAACGTGGCGGTCCCGCGTATTCGCGACTTCCGAGGCCTGTCTCCGCGCTCGTTCGACGGCCGGGGCAACTACTCGGCGGGCTTCACGGAGCAGATCATCTTCCCGGAAATCAACATCGAGAAGGTGGGTAAGGTGCGAGGCATGGACGTGACCATCGTCACGACCGCCAAGACCGACGAAGAGGGCCGCGAACTGCTCCGGCTCATGAACATGCCGTTCCGTCAGCGCTAGTCAGGGCGAGGAGACTTTTCCGTGGCGAAGAAGTCCAAGATCGAGAAGTGGAAGGCGACTCCGAAGTTCAAGGTGCGCGGATACAACCGCTGCCACCGCTGTGGACGCCCGCGTGCGTTCCTCCGGGACTTCGGCCTCTGCCGTATCTGCTTCCGTGAGCTGGCGCTGTCGGGACAGATCCCGGGCGTCGTCAAGTCGAGCTGGTGAGCTTTCCGCGCGGCGCCACCCGGCCCGCGCGACACGTCGCTCCCTGAGGGGAGCGCATACACCGCGTTCCGCGAGGAACGCACGAATCAGGCTGCAACGGGGCCGCGTCCCCGTTGGACGCTGGTTCATGGAGGTCGTACATGTCGGTCAGTGATCCCGTCGCGGATTTCCTCACCTGCATCCGCAACGCGATCGGCGCGAAGCACCGCAAGGTGGACGTCCCCGCGTCGAACATGAAGACGGAAATCGCGAAGGTTCTCCTGCGCGAGCGCTTCATCAACAACTTCAAGACCATCGAAGACACCAAGCAGGGTGTCCTGCGCGTCTACCTCAAGTACACGAACGACGACACGCCCGTCATCACGGGCATCAAGCGCGTCAGCAAGCCTGGCCGCCGCGTGTACGTGGGTAAGGACAACATTCCGCGCGTCATGGGTGGTCTCGGTATTTCGATGCTTTCCACGTCCCGCGGGCTGATGACGGACCGCGAGGCTCGCGCAGCGGGCCTCGGCGGCGAGCTCGTCGCCCAGATCTGGTAAGGAGAGGCGACATGTCGAGAATGGGTAAGCGACCGGTCGCCATCCCCGCCGGAGTGTCGGTGACGGTGGATGAGACGCAGGTCAAGGTGAAGGGCCCGAAGGCGGAGCTTTCGCATCCGATCCTTCCGAGCACCTACGTGAAGGTGGAAGGCGCGGAAGTCCAGGTCACCTCGGACAAGATCACGCGCAACCCGATGTTCGGCACGATGCGCGCGCAGATCGCGAACATGGTGCAGGGCGTCTCCACCGGTTTCAGCAAGACCCTCGAGATCGTCGGCACGGGGTACCGCGCGCAGATGGACGGGCAGAAGCTGGTGCTTCAGCTCGGTTTCTCGCACCCGGTTCACTTCGAGTCGCCGGCCGGCATCACCATCAAGGTCGAGACGCCCACGCGTCTGACGATCAGTGGCGCGGACAAGTGCCAGGTGGGCCAGGTCGCGGCCAACATTCGCGGGTTCCGTCCCCCCGAGCCCTACAAGGGCAAGGGCGTCAAGTACGAAGGCGAGTTCATCCGTCGCAAGGCCGGTAAGGCTGCGGGGTCGGCATAATGAGCGGACAGCACAACAAGTACGAGCGTCGCCGGATTCGTCGTTACCGGATCCGCAACAAGGTGTCGGGCACGCAGGCGCGTCCGCGTCTGTCGGTCTTCCGGAGCTCGGCGCACATCTACGCCCAGATCATCGACGACACGCAGGGTGTCACGCTGGCGCAGGCCTCGAGCCGCGACGACGTGAAGTCTCTCGTCGAGGGCAAGGGCAAGGTGGGCGTCAGCACCGCCGTCGGAAAGCTGCTCGCGCAGCGCGCCAAGGACAAGGGCATCGAGCAGGTGGCCTTCGATCGTGGCGGCTATCTCTACCATGGGCGCGTCAAGGCGCTCGCCGACGGCGCGCGCGCCGGCGGTCTCAACTTCTAGGAGGCCTGAAATGGCGGGTCCCCAGCGTGAGCGCCGTCAGCCGCGTCAGCAGGAAGAGGCGAAGTCCGAGTTCCAGGAACGCGTGATCAACGTCAACCGTTGCGCCAAGGTGGTGAAGGGCGGCCGGCGGTTCTCGTTCAACGCGATCGTGGCGCTCGGTGACCAGAACGGCCGAGTCGGTGTCGGTCTGGGCAAGGCCAACGAAGTCGCCGACGCCATCCGCAAGGCGGGCGAGGCGGCGAAGAAGAACATGTTCCGTGTCCCGGTCACGAAGAGCGGCTCGATTCCGCACCAGATCCTCGGCCACTTCGGCGCGGGGAACGTGCTGCTGAAGCCGGCTTCGCCGGGTACGGGCGTCATCGCGGGCGGCGGCGTGCGCGCCGTGCTCGAGGTGGCGGGTGTCCAGAACGTGCTCACCAAGTGCCTCGGCACGCGCAACCCGCACAACCTCGTCAAGGCGACCGTGGACGGCCTCAAGCGTCTGCGCCGTCCCTCGGACGTGGCGGCCATGCGCGGCACGACGATGGCGGAGCTGTTCGGAAAGGGTTCGGCCAATGGCGCGTAAGCTTCGCATCACCCAGACCAAGAGCGCCTCTGGTCACCCGAAGGATCAGGCGCTCACCGTTCGTGCGCTCGGCATCCGCAAGATGCAGCACACGGTCGAACACAACGACACGCCCCAGATCCGGGGTATGGTCTTCAAGGTCCGCCACCTGGTGAAGGTGGAGGAGCTCAACTAGGTGGCCAACATGAACATCGGAAACATTCACCCGGCTGCGGGCTCGACGAAGAACCCGAAGCGCCGCGGCAAGGGCGCTGCGACTGGTCTCGGCGGCACCGCGGGCAAGGGTCACAAGGGCAAGAAGGCGCGCTCCGGCGGCAAGATCCCCGCGTGGTTCGAAGGCGGGCAGATGCCGATCCAGCGCCGTCTCCCGAAGCGCGGCTTCCTGAACCCGATGCGTGTCGAGTACCAGGTCGTGAACGTCGGCTCCCTCGCGGGTGCTCCGGCCGGAACGACCGTGGATGCGGCGTGGCTGAAGGCTCAGCGCATCATTCGCCGTCCGGGGCTGATCAAGCTCCTCGGCGGCGGCGAGCTGAAGGTGGCGCTGACGGTCAAGGTGGACGCCGCGAGCGAGGCTGCGAAGAAGGCGGTCGAGGCGGCGGGCGGTAAGCTGGAAACCCCCAACGTCAAGGGCTGATCGACTCATGTTCGAGAAGCTTCGCAATATCTTCCAGGTTCCCGAACTCCGCCGGCGGATTCTGTTCACGCTCGGCCTGTTCGTGATCTACCGGCTGGGCGAGCACGTGCCCACGCCCGGGGTGAATGCGGCTGCCCTCACCGCGGCGTTCCGTTCGCAGGCGAACACCCTCTTCGGCATGTACGACATGTTCGTGGGGCAGGCGTTCTCCAAGGCGACGATCTTCGCGCTGGGCATCATGCCGTACATCTCGTCCTCGATCATCCTCCAGCTCCTCGGCGCCGTCGTGCCGTACTTCGAGAAGCTGCGCAAGGAAGGCGAGGAAGGCCAGAAGAAGATCACGCAGATCACGCGCTACGGCACGGTGCTCATCTCGGTCGTGCAGTCGTTCGCCTACGCCGTGTTCCTGATCGGCCTCGGCCAGTCGCAGGGACTGTCCGTCGTGCCGAGCCCGGGACCGATGTTCTACCTCTCCACGGTCATCACCCAGACCGCGGGCACCATCCTCGTGATGTGGCTCGGTGAAGATCTGAGTTCGGCATCGGCAACGGCATCTCGCTGATCATCTTCGTAAACATCCTCGGTGGTCTTCCCAACGGCATCGCGGCCACGATCGACAGCATGCGGGCGGGCAGCTTCTCGCCGCTGCAGGCCATCTTCATGGTGGCGATCCTCATCGCGGTCGTCGCTTCGGTCATCGTCATGACGCAGGCCACGCGCAAGATCCCGGTGCAGTACGCCAAGCGCGTCGTGGGCCGTCGCCAGTACGGTGGGCAGAGCACGCACATCCCGCTCCGCGTCAACACCGCGGGCGTGATTCCGATCATCTTCGCTTCGAGCATCATGGTGCTCCCGGCGACGGTGGCGGGCTTCTTCGCGAACAACCCGGCGGCGCAGTCGATCGCGCAGTTCTTCAGCCGCACGGGCATCGCGTTCAACGTGATCTACGCCGCCATCATCATCTTCTTCACCTACTTCTACACCGCGGTCGTGCTGAACCCGAACGACCTCGCGGAGAACATGCGGAAGTACGGTGGCTTCATCCCGGGCATCCGTCCGGGACGCAAGACGGCCGAGTACATCGACCGTGTGCTGACCCGCATCACGCTTCCGGGCGCCGTGTTCCTCGCGGCGATCGCCGTCCTTCCGGACATCATCCTGGCGCTCTTCAAGGTGCCGGCGCTGGCGTTCGGCGGTACGAGCGTCCTGATCGTGGTCGGTGTGGCACTCGACACGCTGCAGCAGGTGGAATCGCATCTCCTGATGCGGCACTACGAAGGCTTCGTCAAGCGCAGCCGCATTCGCGGCAGGCAGAGAATGTGATATGCGAGTCATCCTGCTGGGACCTCCCGGAGTCGGGAAAGGCACCCAGGGGCGCCGGCTCGCAACGGATCGCGGGCAGGCCCTGATCTCGACGGGCGACATGCTGCGTGATGCCGTTGCCAGGCAGACGCCGCTCGGCGTGCAGGCGAAGAAGTTGATGGATGCAGGGTCACTGGTCCCCGACGACGTGATCGTCGGGCTGGTGAGGGAACGAACGCTCGAGCCGGACGCCCTCGCGGGCTTCGTCCTCGACGGGTTCCCGAGGACGGTTCCGCAGGCGGAAGCGCTCGACGCCATGCTCGCGGAGCGGTCGCTGAAGATCGATGCAGCCGTGCTGTTGACGGCGCCGGACGAGGAACTCGTGCGGCGGCTCAGCAGCCGGTGGGAGTGCCCGGAGTGCCGGCGCGTCTTCAACACGCTGACGGCGCCCTCGAAGGACGGACGTCATTGCGACGACCATCCCTCGACGGAGCTGCGCCAGCGTGCGGACGACACCGAGGAAACCGTTCGGAAGCGGCTGGAGGTCTACCGCAACCAGACGGCGCCCCTGGTGGGCTGGTATCGGGAGCAGGGCAAGCTGAAGGAAGTGCAGGGCACCGGTCCACTGGACGAGGTCTACGGCGCGCTGACACGAGCAGTGCCGGACTGAAGCCGGGGGAATGGTGTTCACGAGGAACCGAGAGGAAATCGAGAAGATCCGGGTGTCGGCCCAGCTCGTCGCGATGACGCTGCGGGAACTGGGACGCCACGTCAGGCCGGGCGTCACGACGGCCGAGCTGGACCGGATCGCGGAAAGCTTCATCCGGGATCACGGCGCGCGCCCCGCGTTCAAGGGCTACCGCGGGTTTCCGGCCTCGATCTGCCCCTCGGTGAACGAAGAAGTGGTCCACGGCATCCCGGGCCCGCGCGAACTCCGCGAGGGCGACATCATCGGGATCGACGTGGGAGTCGAGAAGAACGGTTGGTACGGGGACGCCGCGCTCAGCTTCCCGGTTGGCGAAGTGAGTGCGGAAGCCCGTAGATTGCTGGACGTGACGCGCGAATCCCTCATGCAGGGCATCGCGCAGGCCCGCGCGGGAAACCGGGTGGGCGACATCTCGAACGCGGTGCAGTCGTACGTCGAGGCGCAGGGCTACTCGGTGGTCAAGGCCCTCGTCGGACACGGCATCGGGCGAGAGATGCACGAAGAGCCGGCGGTTCCGAACTTCGGACCGGCGGGACGTGGACCTCGGTTGATGACCGGCCTCGTGCTGGCGATCGAACCGATGGTCAACACCGGCGGTTTCGAAGTGGTGACTCGGTCCGACGGCTGGACGGTGGCGACGAAGGACGGCGGGCTCTCCGCCCACTTCGAGCACACCGTGGCTGTGGGACCGGACGGACCCGAGATCCTCTCGGCTCTGCCGGACCAAGAGAACTGAGGACGAGTTTGGCGAAAGAAGAAGGCATCCAGGTCGAAGGCACCGTGGTCGAAGCGCTTCCGAACGCGACGTTCCGCGTGGAGCTCGAGAACGGTCACCGGCTGCTCGCCCACATTTCGGGCAAGATGCGGATGCATTTCATCAAGATCCTTCCGGGAGACAAGGTCACGGTCGAGTTGTCGCCCTACGACCTGTCCCGCGGTCGCATCGTTTACCGGTACAAGTAGTCGTTCCAGGAAGTACACGGCGAGACGCGTCACGTCGCGTGTCGCGAACGCCACAGGAGAGCTGCAATGAAGGTTCGTGCTTCGGTGAAGAAGATCTGCGAGCACTGCAAGGTCGTGCGTCGCAAGGGTGTGATCCGCGTGATCTGCAGCCGCAACCCGCGGCACAAGCAGCGTCAGGGCTGAAGGAGGAGTTCGGTGGCACGTATCGCAGGTATCGATCTCCCGACCGAAAAGCGGATCGTCGTCGCTCTGACGTACATCTACGGCATCGGTCCGGCGACGGCGAAGAAGCTGCTGGCTTCGGCCGGCATCAGCGAAGACATCCGCGTCAAGAACCTGAGTGACGAGGATGCCGGCAAGCTGCGCACGCTCATCGAGCGCGAGTACAAGGTGGAAGGCTCGCTGCGCAGCGAAATGGCCATGAACATCAAGCGCCTGATGGACATCGGCGCCTATCGTGGACTGCGTCACCGCCGCAGCCTGCCCGTTCGCGGCCAGCGCACGAAGACCAACGCGCGTACGCGTAAGGGTCCCAAGAAGACGAAGTCCGTCCGCACGAAGGCGGCGGGCGGCAAGAAGGGCTGATTCGGCGGCGCAACTGAGCGCGTCCAGCCAGGAGGTTTCGAGTGGCGGAAGTCAAGAAGGCCAAGAAGCGCGACCGGAAGGTGGGCACCAACGGTGTCGCCCACGTCCAGGCGAGCTTCAACAACACGATCATCACGATCACCGACATGGACGGTGCCGTCATCAGCTGGGCCAGTGGTGGCAAGGTCGGCTTCAAGGGTTCGCGCAAGAGCACGCCTTTCGCCGCCCAGGTGGCCGCCGAGAACTGTGCTCGCGAAGCCATCAACGCCGGTCTCAAGCGCGTCGAGGTCTGGGTCAAGGGTCCGGGTTCCGGTCGTGAGGCCGCTATCCGTTCGCTGCAGGCGACGGGTCTCGAGATTTCCGCGATCAAGGACGTCACTCCCATCCCTCACAATGGCTGCCGCCCGCCCAAGCGGCGCCGCGTCTAGGAGAATCCGAGCATGGCGGTTTATCACGACGCACGATGCCGGCTTTGCCGGCGCGAGGGCATGAAGCTGATGCTGAAGGGTGCGCGCTGCCTCACGGACAAGTGCGCATTCGAACGGCGCGGTTACGCCCCGGGCGAGCACGGCAAGAGCCGTCGCGCCAAGGAAACCAACTACGGTCAGCAGCTTCGTGAGAAGCAGCGTGCCCGTCGCATCTACGGCCTGCTCGAGCGGCAGTTCCGTCACACGTTCGCGAAGGCCAGCGACGCCAAGGGCGTCACGGGCGAGGTGCTGCTCCAGATGCTGGAGCGCCGTCTCGACAACGTGGTGTTCCGCCTCGGGCTCGCCCCGTCGCGCAGCGCCGCTCGCCAGCTCGTCCGTCACCGCCACTTCTCGGTGAACGGCCGCACGGTGGACATCCCGTCGTTCATGACGAAGGTCGGCGACGAGATCCAGGTGCGCGAGCGCAGCAAGGAGATCGCCGTCTTCAAGAACTCCCTCGAAGCCCGCAAGGGCCAGGGCGTTCCGGACTGGGTCGAGCTGAACCCCGAGAAGCTCTCGGGCCGCGTCCTCCACATCCCGACGCGTGCTTCGATCCCTGTGCCGATCAACGAGCAGCTGATCGTCGAGCTTTACTCGAAGTGACGACTGCGTTCTCCCCACGGGAGGCTTGCCGATGAAGTGGAAGAATCTGCAGATGCCCAAGCCGTTGATTTCCGACGCGGGCAACAACGATTCGTATGGAAAGTTCGTGCTCGAGCCGCTGGAGCGGGGCTTCGGCGCGACGCTGGGCAACGCCCTGCGCCGCGTGCTGCTCTCGTCGCTGCAGGGCGCCGCGATCACCGCGGTGCGCATCGACGGCGTGCTGCACGAGTTCTCGACGCTCCCGGGCGTCATCGAAGACGTCACGGAAATCGTTCTCAACCTGAAGCAGGTGCGCCTCAAGCTGCACGGCGACGGCCCGAAGAAGGGCGTGTTCGAGATGCGCGGCAAGGGCGAGGTGCGTGCCGGTGACCTGAACGTCGACGCCGACGTGCAGGTGCTCAACCCGGATCTCCACGTGGCCGCGCTGAACCGCGACGGCGACCTGCGCATGGAAGTCGAGATCAACGGCGGCCGTGGTTACGTTTCGGCGGACCAGCACTCGCAGGCCGACCGTCCGATCGGCGTGATTCCGATCGACTCGCTGTTCTCGCCGGTGACGAAGGTGAACTACACCGTCGAGGCCACGCGTCTCGGTCAGCGCATCGACTACGACAAGCTCTCGATCGAGGTGTGGACGGACGGCAGCATCAAGCCGGCCGACGCGGTCGCCATGGCGGCGAAGATCCTCAAGGATCACTTCGCCATGCTCGTGAACTTCGACGAGGAGCCGGTCCAGGAAGACGAGCCCGAGGTGGACGAGGAGAAGGTCAAGATCCGCAAGCTGCTCGACAAGAGCGTCGAGGAGCTGGAGCTGTCCGTGCGCTCGAGCAACTGCCTGCGCGCCGCGGAGATCAAGACCATCGGTGACCTCGTGCAGAAGGGCGAACCGGAGATGCTGAAGTTCCGCAACTTCGGCCGCAAGTCCCTGAAGGAAATTCAGGACATTCTCGGCGAGATGAACCTGCACTTCGGCATGGACATCAGCCCCTACTACGAGAAGTCGCCGGCGAAGACCGAGGTGTGACGCGAACCGGGCGCTCCAGGGGAGCGCTCGGGGCCGCACCCGCGCTCGTTGTGACGTGAGAGGACTGGGCAACAGACATGAGACACCGCAAGGACCATCGCAAGCTGAGCCGTACGCACCAGCACCGGCGTGCGCTGCTTCGTAACCTGGTCACGGCGCTCTTCCAGTACGAGCGCATCGAGACCACGCTGGCCAAGGCGAAGGAAGCCCGCCGTCTGGCCGAGCGCATGATCACGTTCGGCAAGCAGGGTGACGTCGCGGCCCGCCGCCACGTGTCCACGTTCGTCTTCAAGCCGGAGGTCGTGGGCAAGCTGTTCGACACGATCGCGCCCTGGTACGAAGGCCGCAACGGCGGCTACACGCGCATCATCAAGCTCGGCCGCCGTCTCGGCGACGCGGGCGAGACCTGTTACCTCGAGCTCGTGAAGTCGGTCGAGCAGAAGGAGCAGGAGCGGCAGGCGCGCATCGCGGCGGCGGAGGCGAAGGCCCTCGCGGCGGCGACGGACAAGCCGGCCAAGAAGTCGAAGGCCGCCGAGGCCGAGGAGCCCGCGGAAGCGGCCGCCGAGGCCAAGCCCAAGCGCGCGCCGAAGCCCAAGAAGGAAAAGGTGGGCGGCGGTTCGGGTGGTGGAGCGGCCAAGCCGCGCCGCGGCCCGCGCAAGACCGGCGGTTGATGCCGAATCCCGGCATCCCATCGCAACAAGTCGTGACGCGGGCGGGAGGGTCACCTTCCGCCCGCGTCGTTTGTCCGCAGAAGGAGTCCCGCACCGCATGACGTACCGCCGTTCCCTCGCCGCGCCGTGGCGCGCCCGTTCGGGCGTACTTCCGCTCGTCCTGACGCTCGTCCTCGTGGCGGCCGGCTTCCTCGGCGCCGGGGCGGCGCCGGCGCGCGCGGATGCGCCGTACGACTCGACGTTCGCGGCGGACAGCAGCGTGCTCGGCCCGATCGAGTACCTGTGGGTGCTGCGCAACTCGCTCGTGAACGCGGAGGACATCCCGCGTCTCGTCGAGCGCGCCCGTGCCATGAAGGTGAAGGGGCTGATCGTGCAGGTCGTGGGGCGCGGCGACGGCTGGTACCGCTCCGACCTGCTGCCGTACCCCGAGCCCATCCGCGAGCGCGGCAGGGACCCGCTCGGCGAACTCGTTCCGCTCGCGCACGCGGCGGGGCTCGAAGTGCACGCCTGGATGAACTGCTGTCTCGTGTGGTCCGGCAAGAAGCCGCCCTCGGACCCGCGCCACGTCATCCGCCAGCACCCCGAGTGGGTCGCGCGGCTCGAGGACGGCCGTCCGATGACGCGCATGTCCCCGCGCGAGCGCGAGAAGCGCATGGTCGAGGGAGTGTTCCTGTCACCCGCTCACCCCGGCGTGCGCACGCACCTCGCGAACGTCGCGCGCGAGATCGCGTCGCGCTACCCGGTGGACGGCATCCACCTCGACTACATCCGCCAGCCGAGCGTCGCGATCGGGTTCGATCCGACCTCGCGGGCGCGATTCGCGCTCGAGTACGGCGTGGATCCCGCGATGTTCTCCCGGCTGCCGCAGGCCGAACGCGCCCGCGCGGATTCCGCCTGGTCGGCGTTCCAGCTCGGGCAGGTGACCGCGATCGTGCGCGAGGTGCGCGACTCGCTGAACGCCGTGCGCCCCGGCATCGAACTCACCGCGGCGGTGCTCGCGGACACGCTCACGGCCGTGAAGCGCAACCGCCAGGCCTGGAGCGCGTGGCTGCGCGACGGCCTGCTCGACCGCGCCTTCGCGATGTGTTACGCACCCCTCGTCCAGACCGTGATGCAGCAGCTCTCGGCGATGTCCTCGCAGGTGGGAACGCTCCGCCTCGTCCCCGGCATCGCCATCTACAACACGTCGCCGTCCACCGCCGCCGCGAAGATCCGCGGCGCACGCGAGCTCGGTTTCGGCACGGTCGCCCTGTACAGCTACGATTCGCTGTGGGAGCGGCAGGACCTGTGGGACCGGCTCCGGTCCTTCCTGCTCGCCCCGCGTTCACCGGAGGAAACACCTTGACCCCGAAGCAGAGTCCCGCCGGAAATCCCACCGCGGTCCGTGAGGACCTTCGCAACATCGCCATCATCGCCCACGTCGACCACGGCAAGACCACGCTCGTGGACGCGATGCTGTGGCAGAGCGGCGTGTTCCGCGAGAACCAGGAGGTCGCGGAGCGGGTCATGGACTCGAACGACCTCGAGCGCGAGAAGGGCATCACGATCCTCGCGAAGAACACCGCGATCCGGTTCGGCGACATGAAGATCAACGTCGTGGACACGCCGGGCCATGCGGACTTCGGCGGCGAGGTCGAGCGCACGCTCAAGATGGTGGACGGCGTGCTGCTGCTCGTGGACGCGTCGGAAGGCCCGCTGCCGCAGACGCGCTTCGTGCTCAAGAAGGCGCTCGAACTGGGCCTGCAGCCGATCGTCGTGATCAACAAGATCGACCGCAAGGACGCGCGCCCGCAGGAAGTGCTGAACGAGGTCTACGACCTGTTCATCGATCTCGACGCGCACGAGGACCAGCTCGACTTCCCGGTGTTCTGGACGATCGCGCGCGAAGGCGTGTGCCGCACGTCCGCGGACGGCGAGAACCAGCGCCTCCTGCCGCTGTTCGAAGGCATCGTGAAGAGCATCCCGGCTCCGAAGTACGACCCGTCGATGCCCGTGCAGATGCTCATCCTGAACCTCGACTACTCGGACTACGTCGGCCGCCTCGCGATCGGCCGCATCATCAACGGCAACCTCGCGCCGCGGCAGGAAGTGGCGCTCGTGCGCCGCGACGGCACGATCGTGAAGACGCGTGTCACGAACCTCTACGCGTTCGAAGGCCTCGAGCGCGTCGAAGTGCAGACGGCCGGCCCGGGCGACATCGTGGCGCTCGCCGGCTTCGAGGAAGTGCACATCGGTGAGACCGTGACCGACGCCGAGAACCCGCGCGCGCTGCCCCCGGTGACGGTGGACGAGCCCACGGTGAGCATGGTGTTCAGCGTGAACACCTCGCCGCTCGCCGGCACGGAAGGCAAGTACGTCACGAGCCGCAACCTCAAGGACCGGCTCGAGCGCGAAATCCTCACGAACGTGTCGCTCAAGGTCGAGCAGGGCGAGACGCCGGACCAGTTCACGGTCTCGGGCCGCGGCGAACTGCAGATGGCGATCCTGATCGAGATGATGCGCCGCGAAGGCTTCGAGCTCGCCGTGAGCAAGCCCGAGGTCATCACGCACACCGAGAACGGCCGCAAGATGGAGCCGATGGAACATCTCGTGATCGACTGCCCCGAGGAGTTCGTCGGCGTCGTCACGCAGAAGATCGGCGGCCGCAAGGGCCGCATGACCAACATGGTCAACCACGGCACCGGCCGCGTGCGCCTCGAGTTCCGCATCCCGTCGCGCGGACTGATCGGCTTCCGCAGCCAGTTCCTCACCGACACGCGCGGCACCGGCCTGCTCAACCACCTGTTCGACGGCTACGAGCCGTGGATGGGCGACATCCCGCACCGCACGACCGGCGCCCTGGTGTCCGATCGCGCGGGCACGGCGACGCCGTACTCGATCGAGCACGTGCAGGACCGCGGCGAGATCTTCATCGAGCCCAACGAGAAGGTGTACGAGGGCATGATCATCGGTGAGAACTCGCGCGAGCAGGACATGGACGTGAACGTCGTGAAGGAGAAGAAGCTCACGAACATGCGTTCGGTGGGCGAGGAGGCCGTCCGGCTCCTGCCCGTGCACCGCATGTCGCTCGAGCAGGCGCTCGAGTGGATCCGTGACGACGAACTTCTCGAGGTCACGCCGCAGTCGCTGCGCCTGCGCAAGCGCGTGCTCGCCGCCAACATGCGGCCGCGCTACTGGCAGAAGCAGGGCGAATAGCCCACCCGACCGCAGACGAGCCCCCCGGAGCCCCCGCTCCGGGGGGCTTTCTGCCGCCTGCCGGGGCCAAGAACCCGCTCAAGCGCACTCATTTCCGGCCGATGACGTGTGGGGCACGACGCCCGAATCATGACCACCTCCCACACGAATCCGGCGCACGACGCGCAAGACACGGACGGTCCTGCACACGCGGGAGGCGCCGTCGGCTACCTGCTGTCCGGAACGGGTGAGCAGCGCCGTGAGAGCCGCCTCGTGCTGGCGGGCATCGCCGTCTTCCTGCTGCTCGCGATGGTGGCGTTCAACCTCGCGTTCTACGGCAAGGCGAAGCAGCGGCTCGAGCTCGAGGGCTGGTCGCGGCTCGAGGCCGCCGCGGACCTCCGCGCCGACCAGCTCGACCACCTGCTCGGCACCCTCGTGCGCGAGGCGCTCAGCGTCGAGCGCGACCCGGTCGTCGAAGCGCGCGCGACTCGCTGGTGCGAGGGAACGCTCGACGAGGCCGGGCAGACGCAGCTGAAGGAAGAACTCGCCTCGGCGCGCGAGCGCTTCGAGTTCGAGAACGTGCAGCTCCTCGACGCGAGCGGCCGCGTGCTGTTCGAGGATTCGCCCGCGGTCGAGGAGGAGCGCGCCGTCGTGCAGCGCCTCGTGCGCCGCGTGATGGAGACGGGCGAGCCCGAACTGGGCGACCCGTGGGGGGACGAGTTCATGGTGGGCGTGCCCGTCGCGCAGGTGGGCGGGATCAAGGGCGTGCTCGTCATGCACAGCATCGGGACGCGGTTCCTCACGCCGCTCCTCGCGCACTGGCCGGGCCTCGGCTCCTCGAGCGGCGCCTACCTCGTGCGGGTCGACGGGGACTGCGCTCGCATCCTGTCCGATTTCGGCGAGAAGGGCGGCTTCGCGCTCGGCATGAAGCTCAAGCTCACCGATCCGCGCGGGCTCGC
>JBGANH010000339.1:0-3309 GCA_044222365.1 Candidatus Eiseniibacteriota bacterium
CGGATTGCGCGTCGGGCCGTAACAGCTGAACTCCGTGGACGAGCCCATCGCGAACTCATCCATGTTCGCCTTGCCCACGATCACCGCGCCGGCTTCGCGCAGGCGCGCGATCACCGTCGCGTCGTAAGGCGCGTGCCAGCCCGCGAGCACGCGCGAGCAGCACGTGGTCGGGTAGTCCACCGTGCAGAGGTTGTCCTTCACGAGCACGGGCACGCCCGCGAGCGGGCCCTTCGTGTTCGCGGCGTCGGCGCCCGACTGCCGCGCCTCGCGGTCGGTGTGCACGACCGCGTGCACGTCGTGCTCCCAGTGCGCGCCGGGGCCGTCCCAGCCGGCGTCGACCGCCTCGGTCGGCGTGACCGCCCCCGCGCGCACCTGCGCGGCGATCCAGGCGGCCGAACGCTTGAAGAGCGGCGTGCTCACGGGTTCACGTTCTCCACCACGGGCGGCACGACGAAGCAGCCGTCCTCGCTCTCGGGCGCGCCCGCGGTCGCGGCGAACGGGTCGAGCCCGCGCGTGCCCGGCACGTCGTCGCGCAGCGGCCGGCCATCGGGCGCGAGCACGCTGACCTCGCAGCTTTCCAGGTCGAGCGTGTCGAGCGCGGCGACGAAGTCGAGCACCTTGGAAAGCTGCGCGGCGGTCTCGTCCACGCGGTCGGCGTCGAGTTCGAGCCGCGCGAGCGCGGCGATGCGTTCGACTTCCGCGCGCTCAATCTTCATCCGCGCCTCCGGTGACGAACCGGGCGAGCACTTTCTTGATCGAGCCGGTGAAGCGCACGGTGAGCTTCATGTCCGGCCCTTCCCCTTCGGCCTCGAGCACCGTGCCGTGGCCGAACTTCGCGTGGTGCACGCGGCGTCCCACGGCCCGGCGCGCGGTCTCGCCGCGTCCGGCCGCGTTCACGCCGTGCGACGGTCCCACGCCCGGCACGTCGTCGTCGAACGAGATCTGCGAGAACTCGTCCTGCTGGTACGTCCGGCCGCCGAGGTCTTCCGTTTCGCGCGAACGCGTCGCGCGCGCGCTGCTCGACCACGTGCGGCGCTGCGGCGACTCGCCCGTGCCGCGCGCACCCGCGGGGCCGCCCGCGGCGCGCCCGCTCGCCGGGCGCTGCGGCATGCTCCAGCTGTGGTACTGCGCCTCCTCGCGTTCGAGCAGGTGCGGCGGGATCTCGTCCACGAAGCGCGACACCTGCGAGCCCCACGCGCCGTCGAACCGGCGCCGGTACGCGGCGGCGGTGAGCATGACTTCGTCGCGCGCGCGGGTGAGCGCCACGTAGAAGAGGCGGCGCTCTTCTTCCAGCTCGGACGGATCGTCGAGGCTCGAAGCGTGCGGCATCAGGCCTTCCTCCAATCCCGCGACCGTGACGAGGTCGAACTCGAGCCCCTTCGCGTTGTGCGCGGTGAGCAGGAGCACGCGGTCGGTGGTCTCGCTCAGGCGGTCGGCGTCGGTGAGCAGCGAGCACTCGGACAGGTACTCGAGCAGCCCGCCGCGGCCCGAGGCGGCGAACGCCGCGGCCGAAGCGCCGAGTTCCTCGACGTTCGATCGCCGGTCGGCGAGGTCGTCCTCGCTGTTCGCTTCGAGGTGCGCGAGGTACGCGGTCTTCTCGAGCAGGCGCACGAACATCTGGTCGAGCGGCTCGTCCGGATGCGCGCGCAGGTCGTCGTAGAGCGCGAGCAGCGACTGCGCACCGGCCTTCGCGGCGCCCTTGAGCGCCCCTTCGTTCGACAGCTGGCGCAGCGCGTCGAGCGGCGTCGGCACACCGGCCGCCATGCGCGCCTCGATCTGCGCCTGTACGGCCGGGCCGAGCCCGCGCCGCGGGGTGTTCCAGATGCGGTAGAACGACGCGGTGTCCCGCGGGTTCACGAGCAGCCGCAGGTACGCGAGCATGTCCTTCACTTCGCGGCGCTGGAAGAACGACACGCCGCCGACGATCTCGTACGCGATCCCGGCGCTGCGCAGTTCGGTTTCGAGCGATCGCGACTGGGCGTTCGTGCGGTAGAGCACCGCGCAGTCGCGCAGGCGCCGCCCGAGCGACACCTTCGCCTCGAGGAAGCGCCGGACGCGGCGCGCCTCGTCGGCCTCGTCCGCGCACAGCGAGAAGCGGATCATCGCGCCGGCTTCGCGCTCCGACCACAGCGTCTTGCCCTTGCGCGCCTGGTTGTTCGCGACGACCGCGTTGGCGGCGTCGAGGATGTTGCGCGTCGAGCGGTAGTTCTGTTCGAGCCGGATCGTGACCGCGCCCGGGAACGCGCGCTCGAAGTCGAGCACGTTCGCCAGGTCGGCGCCGCGCCAGCCGTAGATGGACTGGTCGTCGTCACCGACCACGAACAGGTTGCCGTGCACGGCGGCGAGCGCCTGCACGAGCCGGAACTGCGCGTGATTCGTGTCCTGGTACTCGTCCACGAGGATCTGCGAGAAGCGCCGGCTCCAGCGCTCGCCCGCCTGCGGATGCTCGAGGAAAAGCCGCACGGATTCCGCGATGAGATCGTCGAAGTCGAGCGCGCCCGCGCCGCGCAGTCCCGCCTGGTACTTGCGGTAGCACTGCGCCACGGAGCGGTCGAAGGGCGTCATCGCCGCGCGCTCGCATTCGTCCGGCGTCACGAGGGCGTTCTTGCAGTCCGAGATGCGCCCGAGCACGACGCCCACCTTGAAGCCCGCGTCGGAGAGCCCGAGTTCCTTGAGGATGCCGCGCAGGAGCGACTCCTGGTCCTCGCGGTCGTAGATCGAGAAGCCCGCGGGCAGGCCGAGCGTCGCGCACTCGCGGCGCAGCAGCCGCACCGCGGTCGCGTGGAACGTGCCGACCCAGAGGCGCTTCGCGTCCGGGCCGACGGCCTTCTCGATGCGCTCGCGCATCTCCTTCGCCGCGCGGTTCGTGAACGTGAACGCGAGGATGGATTCCGGCGGCACGCCGCGATCGAGGAGCGCTTCGATGCGCGCGGTGAGGACGCGGGTCTTGCCCGAGCCGGCGCCCGCGATGACGAGCGCGGCGCCCTGCGCGTGATCGACGGCCTGCTGCTGCGCGGCGTTGAGGGAATAGGCGGTGGCCAACAATTGCTCCGGGGAGGATGGGTGCCGTTCGGAAGGAGGCCGCAATCTAGCCGAAGTCCCCTGCCCCCTCCAACGAAACGAGGCCGCCGGATCGCTCCGGCGGCCTCGCATGCGACACGGCGCTACTTGACGAACAGCATCTCGCGGTACTTCGGGAGCGGCCAGAGCTCGTCGTCCACGAGCGACTCCAGCGCGTCCGCCGCCTCACGCACCGACTGCATGAGCGGCCGCATCTCGCCGCCCAGACGCTTGCAGTGTTCGAGCTCG
>JBGANH010000016.1:0-27027 GCA_044222365.1 Candidatus Eiseniibacteriota bacterium
CAATAAACAACGGCGGCCGCGCCCCGAAGGGGGACGCGGCCCCGTCGATGCGATTCCTCGATCATCACGCCAGCTTGAACCGTCCCAGCAGGTCCTGCAGTTCGTTCGCCTGCGCGTGGAGCGACTCGGCGGTCGCCGCGAGTTCTTCCGTCTGTGCCGCGTTGCTCTGCGTGACCTGGTCCATCTGGCTCACCGCGGTGCTCACCTGGCGGATGTTGTCCGCTTCCTCGCGCGCGTTGCGGGCGATGTCGGACATGAGCGAGTTCGTGCGCCCGGCCTCGTTCACGATCACCTCGAGCGCCTGGCCGACGCGTTCGACCTTCGCGGTGCCCTCGCCGATGCGATCCACGGCGTCGCGGATCAGGGCGTGGATCTCCTTCGCGGCCTCCGCGCTGCGCGTCGCGAGGCTGCGCACTTCCGTGGCCACGACCGCGAAGCCGCGGCCCTGCTCGCCGGCGCGCGCCGCTTCGACGGCCGCGTTGAGCGCGAGCAGGTTGGTCTGGAACGCGATGCCGTCGATCGTGCCGATGATGTCCGCGATCTTCGCGGCCGAGCTCTGGATGCCGCTCATGCTCTCGATCGCGTCCTTCGCGAGCGTGATGCCCTGCTGCGCGCCGTCGCTGGAGCGGGCGGCGATCGCGCTCGCCTGACTCACTTCGTCCGCGTTGTGCTTCACCGACGACGTGATGTTTTCGAGCGTGGAGGTCGTCTCCTCGAGCGAGGCCGCCTGTTCCTGGGCGCCGCCGGAGATGTTGCCCGCGGCCTGCTGCAGTTCGAGCGAGGCGGTCGAAACCGCGTCCGCCGTGGAGCGCACGTCGCCGAGAATGCCCGAGAGCTTCGAGATGAACTCGTTGAACGCCTGCGCGAGCGCCCCGAGTTCGTCGGTCGAGTTCACGTGCAGCCGTTTCGTGAGGTCGCCGTCACCGTGCGCGATGTCGGCGAGTTCGTCCCGCACGTGCTCGATCGGCTTCACGACGCCGCTCGCGGTGACGCGGCTGAACCACACCGTGAAGACCAGCGAAGCGGCGGTGAACGCGAACGTCAGCAGGAGCCAGAACGTGGCGGTCGCGGCATTCGCCTTCGCGTCGCCCGCGAGTTCCTCCGCGACGAGGTCCTCGAGTTCCTTCATCGCGTCGATGCGCTTGGTGAAGATGCCGAAGCACTCGGGACCGGTGTGCCCGGTGAGCGCGGCGTCCGGCGGCAGCGCCAGCGACGCTTTGCGGAGCGCGTCGGCTTCCTGCACTTCCGGCCGCTTCGAGAAGCCGTCCACGGAGAGCTTTTCGTTGCGCCCGAAGAACGTCTGGTAGGCGTCGAGTTCGGTGGTCTGTTTGGCGGCGAGACCGACGAGCTTGCGGTAGTTCTCGAGCCCGCCGAAGTTGCCACGCGCGTACGAGCCCGACAGCACCGCGCGCTCGATGCCCGCGCATTCCTTCGCGCTCAGCAGCGAGTGGTAGGCGTTCAGGTGCGCGGCCGCGATGCCGTCGGTCGTCTGGTTGCCGGCCACGGCGATCACGTCGAGCAGTTGCGAGTTGAGCGTGGTGTAGAAGGCGACCGCTTCGGCCGGGGGCACCGACTGGGCGTCCACGCGCGAGCGCATGGAGGTGAGCTCGCCGAGCGTGCCCCGGATGCGGCCGATGTCGTCGGTGAGTTCGCCGTCCATCCGGCGGGCGTCGAACTTCGCGACGAACGCCTCGAACTCCTGCAGACGGACGTCGGTCGCCTTCCGCTGCTCGCGTACCGCCGCGAGGCTCTGGTCCGCGTGATCGTTGAGGAACACCGAGCTGCGGCCGCGTTCACGCTGCGTCTCGTGGAGCAGGGCGCTCGTGCGGACGGAGAACTCGACGATGCGGCCCGTGGTCAGGGCCTCGGAGCGCGCGGCGATCTTCTGCCACAGGTTGTAGCCCGCGAACGCGAGCAGCCCCGCGAGCGGAATCGCCACCATCAGGAGCAGGCGTTGACCGACCTTCAGACGATGGAACATGTCTCCGTCCTTCACGCGCACGCGCGGATTGCGACCACGGGGCGGGGATGGAGTCCGTCGGGTGAGTCGTTCGAGCCAGAGGGGGGTGAGCAACGGTTGGGAGTCTCGGCTCACTCGCACTTTCCTGAACAAAGTCCTCCAGATCGGGCAGGCCCGAACCGTACGACCGGCATTTGCGGCGCCGGGACCGGGCGAGGCGGCTCCATCGCACCGGGTCCGGAGCCGTCCCGGGGGCCCTCGGCCCCGCGTTGGACAGTTCCGGCGGCCGTCTGGCAATATCCCCGGCCTCAACAACCCCTACCCAGGCGGAGCGCTCGGCATCATCCGCAGTCCGGCAGGTCGCTCAGGCGACACCGGCCCGGACGCCGGGGAACGCCGCCGTGGCGGAGAAGCACCCCAGATGAAGGCTGGTATCCATCCGGTTTACGAGATGCGCGGTTTCCACTGCTACGGCTGCGGCCTGGAGTGGCAGACCCGCACGACGCTCAAGCCCTCGACGAGC
Organism: Candidatus Eiseniibacteriota bacterium; assembly: GCA_044222365.1. Taxonomy (GTDB): domain Bacteria; phylum Eisenbacteria; class RBG-16-71-46; order RBG-16-71-46; family RBG-16-71-46; genus CAIXRL01. The sequence continues at coordinate 2,484 of JBGANH010000016.1, forward strand.
GACGGCAAGGTTCACCTCGACATCTGCTCGGCCTGCCACCCGTTCTTCACGGGCAAGCAGAAGCTTCTGGACAAGGCTGGTCGCGTGGATCGCTTCCGCAAGCGCTACGCGAACGTCAAGACCGAAGCGAACAACGGTTAGCGTCGTACACACGGCTCCCGTGGCGGACCCACACGTCCGCTCCGGGAGCCTGTCTTTTGCCCGGAGAACCGCATGCCCTTCCTGCCCGTGGGCGGTCAGGCCGTCATCGAAGGCGTCATGATGCGCTCGCCTTCGCGCATCGCCGTGGCCGTGCGCCGCGCCGACGGCAGCTTCACGACGATGCAGCGCACGTTCGAATCCGTGACGCGCCGCGTGAAGCCGCTGTCGCTGCCGGTCGTCCGCGGCGCGGTGTCGCTGTTCGAGACCATGTTCATCGGGATCACGGCGCTCAACTTCAGCGCCGACGAGGCCGCGAAGGACGACCCGTCGGAAGCCGCGAAGGCCGAGGGCGGCAAGCCGGCCGAAGGCGGCATTCCGCCGCTCGTGCAGGCGCTGACCGTCGCGTTCTCGCTCACGCTCGGCATGCTGCTGTTCGTCGTCATGCCGGCCAAGCTCACGCCCGTGCTGCAGAACCTGTTCGGATGGCACGGGCGCATGGCGTTCGGGCTCGTGGACGGCGCGCTGCGCCTGATCGTGTTCGTGCTCTACCTGCTGCTCATCTCGCAGTGGAGCGAGATGGCGCGCGTGCTCGGCTTCCACGGCGCGGAGCACAAGGCCATCCACGCGCTCGAGGCCGGCGTCGAGCTGACGCCCGAGAACGTGCAGAAGTTCTCGCGGCTGCACCCGCGCTGCGGCACGACGTTCCTGTTCATCGTCGTCGTCGTGTCCATCGTGCTCTTCACGTTCATCGGCAAGCCCGCGAACATCGGACAGCACCTGCTGCGCATCGCGTGCATGCCGATCATCGCGGGCATCGCGTTCGAGTTCATCCGGCTCGGCGGGAAGTACTTCGGCAATCCGATCGTGCGCGCGGTCATGTGGCCGGGCATGCAGTTCCAGCTGCTCACGACGCGCGAACCCGATCTCGACATGTGCGCCACCGCGATCGCCTCGCTGAACCTCGTGAAGGACGATCCCACTGTGCTCGCCATGCAGCAGGCGGGCGGCATGAAGGAAGTGAGCTTCATCCAATGATGGAACCGAACATGATCGAGGCGCTGCGCCGCGTGGAGCAGCGTTTCGCCGAGATCGAGGAGCTGCTCTCGCAGCCCGACGTGGCGCGCGACCCGCGCAAGCTGCGCGACCTGTCCAAGGAGCGCGCGCGCCTCGACGAGACCGTGCGCAAGTCGGCCGAGTACCGCGCGATCGAAAAGACCGTCGCGGACGACGAAGAGGCGATCGCTTCGGGCGATCCCGAACTCGCCGAGCTCGCCCAGGCGGAACTGCCGGAGCTGCGCGCGAAGATCGAGACGCTCACGGCCGAGCTCAAGAAGCTGCTGCTGCCACGCGACCCCGACGACGACAAGAACGTCATCTGCGAAATCCGCGCGGGCACGGGCGGCGACGAGGCGACGCTGTTCGCGGCCGAGCTGTACCGCATGTACAGCAAGTACGCCGAAGGACACGGCTGGCGCCAGGAGCTCATGTCGCTCTCCGAGACGGAAGTCGGCGGCTACAAGGAAGTGATCTTCCTGCTCGAGGGCGAGAGCGTGTACCGCGAGATGAAGTTCGAGTCCGGCGTGCATCGCGTGCAGCGCGTGCCCGCGACCGAGGCCTCGGGCCGCATCCACACGTCGGCCGCGACGGTCGCGGTGCTGCCCGAGGTCGAGGACGTGGACATCGACATCCGCGAGGAGGACCTGCGGGTGGACGTCTACCGCGCCGGCGGCAAGGGCGGGCAGGGCGTCAACACGACCGACTCCGCCGTGCGCATCACGCACCTTCCGACGGGCGTCGTGGTGACCTGCCAGGACGAACGCTCGCAGATCAAGAACCGGGCGAAGGCGATGAAGGTCCTGCGCGCGCGGCTCTACGACGCGAAGCTGCAGGAGACGCAGGCGAAGTACGCGGCGGCGCGCAAGTCGCAGGTCTCGACCGGCGACCGCAGCGCGAAGATCCGCACGTACAACTTCCCGCAGGGGCGCGTGACCGATCACCGGATCAACCTCACGCTGTACTCGCTCGCCAACTTCATGGAAGGCGACATCGCCGAGATGACCGAGGCGCTCATCGTGGCCGACGCCGCCGAGCGGCTCGCGGCGCTCGCGGGCGAAACGTCGTAGCGCGGGTGAACACCGTGCCGTCCGCCCGTCTCGTGGAGTCCGCGGTGCTCGTGCCGTTCGTGCGCGGTGCCGCCGGGGAGTGGCGCGTCGTCGTCATCCGGCGCACGCCGGGCGGCGTGCACTCGGGCCAGCTCGCGTTTCCCGGCGGCCGCGTGGACGAGGGCGACGCGTCACCGCTCGAGACCGCGCTGCGCGAGGCGTGGGAGGAGATCGGGCTCTCGCGCGAGCGCGTGCGCGTGCTCGCCGAACTGCCGCGCATCGAGACACGCTCGACGGGCTTCGCGATCACGCCCTTCCTCGCGATCGCCGAGCGGCCCGCCGCGTGGGCGCCGGCCGCGAGCGAAGTGGCCGAGATCCTCGAGCCCTCGCTCGCCTCGTTGCGCGCGCCGGAGGCGCGCCGGCATGCGGACGACCTGCTGCCCGCGGGCTGGGAGGCCGTGCGCCTTCCTTACTTCGACGTCGCCGGGCACCGGCTCTGGGGCGCGAGCGAGCGCATCCTTCATCCGCTGCTCGGACGCATCGCCGCGGGCGAATGGGTGGAACTGCTCGACTGACGATCGCCGCCGCGGGCGTTCACGCCGCGCGCACATCGTCGCCGCCGTCCACGCCCGTTGCGCGGCGGGGCACGCGAATTCCCGCACCGGCACGACCGAAGTTCGGGGCACGGGCGTTGCGAAGCGGAAGGCGACATCGCACTCGCCCCCGCGGAGCACGCACGCATGCGCCACCTGCACCGTTCGCACGACCAAGAGCGCCTCGCGCCACCGGCCGATCCGCTCCTGGGACGCCCCGCGGCCTGGGCGCCGGTCCTGCTGCTGCTGCCCCTCGCGGCGGGAATCGAATCGGCGCGGCGGCTGTACGCGCAGGCCGGCGCCCACACCCCGCCCGGGGGGGCGCCGCCCGCGGCGATCGTCGGCGTGGCGCTCGCGCTCGCCGTGGGCGCGGTGTGTTTCGAGTGCGCGTTCCTGCGCATGGTGTGGGCGGCGCGCGGAGCGAAGGTGCCGTTCACGCCGCTGGCGTTCGCGCTGTGGCTGCTCACCCTGCCGGAGTGGTGCGCACAGGCCGCGCTCGCGCACGTGGCGGCGGGCAGCGCCTCGGCGGTGTGGCTCGCGCCGTGGGTCGGGTATCGTGCCGTCGCGGGTGACGCCGCGGGGATGACCGGCTGGGGCTTCGCGTTCGCGGGCGCCGGCCTGCTCACCGCCGCGCGCCTCGCGATCTCGGCGGCCGTGCAGGCGCGGCTTTCGGGGCGGCGCTGGCGCGAGGCGGCCCTGCTCGTGACGATGGTGTGGGCGGGGTCGCACGTGCTGCTCGCCTGGATCGTCGAACTCGCACGTGGACGCGCGCTCGGTCCGGCGTGAGCGCGCATGCACACTCTCGAAAGGAACGGACGCGTACATGGCCGGCACGCTGCAGCAGCGCATCAACCAGCTCGCGCTCGGCGCGTCGGTGTTCCTCTTCGTCGCGATCGGCGTGCTCTGGTGGCGCGATCGCACGCACGTCTGGGAGACGCCGCGTTTCGAGCCCGGCCGGTTCGCGCGGGTGACCGCGGCGGAACCCGCGTCGGAAGGGCGCGCACGATTCCTCGTCGCGGTGCACCCCGGTTGTTCGCACTGCCGCGAACGGCTCGCCGAGCTCGTGCGCGAGGGTGCCGCGGACTCGAGCGGGGCGGCGCTGGCCGCGCTGCTCGTGGACGTCGAGCCGCGACCGGATGCGCCCGACCTCGGCGTACCGCTGAGCGGAGGCGTGTGGTGGGACTCGGCGGGCGTGTGGCGGAATCGCTGGGGCCGCCGCGTCTACGGCGAGACGTTCGTGTTCACGAGCGCGGGAGCGCTCGAGCGCGTGATTCCCACGCAGGGCGACTGGCGGGACGGTTCCCGCCGCTGACTCCGCGACGCATCGCCCCCCACGACTCATCGGGAAGGGGGTGATCGCCATGCCTCACTCGCATCGCATCGCGCCGCTGCCGGCCGCGCTGCTCGTGCTGTCGCTCCTCGTGCCGGTTTCGCCGGCACGGGCGCAGGACGCCACGGCCGCGCCGGAGACCGGGGACGGCGTCCGCAAGTTCGCGACCTACATGGGCTGCGCCGCGGGCATCTTCTCGTCGATCGGTACGCCGCAGTTGCTGGTCGTGCTGACCGGCTGCCTGCGGATCCTGGCCGACGAACTCGAACACGCCGGCTGAGAACGCCGGAGAGGAGGAGGAGTCCCATGAGGTACTCGAACCCGGCGCGGCGCCCGCTCGCCGCGCTCGCATTGACGCTGCTCCTGCTCGCACCGGCGCCCTCGACCGTGCGCGCGGAAGACTCACCCGGGAATGGCGCCAGCGTGGCCGGCATCTTCATGGCCATCGCGTGCGGCGCCAGCGCCCGCGTGGCGAGCACCGTACCGGCGCCGATCGTGGTCGTCGTCACGGTGACGGTCTGCGTGTTCGCTGCGGTGGACGCCTGGATGAGTCCGGACAAGCCGGCGTCCTGAGCGTCCGTGTCCGCGCGTCCGGGTGGAGGCCGTCCACCACCGCGGCGCACGCGTCACGGGGGTGGAGGCCGTCCACCACCGCGGCGCACGCGTCACGGCAGGCGCAGCACGCGGCGTGTGACCTCACCGTCGTCGGTGACGAGCCGGGCGAAGTACACGCCGCCCGGCGAGGGCGCACCACTCGCGTCACGCCCGTCCCAGTGCGCCTCGTGCAGGCCCGCGGCGCGGGGTCCACGCGCGAGCACGGCGATCTCGCGCCCGCTCACGTCGTACACGCGCAGGTCGGCGCGACCCGCACGCGGCAGCGTGAACGAAAGGGCCACGCCGCCGCGGGACGGATTCGGCGCGGGCGCGGCGAACGTGAGACGCGGCGACGCCGTGCCCGGCGGCGCGTCGAGCACACCCTGCCAGAGTTCGTCGCGTACCCAGACGGCGTTCTCGGGCGTGATGAGCACGTGCTCCTGGTTCGCCGAGGGCACATACACGGCATCGAAGGGCGTGAGCCCCGCGAGTCCCGGCGTGCCCGCGACGTCGAAGAACGGGTTCGTCGTGTCCAGCGCGAGCGCGCTCACGGTCGGAATGAAGCAGTGCGACGGATGCAGCGCGACGATGTCGCCGTAGGGCACGGCGGTCGTGTCGAGCTGTGCCATGGACGCACGGCTGCCACCCGGCGCGCCGTCCCACGGCTGTGTGTTGCTCACCGTGACCGTCTGGCTCGTCGTGCTGAACAGGATCCGGATGCTGCCGCGGAAGATCGTCGTGCTCGTCACGTTCGGCACGGCCCAGACGTTGCCGGTGATCGCGGTGACGAGGTTGTTGAACTCGTAGCGGATCAACTGCGCCCCCGGCGCGAAGCCCTGTGTGGTGCCGTTCGCGCTGCCGTTCGCGACGGACACGAGGCGTGGGAGCGCGGGCCAGTTTCCGACCGCTGCGAAATCGGACAGCAGCGTCGCACGCAGCGGGTCCGGCGTGCCGCTCGTGGTCGCGGGCGTCGTGAAGTGATGCAGGAGCATCTGCCGCGCGGCCGGCCGCTGCAGGATCGCGCGAAAGTCGGCCGCGCCGGTGGACTGCGACGAGAAGAAGTCGATCCAATACTGCAGCCCGAGCGGGATGTCCGCGCCGCCGTGCGGCGAATCGAACGAGATCCACGTGCGCACCGAGTGCGGGATCTGCTGTTGCTCCATCCATGCGAGGGCGAAGCGCGAGCAGAGCCCGCCCATGCTGGCACCGACCATGGCCATGGTCGTGCCCGCCGGCATCTCGTCGCGCACCCGGCTCACGAGGGCGGCGACCACGTACGCGTTTTTCTGGATCGCGTCGGTGGCGTCCGTGAAGTCGAGCACGACGCAGTCGAAGCCGTCGGCGCGCAGCGTCTCGATGAGGCCCTGCTGGTCGAGCAGCGCGTAGAGTTCGTCCCAGCCCATCGTGTTGTCCGTGTCGAAGCCCTCGACGACGACGACCGGGTTGAGCAGCGTCGCGTGGCCGGGCGCGCGGTAGACGTACGCCGAGCCCGTGCCGAACTGGCCCTGGTACGCGACGTTTGCGGTGATCGCGAGCGTGTCGTCGGGTGCCGGCGCGGCGAGCGCCGCGACCTCGAACACCGCACGGGCCTCGGCGACGGTGCCGTCGGCGCGCGTCGTGCGCGCACGGAGCACGCGCGAGCCCGGCGCGGCGTAGCGCACGTGCATGAGCGCGCCGGCCGCCACGTCGCGCCAACCCGCGCCGTCGTCCGCGTCGAACTCGAGCCGCGCGGGCGCCTCGCCGTCGCCCAGCCATGCCGCCGCGTCGAAGCGGAAGCGCACGCCGTTGCCGTGCCACGTGCGCGGCACGAGCGGCGCGAACGCGAACGCACGGGCGCGTGCGAGCGGTGCGGATTCCGAAAGCGCGGTGCCGGGCTCGACCCGGTCGAAGCTCGCGTCGAGGAACGCGAGCGGCACTTCGCCCGCCGCGCGTCCTGCCCGCGCGGCGGCGTCGAGCGCGCCCGTGCCGCCGCGCATCGGCGCGACGAGCGAGGCGCGAGTCCATTCATCCACCGCCTGGCGGAAGCGTGCGGTCGTGACGACGGGCGCGTCGGGTGAGCCGTCGAGCTGGTCGAGCCGCGCGAGCGGCAGCACGCGGTCGTAGAGCACGCCGCTCGTGGCCCGCGCTTCGAGCGCGGCGGCGCGCGGGTCGGCGGCGGCGAACGCGGCCGAGTCCGTGCAGGCGATCAGCAGGACGGTGAGGGCGGGGAGGAGACGGCGCACGGGGGGACCTCATCGAAGGCGGCCGGGAACGAGGCGAGCACTCGCCGGAACGCGGGCGATGGTAGCACGCGGGCCCGCGCGGCCGCTGCGGGACGTCGCGGCCCGCACGGTCCGCCGCTATGCTGCGCGCCATGTCCCTCACCGTCGCTCTCGCGCTCCAGGATGCCGTCACCCGGCTCGAACGCGTGCCGTCCTCCCCTCGTTCGGATGCCGAGGAACTGCTCAGCCGCGTGCTCGGCACCGGCCGCGGTGACCTGCGGCTGCTCGCCGAACGGGAACTGACCGTGGGCGAAGCGGAGACGTTCGCGCGCTGGCTCGCACGGCGCGAGGCGGGCGAGCCCGTGCAGTACATCACCGGCCGTGCGGCCTTTCGCGACCTCGACCTCGCGGTGGACCGTCGCGTGCTCGTGCCCCGGCCCGAGACCGAGGGGCTCGTCGAGGCGGTGCTCGAGGTGCTCGCGGCCGAACGCCCGCGCTGGGAGATGCCGCGCGTGCTCGACCTCGGCACGGGCTCCGGCGCGATCGCGCTCGCGCTCGCGCAGGAGGCCCCGCACGCGCGCGTGACGGCCGTGGACGCGAGCGAGGGCGCGCTGCAGGTCGCGCGAGCGAACGCCGAGGCGTGCGCGCTCGCCGATCGCGTGACCTTCGCGCACGGTGACTGGTTCGGCGGTGTCGCGGACGACGAACGTTTCGAGGTCGTCGTTTCGAACCCGCCCTACATCGCCGAGTCGGACGCGGACTCGCTGCCCGCCGACGTGCGCGACTGGGAGCCGCACGAGGCACTTTTCTCGGGACCCGACGGGCTCGACGCCCCGCGCGAAATCGTGGACACCGCGCCCCGGCACCTCGTCGCCGGCGGCCTGCTCGCGCTCGAGCTCTCGGAGTCGCACGCGCACGAAGTCGCGGCGTGGCTCGAGGGCGCGCACGACTGGCGCGACGTGCGCGTGCTCGACGACCTGTCGGGACGCCCGCGCGTGCTGCTCGCGCGCCGCGAGCGCGGGCCCGCGATCGCGCCCGCGCAGTGGGGCGAAGAGCGGCGCTGAGCGCTCAGGCCGCGCGCGTGAAGAGCCGCGCGAGCCACAGCACGAGCAGCGCGACCGCGTGCACGACGAGCCACGCGCGCACGGCACGTCCCGAGGGCCGCCAGCCGCGCGCGAGCGCGACCGGTGCCGCGGCCCACAGCAGCGCGGCTTCGGCGGCGAGCGGAATCGCGAGCGGATGGCGCGCGAAGGCCGCGGCCCATTCGCCGCGCGCGAGGTGCGCGGCCGCGCGCGTCATGCCGCAGGTCGGGCAGTCGTGATGCGTGACGCGGCGGATCCAGCACACCGTGAGCGCCGGATCGTCCGGCGGCATCCAGCGCCGCAGGATGAACGCCGCGACGAGCGCCCCGAGACCGATCAGTGCCCATGCGATCCACGTCGCGCGGTCGCGCGCGGCGCCGGGCGCGTCCGACGGCTCAGTGCTCGTAGTGCGGGTCCTTCTCGCCGGCCTCGATCGGCACGCTCAGCGTGTTCGCGCGCGAGGGGATCGGGCAGTTGTAGAACGAGCTGAAGGCGCACGCCGGGTTGTAGGCGTCGTTGAAGTCGATGAGCCAGCGCCCGTCCGGCAGCTTCTCCGGGTCCACGTAGCGGCCGACACCGTAGGTCGTCTTTCCCGTCGTGGCGTCCCGGAAGAAGAGGCTGACCGACTGCTCGTCCACGCCCGGCTCGAGCAGCCGGTGCGCCTCGAGCCGGCACGCCTTGCCGCGGATCTTCAGGTCGAACCAGCCCACACGCACCGCGCGGCGGAGGTTGCCGCGCGTGGACTGGATGATCGTCGTGTCGGGTTTCGGGTTGGGCGTGAGCGGCGCCTCGAACCGGTACGAGAAGTCCGGCGGGTACCAGTCCTGACCGTGGTACTCGGCGTATCGCGGGCTCTTCGGGTCGAAGACGATGAGCGCGGGGAAGCGCTGGTGCGAGAGGCGCACGGTCCAGCGGCCGATCTGGATGGAGGACGGCGGCAGCACGGCCTCGCGGTACTCGAGCCTGTTCGCGCGGAAGGTGACTTCGGGCGACGACGCCACGACGCGGAACGAATCGCCCTCGACCACGACGAGCACCGCGTGCTCGGGCATTTCGGGATCGTCCACGCGCACGCTGTTGTCCGCGGCGCGGCCCACGGTGAGCGCGGTGTTCGTGCCGAAGTCCACGCGCTGCACGGCGGCGAAGTACGAAGTCGGCGAAGATTTCAGCCATTCCGCGGTCTCGGTCCGCCCCTGCGACAGTGCGTGCGTGAGTGAATCGCGGACCAAGGGCGTGAGCGCGACGGGGGCGACCGGCGTGGGCGCGGTCGCGCGGGCCGTGACGACCACCGCGACCAGGAGGCTCGAGAAGTAGGACATGTCCATGCTCCGATGGAAGGAGTGGGGCGCGACGCGCCGCAGCATAACGAGGAGCCGGAGTGCCGTCACCGGGGATTCCCCGAACGCCACGAATGAGAGGTTGAGTCGGCGCACCGGCCCCTCGATAATGTCCCGCGTTCCCGCTGTGCACTTGTTGGGGGTGCCACATGAGCGAACTCCGCTCCGCCGACTCCGGCGATCTGTTCCGACTCGCCTTCGATCTCTCTCCGTCCGGCATGCTCGCCGTGAACGAATCGGGCGCGATCCTGCTCGCGAATCGGGAGGTCGAACGGCTGTTCGGTTACGAACACGGCGAACTGATCGGCCGCTCGATCGACACGCTCGTCCCGATGCCGCACCGGCACGGTCACGGCGCACTGCGCGACGGATTCTTCCGCGCGCCGTCCGAGCGGCGCATGGGAGCCGGCCGCAACCTGAACGGCGTGCGAAAGGACGGCGTCGAGGTGCCGGTCGAGATCGGGCTCAATCTCGTGCGCACACCCGACGGCGTCGTCGTCGTGGCTTCGGTCGTGGACATCTCCCCGCGGCTCGCGGCGGAGAAGGCGCTGCGCGAATCGGAAGAACGCACGCGCCAGGCGCAGAAGCTCGAGTCCCTCGGCACGCTCGCCGGCGGCATCGCGCACGACTTCAACAACGTGCTGCTCGCCATCGTCGGCTACACCGAGCTCGTCGCCAGAAGCCTGCCGCCGAACCTGCCGGAGCACGACGACCTCGACAACGTCCTGCGCGCCGCGGAACGCGGGCGGCAGCTCGTGCAGCGCATCCTCTCGTTCAGCCGGCAGCGTGAGATCACGCGCGTGCCCACGAATCTCGACCGCGTCGTGCGTGAGGTGCTCGACCTGCTGCGCGCGTCGCTCCCGAGCACGGTCGAGATCCGCTCGCACCTCGACGGGGCCACGCCCCAGGTGCTCGCGGACGACACGCAGATGCACCAGGTGGTCATGAACCTCGCGACGAATGCCGCCCAGGCGATGGAGACGGGTGGCGTGCTGCGTGTGGAGCTCTCGTCGTTCCACGCCGACGCAGCGTGGGTGGCGAGTCACCCCGGCATGCGAGAAGGCTGGTGCGCGCGGCTCTCCGTGATCGACGAGGGGCCCGGCATGACGCCCGAAGTCCGGCAGCGCATCTTCGAACCGTTCTTCACGACGAAGGCGGCCGGGCGTGGGACGGGGCTCGGCCTTTCGGTCACGCTGGGCATCGTGCAGGGCCTCGACGGGCTCATCGAAGTCACGAGCGCGCCGGGGCACGGCACGCGCGTGGACGTGTGGCTGCCTGCGCACGTGGCCCCGCGCGCGGTCGGTGCGGCCCCGGCACCTCCGGAAAATCCCCAGCGGCCCTTGCGCATCCTGCTCGTCGAGGACGAGGACGTGCTCGGACGCATGGAGCGCCGTCAGCTCGAGTCGCTCGGCCACACCGTCACGCTGCATCACAGCAGCCCCGACGCGCTCGAGTTCTTCCGTGAGCACTCGACCGAGTTCGACCTCCTCATCACCGACAACACGATGCCCCGCCTCACGGGGCTCGCGCTGTCGCGGGAGGTCGTGGCGATCCGGCCCGACCTGCCCGTGCTGATGGTGTCGGGCTACGCGGATCACGCCGAGCCCGAGGTGCTGGTCCAGCACGGCGTGGACGCCGTGCTCGCGAAGCCGCACTCGGCGCGCGAACTGGACGCCGCGATCCAGAAGCTGTTCGAGCCCGAGTAACCGGCTCTCCGTTCCGGGACCGGGCGAGCGCACGGACCATTGCGCTCGCGCGGGGCGCCGACGATAATCGCGCGCGTCTCGAAACCCCTCACACACGACCGTTCGCGCGTGCGCGACCGCCCAGAGGACTTTCCACATGGACGTGGCGACCTCCGCGCTGCCTTCCGCCGCTCCCTCCTCCGCCCGGAACTCCGGAACCATGGACGCTCTCGTCATTCAAGGTGGCCGGCCGCTCGCCGGCCGCGTCGCGATCTCCGGCGCCAAGAACGCGGCGCTCCCCGTGATGGCCGCCACGCTGCTCGCTCCCGGTGTGCACCGCCTGCGCAACTGCCCCCAGTTGGTGGACACGCGCACGTTCGGCCGGGTGCTCGAGAAGCTCGGGGCGAAGGTGTCGTTCCAGAAGAACGAGTGCGTGATCGACACGACCGGCGTGAACTCGGTCGAAGCGCCGTACGAGCTGGTGAAGACCATGCGCGCGTCCATCTACGTGCTCGGGCCGCTGCTCGCGCGCTTCGGCGCCGCGCGCGTCTCGCTGCCCGGCGGCTGCGCGTGGGGACCGCGTCCGGTGAACCTGCACCTGACCGGCCTGCAGGCGATGGGCGCGCAGCTCGACATCGAGCACGGCTACATCACCGGCAAGGACGTGAAGCTGCACGGCGCGCACTTCAACTTCGACGTCGTGAGCGTCGGCGCGACCGCGCAGCTGCTCATGGCGGCGACGCTCGCCGACGGCGTGACGGTGCTCGAGAACGTCGCGATCGAGCCGGACATCACGGTGCTGGGCGAAGTGCTCGCGCAGTGCGGCGCGAAGATCGAAGGCCTCGGCACGCGCCGCGTGACGGTCACCGGCGTGAAGGAGCTGCGCCCGATCGACACCGCGATCATCGCCGACCGCATCGAGGCGGGCACGTTCGCCGCGGCCGCCGCGATGACCGGCGGCACGATCACGCTCGAGCAGGTGATCCCCGATCACTTCGAGGCGTCGCTGTGCAAGCTCGAGGAGTCCGGCTGCACGGTCGTGCGCGAGGTGGACGAGGTGACGATCACCGGCCCGTCGCGCCCGCGCGCGGTGGACGTGACGACGATGGTGTTCCCCGGCTTCCCGACCGACATGCAGGCGCAGATGATGGCCGTCGCGAGCATCGCGAACGGCACGAGCGTGATCACGGACACGATCTACCTCGACCGCTTCACGCATGTGCCGGAGCTGGCGCGCATGGGCGCGAACATCGAGCTGAAGGGCAACGTCGCCGTGGTGAAGGGCGTCGAGCGGCTGTCGGGCGCGCCCGTCATGGCGACCGACCTGCGCGCGAGCGCGGCGCTCGCGCTCGCCGCGCTCGTGGCCGAGGGCGAGACGAAGGTGTCGCGCATCTACCATCTCGATCGCGGCTACGAGAACTTCGACCAGAAGCTGCGCGACCTGGGCGCGCGCGTCGAGCGCATCCGCGAGTGAAGCGCTACGATCGGGCGTACTTCGATCGCTGGTACCGCCACTCCGACGTGGGGGTGGGGCAGCGCGAGTTCGTGACGCGCAAGGTGATGCTGGCGGTGGCGGCGGCCGAGTTCGTGCTCGGCCGCCGCATCGCTTCGGTGCTCGACGTCGGTTGCGGTGAGGGCATCTGGCGGGCGCCGCTGCTCAAGCTGCGCCCCGGCGTGTCGTACCTGGGGTTCGACTCGAGCGAGTACGCGATCGCGAAGTTCGGCCGCACGCGCAACCTGAAGCTCGCGGGGCTGGCGGAGATGGCGAAGCAGAAGCTCGCGCGTGGTTACGATCTGGTGGTGTGCGCGGACGTGCTGCACTACGTGAGCGACGCCGAGGCGCGCGCCGGTCTGGCCGTGATCGCGAAGCGCACGCGCGGCGCCGCGTTCATCGAGGCGTTCACGAACGCCGACGCGATCGAGGGCGACCACGACCACTTCCAGGACCGCACCCCGGCGCGCTACCGGCAGTTGATCGCCGCGGCCGGACTCGTGCCCATGGGGCTGCACGTGTACGTCACGAAGGGTGCGATGCACACGCTGACCGCGCTGGAGCAGGGCGCGGCGGGGGCGGCGAAGAAGTAGGGACGTCGTCGCACGAGAACGCCATTGGCGCGGCCGTGCGTCGACTGTACACTTTCGGTCAGGCGCGGCCCCCGCCAAGCGCGTTCACATTCCCGCTTCCTTCGAATCCATCATGCGCCGCTCCATCCTGATCACATTCGCATCCGCTCTTTTCTGCTTCGCGTTCGTCACGAGCGCCTTCGCGCAGTGGCCGCAAGGGCTCGTCGTGCAGACGGGGACCTCGGGAGGGTACTTCGGCGTCAGCGACGCGTTCGTCATGCCCGGCGACACTCCGAACGATTTCTTCGCGCTGTACGGCGCGCGCGGATCGGGTGGCACCTGGTGGCACGTGCAGCACGTCGCCACGAACGGGAGCCTGCTGTGGAACGTGGGAGATGCGACGCTGCCGAACGGCGATCCGTCCAACGCGCGTGAGGTCGGGCCGTTGTTCGCGCCCACGGCGAGCGGCTTCGTGAGTCCGTTCTGGCGCGTCGATCCGGCGACACGCAAGGGCGGCGTCTACGTGGCGTTCGGCGACCCGCACGGCATCCTCACCCCGGCGTCTTCGCCGAACGGCGTGCTCGTCTCCGACGAGTGGAACAGCACCAGCGCGCGTCCCGTCGCGACGTGCCGACGCGTGGGAGGGGGCGCCTGGGTCGGCTGGAGCGTGTCGAACCGTTTCTGGTTGCTGCCCTTCCAGGGCGATCACGCGCTCGTACCCGGTTGGCCGGCGAAGGGCGCACGCGTTCCCGCCTCGATCGCGAGCAACTCCATTTCCACGCCCACGCTTCAGGCCGATGGAGACGCCCTGTTGTTGGCGTTCGGGGACGGCAGCTTCCTGCCGCGCGTCGTAAGGCTATCAGGCGACACGACCGTCGCCGCGGGCTGGCCTGTGAACGGACTGCTGCTCTCCGACAGCGTGAATGTGTTCTGGGCGCCGGTGAAGTTCGTGCGCTCGGGGGCGAATCACTGGTTTGCGGTGTGGTCGGACGGCATCCGCATCGTGGTTCGCCGGTTCACGTCGGACGGGTCGTTCGACCCGGCCTGGCCGGCGGGTGGCGTGAAGTTCGTGCGTTCCGGCGTCGGCAATCTCAGGGCGCTCTCCGATGGTGCCTCGGGCGTGACGATCGGCTGGTCGGAGCAGGGTGGTTTCGCGATGACCCACGTGCTCGCGGACGGCGGCTCACCGGGCCTCTACGCGAGCGGCCCGCGGGTCGTGGTGTCGGGCGCGAACGCCTCGGACAACTTCACGCACGTGGGCCTCTGCCGGGGCGTCGCCGACGGCGCGGTCGTCCTCTACTCGGAATACGCCTCGTCCGGCACGCATGCCTTGTGGCTCGATGGCGAGGGTTGGTCCCCGAATCGCGCGCCCGGTGACACGCTCGCGCGCCTCACGATTGCACCGCCCGACTTCGGCTGGGTGCTGGCGGCCGAGGAGGACGGTTTCGGCGGCGCCTACTTCCTCCGCATGAGCGCCACGGTGCAGTACTCCTGGCTGCATCAGGCGTCGCACGTGGACTACCTCGGCATCCCCACCACCGGCGTCGGGTCGGTCGCATCGGCGTCCGCGCTTCGGCTTTCGCTCGGGCCGAATCCCGCTCGCGACGCGCTCACCGCGCGCTTCACGCTTTCGAGCAGCGCGACCGCACGCGTCGAACTGTTCGACCTCGCGGGGCGTCGCATCGCCTCGCGCGACGTGCGCGGCGCCGGACCACACGCGGAGACTTTCGAAGGGCTGTCGGGTTTCGCGCCCGGCCTCTACCTCGCGCGCGTCTCGTCGCTCGAAGGCGCCCGTCGAGCGAGGTTCGTGCTCACGCGATAGGCGCCAACCTCGCGGCGCCGCGAACGCGTCCGTCCGTGGGCGTGCTCGTCCCGATCCGACAATCAGCACTGGACTCGGATCGACGGCCGAGCGCAATGTCGCGACGAGGCCGGGGTATTTCGCGCGCGGTTGGCCCCGAACGCGAAGCGTCGCAGTCCCCTCGCGCCTCGGGGAAATGGGGATTTCCCGCGCATGCACTTCACGTCCGGCCGGTCGCGCACGCGTACCGGCGCACTCTGGGTCGGCACCGTTCTCGCGCTCACCGCCCTCTCGGTGCTGTGCTTCGAATCCGTGCGTGCCTGGTCCGCCGTCCCGCGGCTTCGCGTGGGCGCGACCACGACCTTGCTCGCCGAGTGGAGTGCGCTGCTGTCGGCGGCCGCGCTGCTCTCCCGGCTCGCGGAGCGGCGAAGGCTGAGCCTCGTCTTCAGTGCCTGTGTCGGGGCGTGCGCGCTCGCGATGCTCTTTCTGGCCGCGCCCGGTTCGGAGTCGCCGCTCGGTGAGCCGGGTCCGGCCGGTCGTCCGATCTTCCCGCTCGACTTCGGGCATTCCCGCTTCCCAACGGGAATCGGGTTCCTGCTCGCGAGCACGCTGCTCGGACTCGCCAGCGCCCGGCGGTGGCGATTCGCCTGGGTGACGGTCGGGATCGGCGGAACGACCCTCGGGGCGCTGGGCGCGGTCGACGTGCTCCGCAACGCCATCCACCTGCCGAGCACGCACGGTTGGAACGCGTTCGCGCAGTTGCCCCCGAGCACCGCGCTCGAGTTCCTCCTGCTCGGCGGCGGTCTCATCCTGCTGTCGCTCGACGAGGAGCGGCGGACGCCGGCGGCGTTCCGTCGGTGGCATGCGGGTGCCGTGACGCTGGGAACCGCGATCATGACCCTCGGGCTGCTGCAGGGCGTGCGTTCATTCGAGATCGAGGACGCCGCGCACATGAACCGGCTCGTGGCCGGCCGGGTGGCGACGCAGTTCCAGATGGCCGTCGACAGTCACCTGCGCGCGCTCCGGCGGCAGGCGGGACGTTGGAAGCTGCGCGCGCCGACTCAGGAGGAATGGGAGTCGGATGCACGCCTGTACGTCGAAGGGAGCGCGTTGCCGATCTGGCTGACCTGGGCGGACCGAAACGGGCGCGTCCGGTGGAGCGTGGACGAGATCGAAGCGCATCGCTCCGCGGCCGAGCGCGCGGCGCTTCAATTCCTCGCCGATCCCTCGGTGGCGCGTGCCCGGGATCTCTCGATTCCACTCGTTCGCCCGCCCGACCGGTTGGACGCCGAAACGGCTGTTCTGTTCACCGCCATGCCGCTCGAAAGGGAGGGCCGTCCCGACGGTCTTCTCCTCGGGGCGATCGACCTCTCCGGCTTCCTCGCCGCGATCGATCCTGCCTTCATGTCCAACTACGGCGTGGAGATTCGCGAGAACGGGCGGTTGTTGGCTTCACGAGGGGCGCCGGAGAACCCTCGCGCGTCATCGGAGCAGGAGCAGCTTCGGGTCGGCGGTGTCCGGCTCACGATCGTACTGGTCCCGCTGCAGTCGCCGAGTCCGACCCTGTCCTGGGTGTTCGCGGTGCTCGGGCTGCTGCTGTCCTTCGGACTGGGCGAACTCGTGAGGGTGCTGGAGCGATCGCGCGAACAGTCGAGCCAGCTCGAGATGATTCTCGATTCGTCGCCCGTCGGCATGCTCCTGACGGAGCCGACCGGCGTGATCCTGCGCGTGAACGATTCGGCGGCCACGCTGTTCGGGTACGCGCGATCCGAGTTCGCCGGCATGGGCATCGAGGCCCTGATTCCCGATTCCGCCCGCGAGCGCCACGTCCGGCACCGGCTCGACTTCGTGCGCCATCACAGCGGCGGGGTCGGCACGAACCAGGGCATGGAAGGCCTCCGTCGTGACGGCACGACCTTCAAGGTGGACGTCGGTCTCAGTCTCGTGGCCGACGAGGGCAGGCAGTTCGTGCTCGCGATCGTGCAGGACGTGTCCGCCCGTCATCGCGCCGAGCGGGCGCTTCACAGGCGCACGGAAGAGCTGGCGCGTTCCAATCACGACCTCGAGCAGTTCGCCTACGTCGCGTCGCACGACCTGCGCGCGCCACTGCGGGCCGTGGACCACCTGTCGCAGTGGATCCTCGAGGAACTCGACACGAGCATGAACGAGGAGCAGCGCGAAAACGGACGCCTGCTCCGGAGCCGCGTCCGTCGCATGGATCGCCTGCTCAGCGACCTGCTCGAGTACGCGCGCGTGACCCACCAGCATCGAGGCGCCGAACTCGTGCACGTCGCGGACCTCGTCGCGGACGTCGAACTGCTGCTCGAGTGGCCGGCCGGATTCCGACTCGTGACCGCACCACCGTTGCCCTTGCTGCGGACCAACCCGACCGCGCTTCGGCTGGTGCTCATCAACCTGATCGGGAACGCGCTGAAGCACCACGACCGCGACTCCGGCACGGTCGAGGTGAAGTGCGTGGAGGGGCCTCAGTTCATCGAGTTCCTCGTCACCGACGACGGGCCCGGCGTGCCCTCGAAATACCACGACAAGGTCTTCGAGATGTTCCAGACGCTCCGGCCGCGCGACGAAGTCGAAGGCAGCGGCATGGGGCTGGCGCTCTGTCGCAGGCTCATCGAGTCGAGGGGAGGGCGCATCACGATCGAATCACCCGATACGAGAGGCTCCACGTTCCGATTCACCTGGCCGCGGGAATGGAGAGAGGACTCCGGGACATGATCAAGGCGAAGACGATCCAGTTGCTGCTCGTGGACGACGACGAAGTCGACGTGATGGCCGTGCAGCGGGCGTTCCGCGAGCGGCGCCTGCTCAACCCGATCACCGTCGCCAAGGACGGCGTCGACGCCCTGCGGATCATGCGCGGCGCCCCCGGCCAACCGCCGATGGCACGGCCCTACGTGGTGCTGCTCGACCTGAAGATGCCCCGCATGGACGGGCTGGAACTTCTGCGCACGATCCGCTCGGATCCCGCGCTGCAGGACCTCGTCGTCTTCGTGCTCACCACGTCGAAGCACGACGAGGACATCGCGGCGGCCTATCACAACCAGGTCGCGGGCTACATCCTCAAGTCGAACGCAGGGTCGGACTTCATGCGACTGCTCGATCTCCTCGACGCCTACTGGAAGGTCGTCGAAGTCCTCGAGTGAGCCGGCTCAGCGGCCCTCGGCGAGGAGCGTGCAGAGCGCCTTCGGCGCGGTCGCGTGCGAGAAGAGGAAGCCCTGCAGCCGGTCGGCGCCGTGCCGGCGGGCGAGCACTTCGTGCGCCTGGTTCTCGATGCCTTCGACGACGCTGCAGAGACCGAGGCTGCGCGCCATCGAGAGCACGGACATCAGCAGCCGCTCTTCCCGGGGGCCGGCGGTGGCGCCGTGGAGCAGCGACTTGTCCACCTTGAGCACGCCGATCGGGAACAGCCGAAGGTGCGAGAACGACGAATAGCCGGTGCCGAAGTCGTCGAGCGCGATGCTCACTCCCATCCGGGAGAGCTCGTCGAGCACGCGGGCGGCGCTCGTCGGCGCATCGACGATGGCGCTCTCGGTGATTTCGAGCTCCAGGTCCTGGGGATCGAGGTGGTTCGCACGCAGTGCTTCGACGACCTCGCCGACGAGCAAGTCGTCCCGCAACTGCGCCGCGGCGAGGTTGACGCTCATCACCGGCGGCCGCACGCCGAGACCGCTCGCCTCCCGGAAAAGGCTGGCCTGGCGGCAAGCTTCGCCCAGCACCCACCGCCCGATCGGGACGATGAGCCCGGTGTCCTCCGCGACGTCGAGGAACTCGCCCGGCAGCAGCAGCCCGCGCTTCGGGTGGTTCCAGCGCAGGAGCGCTTCGACCGCCACGATGCCCACGTGCGGCCCGCCGTACTGCGGCTGGTAGTGGAGCACGAACTGCTGCCCCGGAAGCGCGTCGCGCAGTTCGCGCTCGAGCGTGACCCGCCGCACGGCTTCGACGTTCAGGTCCTCGGAGAAGAACGAGACCTGGTTTCGGCCCGCGCGCTTCGAGCGGTACATCGCGAGATCGGCGTGCTTCATCAGCTCCTCCGCCGTGTTCGCACTCGAGGGATAGCACGCGACGCCGATGCTGAGCGTGCAGTGCACGTCGGCGGTCTCGATGCGGATCGGACGGAGCAGCGCCGCCTGCAGCCGCTGTGCGAGGAGATTGGCCTCGACCGGAGCGTGGAACTCGTGCGCGAGGACGGCGAACTCGTCACCGCCCATGCGACAGAGCACGTCGCCCGCCCGCAACGCGCCCTGGAGCCGGCGGGCGACTTCGCGCAGGAGCAGGTCCCCGGCGTCGTGACCATGCAGGTCGTTGACGCGTTTGAAGTAGTCCACGTCGAGCAGCATCACCGCGAGCGGATGGTCGTGGCGCAATGCGAGCGGCATGGCCGAGCGAAGGCTCTGGTCGAAGCAGCGGCGGTTCACGAGCCCGGTGAGCGCGTCGTGATCGGCGAGTGCCCGCACCTCCTCGTTGCTGCGCTTGACCGCCTCCTCGAGCCGGAAGCGGTGCCGGGCCTGCTGGATCGCGCGGAAGAAGTGACGCGAGACGAGATCGTCCTTCAGCAGGTAATCCTGCGCGCCTTCCTCGAGGCAGCGCTCCGCAAGGCCTTCGTCGTCGAGTCCGCTGAGGATGAGCACCGCGCACTGCGTGCCCGGGCTCGTGCGGAGCCGGTGCAGGGCTTCGAGGCCATCGGCGTCGGGCAGCCGGTAGTCGAGCAGGACCGCATCGAACTCCTGGGTCTCGAACTCGGCCAATCCGCCCTTCGCCGTCGAGTGCTCGACGATTCGGACCATCGCATCGCTACGCACCAGCGCGCGGCGGGCGCGGGCGCGATCGGACTCGTCGTCGTCGATGAGCAGCAGCTTCATGCGGCACCTCGCGGGGGAGGGGTACCGCAAGTCTCGTCCGGGACGGTGCCGGCTTGAGCGAGGGCGGAGGCGCTCCCGCCGGCAGCGGCCGGCCGGGGGCGCCGGCCGAGCCGCGGAATGCGCTCGGACAAAGGCCTTAGGCCGACCCGCGACCCCCGAACGCCGCCTTCGCCCACTCGACCGTCGCACGCGCACCGTCGGCGACGGGCGTGGGCGCGATGCCGAACTTCGCGCGGAAAGCCGAGTCGTCGGCGACGAACGGCCGTTCCCACTGGTAGCCCATCTCCTTCAGCTCCTTGAGCACGGGCACGAACAGCGATGCGAGTCCCAGCAGCCAGCCGGGCATCTGCTCGGTGGGCACGTCACGGCCGAGCGCGCGCCCGAACTCCGCGATCAGCTGCCGCGGCGTGAGCGCGGATGCGACGGGCAGCATCCACCAGCGGCCGGTCGCGTCGTCGGGGCCGGTGCCGAGCGCCGCGAGCCCCGCGGCGACGTCTTCCGTGTAGTGGAAGCTGTGCACGATGTCCGGGTCCACGAGCACCTGCGCGCTCTGCCCGGCGAGCACGCGCTTCCAGAGCATCTCGCCGAAATGCGTGCCCACGCCGCCCGGACCGTAGAAGTCCGACGCGCGCCCGCTCACGGCGCGCACGTCGCCGCGCTCGTGCGCGGCGAACAGTTTCGCGGCTTCGCGCGCACGGATCTCGCCCTTCGGGCTGATCGGCGCGACGGGCGTGGACTCGTTCATCGGCATCGTACCGCCGCGCCCGTGCATGTAGAGGTTGTCGAGCGTGACGAGGCGGGCGCCACTGTGGGAGGCCGCCGCGAGCATCGCGTCCATGTACTTCGGCACCAGCTCGCTCCAGGCCTTCACGCTGTACTCGGCCGGATTCATCACGTGATAGACCACGGCGGCGCCCTTCGCGGCCTCGGCCGCGAACGCAGGATCGGTGGCGTCGCCGCTGCGCAGCTCGGCGCCCTCCGGCGGCGCGGCGCTGCCCCGGCGCACGACGCGCACGGCGCAGCCCTTCGCCAGCAGCTGGCGCGCGAGGCGAGGTCCGATCTGTCCGGCCCCGAAGACGACGTGAAGAGGCTTCGCGTTCATGGCTCGAGTCTCCGTGCGTGGTGCCGGGTATGGGCGCGCAGGATAGCGCAACGCTGGCCGCGGGTGCCGCCGCTCCGATAGATTGCGCGCCGTGAACGCCACCCCTCGCTCCGCGGTGGTCGGCACCGCCGGCCACATCGACCACGGCAAGACCGCGCTCGTGCGCCGGCTCACCGGTGTGAACACCGACCGGTTGCCGGAAGAGAAGAAGCGCGGCATCTCGATCGACCTCGGCTTCGCGCCGCTCGTCACGCCCGCCGGTGTGCGCGTCGGGCTCGTGGACGTGCCGGGGCACGAGCGCTTCGTGAAGAACATGCTCGCCGGAGTCGGCGGCATGGACCTCGTGATGCTCGTGATCGCCGCGGACGAAGGCGTCATGCCGCAGACGCGCGAGCACCTCGCGATCGTGCAGCTGCTGCAGGTGCGGCGCGGCATCGTCGTGCTCACGAAGCGCGACCTCGTGGACGCCGACTGGGCGGCGATGGTGGCGCGCGACGCACGCGAACTGGTGAAGGACACGTTCCTCGCCGGCGCCCCGATCGTCGAGTGCAGCGCCACGACGGGCGAGGGCGTGGACGCGCTGCTCGCGACGCTCGACCGCGAACTCGCGCAGGTGGACGCGCGCGCCGCGGGCGACGCCGCGCGGCTGCCCGTGGACCGCGTGTTCACGATGGAGGGCTTCGGCACGGTCGTGACCGGCACGCTCTGGCGCGGGCGCGTCGCGACGGGCGACACGCTCACGCTGCTGCCCGCCGGTCACGCGGTGCGCGTGCGGCGCGTGCAGGTGCACGGCGACACGGTGGACGCCGCGGTCGCGGGGCAACGCACGGCGCTCGCGCTGCACGGCGTGGACCGCGCACAGGTCGAGCGCGGCGACCGGCTCGTGGCCGGCGAGGCGCTCAAGCCCTCGCGGACGCTCGACGTGCGCTTCGAGCTGCTCGCCGACGCGGCGCGCGAGTTCCGCAGCGAGTCGCGCGTGCGCTTCCATCTGGGCGCGAGCGAGCTGATCGGGCGGCTCCTGCTGCTCGAGGGCAAGACGCTCGCGCCAGGCGCGTCGGCGCTCGCGCAGCGCGGCTCGAGACGCCCGCGGTGGCGGCGCGCGGCGATCGCTTCGTGATCCGCAGCTGGTCGCCCTCGCGCACGATCGGCGGCGGCGTCGTGATCGAACCCGCGGGCAGAAGCGACGCCGCCGCGCAGATGCCGCGCTCGCGCAGCTCGCGCTGCACGAGAGCGGCAAGTCGCCGCACGGCCGTTCGAGAAGCTCGAGGCGGCCGCGAAGATGCAGTCCACCGCGCAGCTCGCGACCGCGGTGGGCGAGAGCGAAGCGGCCGCGGCGGCGACGCTCGCCGCGCTCGCGGAGGCGGGCGAACTCTCGCCGCGCCGTCGCCCGGCCGCTGGGTGGCGCGCGAGCGCTGGAACGCCGCGCGCGACGCGATCGCCGACGCCCGTGCGCGCCTACGCCGAGAAGGTCTCGCGCGCTACGGCGTGATGAAGGGCGAACTCAAGAGCGCGCTCAAGAGCGCGGTGGACGGGCGCCTTCGACGCGGCCTTCGCGTCGCTCGTCGCGGACGCCGAGATCGAGCAGCAGGGCGAGCGCGTGCGTCCTGCCGGGCTGCCGTGGGAGCCGCCGGCCGCGACGCTGGCGCAGCTCGAGCAGCTCGAGCGCCTGCTCGAGGCCGACGGCTATCTCGTGCCCGAGAACGCGCAGTGGAGCGCGAAGCTCGCGGCGGCCGAGGTCGCGAGCCTCGGGCACTTCCTCGGGCGGCTCGTGCGCGTGACGACCGAGCTCACCTACACGGCGGCGCAGATGACGCGCCTGCGCGCGTCGCTCGACGAGTGGTTCGCCTCGCACGAGGCGCTCACCGTGGCCGACCTGCGCGGCTTCACGGGCGCGTCACGCAAGTACGCCGTGCCGCTGCTCGAGCACTGCGACCGCGCGGCTGGACCGTGCGCGTGGGTGACGCCGCCGCCGCGGCGATGATCGCCGAAGGGCTCACCGCGTTTACCTTCCGCGCGCGCATCAGCGCGCGCGTCAGCGCGCGCGAGAGACGAACGTGGACTTGATGCGTCCCCAGGTCGAGTGCGGCGTCCGTGGTGAGGTCCTGCACGAACTCGAAGCCCGCGACTTCGCCCGCGGCGTTCGCGCCGCCGGTGGTGTCGCCGAAGAACACGCGGTTCACCGCGAGCGCGCCGCCCGAGGCGCCGGAGAACACGAGCACGCCGTCGCGGTAGAGGCGCTGCAGCGAGGCGGACGCGTACTCGAACACGTAGTCGTGGAACTGCGTGTTGTCGTAGGTGCCCGCGATCGCGATCTGGCTCGAGCCCGACAGGATGCAGAGCTTGGTCGGCGTGAGCCCGAAGTCGAACTGCGTGACGCCGTTCGCGAAGCCGAAGGCGAACCCGCCGAAGCCGTTCCGGGTTCGCGGTCATTGCCCTGCACCGCGGTGCAGCGCGCGGCACGCGCAACTGCTTGTCTCACCGTCGTGACGCTGCCCACGCGCTGGTAGTAGAGCCCGCCGCCCGCGGTGCCGTTCGCCTGGCCGATCGTGTTCTGGCTCAGCACGGTCCCGTCCACGGAGAACACGCTCGACTCGAGCACGCCCGCGTGCGAACCCGACGCCGTGTACGTGAAGCCCTGCGCCGAGGGCAGGGTCGAGAAGCCGAGCGTCACGTGGAGCGGGCCGGCGGTCGCGACGGTCGCGACGCACAGCGCGAGCGCGCCGAAGAGCGCGCCGAGCGGGCGAACAGGCATGGCGTGGGGCTTCGACATGGGCGGCCTCAAAATGGGATGGACAGATGCGGTGCGATGTCGGGGCGAAAAAGGTGTAAGCCGCGCCTCCCCGGGCCACGGAGAAATGCTTCGCAGGCACGCCCAAACCGGCCCCCGCCGCGCTCGTCGGGCGGGTTCTTGACCGCACGGAGCGCAGGGTCGCAGGCTGCCCCGCGTTCTGGTTCCCACGCCCTCGCTCATCGCCGTCACTTCGGAGGTCCGCTCATGTCGCTCCGTCGCCTCGCGCGCGCGATCGTTCCCGCGCTGCTCGCGATTCTGGCAACCCATCGTTCCTCCGGCGCGGTCGCGGTCGGCTCGACCCCCGACTCGCTCGGCTACTACCGATTCCCGGCGGTGCACGGCACGTCGGTCGTGTTCACGGCCGAGGGCGATCTCTGGCGCGTCGGCATCGAAGGCGGCGTGGCGCGCCGACTGACCTCGCACGCGGGGCAGGAGACGAACGCCGCGATCTCGCCCGACGGCAAGTGGGTGGCGTTCACGGCCACCTACGACGGGCCGACCGAAGCGTACGTGATGCCGCTCGATGGCGGCCTGCCGGTGCGCCTCACGTACGACGGCGACCGCAGCGCGGTCGTCGGCTGGACGCCGCGCGGCGAGGTGCTCGTGACCACGCGCAAGCACTCGACGCTGCCGAACCTGCAGCTCGTCACGATCCATCCCACGACGTTCGCGCGCACGCGCGTGCCGCTCGCGCAGGCGAGCGAGGGCGCGTACGACGGCGCGAAGCTCGTGTTCACGCGCTTCGAGGCGCAGCCCAGCCACACGAAGCGCTACCGCGGCGGCCGCGTGCAGCAGCTGTGGGCGTGGGCCGGCGGCAGCGCCGAGGCGCGCGCGCTGTTCC
>JBGANH010000017.1:0-25242 GCA_044222365.1 Candidatus Eiseniibacteriota bacterium
GGATCCGCGTGCGGCTCGAGACCACTCCGGGCATCAAGCTGCATTTGGCGGTGGTGAGTCCCGTCCTCGGTGTCTATTCGCGAAACGACTTCACGGACACCGCGGGGACGAACCCGCAGGGTGTCGCGGTGCTCGACCTGTCCGTGCCGGTCACCGGTGTCGGTCCGAACTACGCCGTGGTCGTATACCGCGACCTGGACGACGGTGGCTCGTCGCCGGTCGCCTACACGCTGCGGTTGATCAGTGCACCCAACTACACGAACCAGCCGCAGCCGGGCTGGATCGGCACGATCGGCGTGGCCAACGGCACGCCGAACCTGACGAACGAGCCGGCGACGCTGGCGGGCGCGCCGACCGCGACCAGTGTGATGTTCGGGTTCTCGAACAACGGCAGCCGTGACGCACTCACCGGTTCCTACCGGCTGTACCTCGATGGCGTCGTGGCGGTCGACAAGTCCGGACTTGCGCTCGCTCCTGACCAGGCGACCACGTTCTCGCCGGCGTTCCCCTCGATCACCGGCGGCCGCCACACGCTGTCCTATGTGCTCGATTACGCGGGCGCGGTCACGGAGTGGAACGAGTCCGACAACATCTGGGGCAAGCAGTGGACGTGGACTCCGGCGCTGCTGAGCGGAAGCACCGCGTCGCGCACGGCGCCCGATGCGCAGGGTGGCTGGACGCACCTGCCTGCCGGCGTGACGCCGCTGCCCAACCTCGACGGCGTGCGCGCGACGTTCACGCCCACGTCCTCGTCGTACTGGGGCGCGACGCTGATGACGCCCAACTCGGGCAACACGAACTCGCTGACGTACTACGCGCCCGGCAGCGGACCGTTCGGCGCGTTCGTCACGCCGCTGCTCGGGATCACCAAGCCGGGCGGGCGCACGGCGGCGATCGTCGCGGACGTTCCGGCGGCGACGTCCTACGACGTCGGGGTGCAGCGGGTGACCGGCACGGGCGGCTACACGATCCAGAACCTGACGCCCGTGGACCTGGGCGCGCTGCCGATCACGAGCGCCACGCAGACGATCAACCCCGGCCAGATCGGCAAGCTCTACAGCTTCAGGACCATCAACTGGCTCCCGATCACCCTGCAGGTGCTGCTGCAGAACATCGCGGGCAACGCCGACCTCGCACTGGCCGTCCACCAGCACGTGATCGGTGGCTACGGCGTGCGCGACGCCGAGACCACGACGTTCTCCGACGCCAACGGCGTGGGCGGGAACGAAGAAGCCGTGCGCAACATCCAGCAGGACCTCACGCAGGTCTCGATCCTGGTCTACAAGCGGGACGCCGCCGACCTCAGCAAGACGGTCACGTTCGCGCTGCGCACCAACGGCGGCGCGGTCGCGGACGTGGGCGATGCGCTCCCGCGCGAACTCGCGTTCTCGCTCGCGGGTGAGAACCCGTCGCGCTCGGGAAGCACGACGCTGCGCTTCGACCTGCCCTCGGCCGGCGAAGCGTCGCTCGAGCTGTACGACGTGACGGGGCAGCGCGTGCGCACGCTGGCGAGCGGCTCGCGCGCGGCGGGCACGTACACGCTCGACTGGGACGGCCGCGGTGACGGCGATCGCTCGCTCGCGAACGGCGTGTACTTCGCGCGGTTCCGGGCGGGCTCGTTCAACCGCACGATCCGCGTGTCGCTGCTCCGGTAGCTCGTCTCGAAAGCCGACACCAAACGCGAACGGGCCCCGGCGAGTGCCGGGGCCCGTCGTCGTTCCGGAGGGCGCAGGGAGCTTCATGCGGAAGTTCTGGCGCCCATCCGAGTCACCTCACGAGCAGCAGTTTCTGGGCGCGAAGCTCGGCGCCCTGCTTCACTCGCACGAAGTAGACGCCGGGTCCGACGGGGCGGCCGTCGGCGCCGCGCGCATCCCACGCGAGCGAATGCCGTCCCGCCGTGAACGGAGCGTCCGCCAGCGTCTTCACGACGCGGCCGGAGACGTCCATGACCGCGATCGAAGCGTGGCCGGCCACCGGCAGCGTGAACTCGACCGTCGTGCGCCGGCGGAACGGGTTCGGCGAGCCGGGCGCGAGTGCGATCCGCGGGCCCTGCGCCCCTTCGCCGTCCGCACCGAGGAGGTTGGCGCCGCAACCGACCGCGAGCCACGACGGACCGTTGAGCCCGGTCGAGGGCAGCTCGCGCAGGAATGTGCCCGTGGCGCCGTCGAACACGAGCACGCGGTTCGAGTTGTAGCTGGCCACGTAGAGATTGCCGTCGGGCCCGAAGGCGACGTCGTTCGCGCGGTCGAGCCCGCCCGCACCCGCCGCGACGAACACGCCGAGCGGCGCGCCGGTGGCGCCGTCGTAGCGGCGCACGCTGTCGTGCACCTCCTCGCCCACGTAGAGGTGGCCGTCGGGCCCGAAGCTGATGCCACGCGGAGCATCGAGGCCGCCGCTCGCGGCCGTGACGAACGTGCCGAGCGAGGCGCCGGTCGCGCCGTCGAAGCGCAGGACCTTGTCCCCGTCGCGGCTCGCCACGTAGAGATGGCCGTCGGGGCCGAACGTCAATCCCGTCGGGCCATTGAGGCCGGCCGTCGCGGGAACGAAGACATCGAGGAACGATCCGTCCATGCCGCTGTACCGCAGGACCTGGTCCGTGGAGTACGACGCCACGTACAGGTTTCCGTCGGATCCGGCCGCGATGTCGACGGGAGTGTTCAGGCCGCCGCTTCCCGCGGCGACGAACACCCCGCCCGATGCTCCGGACATCGCGTCGTACCGCAGCACCTGGTTCGTCTGCTGGCTGACGACATAGACGTTGCCGTCGGGACGGCAAACGAGCCCGGAGGGGCCGTTGAGTCCGCCGGCGCCGGAGGCCACGAGCACTTCGGGCGCACCGCCGCGAAAGCGGTAACGCAGCACGCGATCGTTCGTGCCGCTGCTCACGAGCAGGGTGGTCGTGCACAGCGGGTCGCCGGGGCTCACGATCAGCGTGCGCGGGGAACTCGGAATCTGGTACCCCATGCCCTCGGACACGATCACGCGGTAGCGCGTGCTGGCAGCCGGATGCACGGTCTGCACCTGCGACGTGCCGAGGTTCGTCCACGAACCCGGCGCGGTCTCCTGCTGCCACTGATAGCTGTACGGCGGCAGTCCGCCCGCGACGGACGCGGTCAGGTCCACGTACTCACCCATGCACACGGTGTCCGCGGTCGTGAAGATCACGGGGTCCGGCGGCCCGGGCAGGTTCGCGACGGAGAAGTTGTCGAACGCGAGCCCCACGTCCGTCGCCGCGCCGGTGTAACGCAGCACGATGCTGCGTATGACGGGGCTGCCCATCGAGAACGACCAGCCCACCGGCTTCGCGTCACCCGGGCCCGCCTCGGGCGAGATGCAGCCGGCGTTCGGCGCACCCTGCTGCGCGTCGATCACGATCGTCTGGAGCGGCACACCGGCGACGTCGTAGGCGGTGACCGTCCACTGTTCGCAGGGCGGTCCGCCCGCGTTGCGGCAGTCGATGTCGATGATCACTCCCGAGGCCTGGGAAACCGCGGTCGCGTAGTCGATGCGGAGGTCGGCCGGCACGGTGAGAGCCGCGTCGTCCGTGAGGAAGCTCGACCCCAGCCCCATGTTCGGGATCGGCGTGTCCACGTCCGTGCAGCCTTCGAACGCCGTGCGCGGGGCGCCAGCTTTCGCGATGCGTGGGGACCCGGCAGGGAGGCCGGTCGTCCGATCGAGCAATGTGAACGTCACTCCATAGGGCGCGTACTGCGTGTTGATCAGCAGCTGGTCGGTGGTCGGCGAGCCGTTCGGCAGCGTCTCGAAGGTGATCGTCTGCGCGGTGGCCGTGGTCGTGAGGCACGAAGCGAGGAGCAGGGCAGCAGATGTGAAGCGGCCAAGCGATCCCATGACACGGGTCTCCGTGGGGTGATAGTCGGTCGGGGGAAGGCGCGAGTCGTGAATGCTAGGCCATGAACTCCGGCATTCGGAAGAATGGAATGCCGTTCGCGCGGACGAAATCGGGTCGAACGGGTTCCGATTCGGATCGCGGCGGCCACCCGTGCGATGAGGCCGAACGGAGTTGCGTCAATCGAAACCCGGCGGTCTCGTGGCCGCCATCGTCTCGGCCGTCGCCGCGCGCAGAGTGCCCGACGCCCTCGCGCACGCTTCGACGAGACATGGGATGCGCGGATGCGATCCCGGTCATTGATCGGAACGAACGAGGGATCAGGGAGGGCTTACGCGGCGCGCCGTCTCTCGACCGGCTCTGGTCCGATCCCGAGCGGACCGCTACAGTCCTGCGCATGCCTGCTCGTTCGCTGGTCCTCGTCGCGGCCACGCTCGCCGCTCTCGCCTCGCTCCCCTCCGAAGCCGCCTCGCCGCGCGCGAAGCACGCGACGCCTGTGACCACCGCCTACGCGCCGGGCGCCACGCTCGCGAGCTTGCGCTTTCCCGGCACACCCGCCTTCGTCGCGGTCGCCAAGGACGTGATCGCGCTGCGGTTCGCCATCGACCCGAGCGGCGCCGCCAACACGGGCCTCTTCGAGGACGGGCGCCGCATCCCGTCGTTCGCGCCCGATACCGTGGCGGTCCGCATCGCCCGCCTCGACCGCGACCTCGCGGCGCTGCGCGCGATGCCGTGGCGGACCTGGACCGTGGACCGCCAGGTGGACTGGCGCTGGATCGTGGCGAACGCCGAAGAGGCCCGGCTGCAGCTCGCGGACGAGCGACTCTTCGTGCACCGGCCGGCGGCGTGGCTCGAACCGCTGGCGAACACGTTCATCGCGCTGGTCACCTACGCGCCAGAACGTGGGGACATCCGTCTGGGCCTGGCCCGGGGCATTCCCGGAATGGTCGCCGAGATGCGCACGGTCGTGCAGCATCCGACCGCCCGTGACGTGACGACCGCGACCGGCGTCGCCGACGGCATTCTCGCGGTGCTGCGGCGCGACGCGGCGAGCACGGAGCGGGATGAGGCGATCACCGCGCTCACGTCGTACGTGAGCGAGCTGACCGCGCTCACCGGCCTGCGGGATTACGAGGTCATCGGACGCGAACGCTACGAGAAGCGCCTCGAGCGCGCGCTGCTCCTGCCGTGGAATGCCGACCGGCTGCTGGAACGAGCGAACGCGGAACTGGCGCTCACCGACGCCGCGATGACCGGGATCAAGGCGCGCATCAGCCCGAATGCCGAAGTTCCACCGGCGCCTGTGCCCACCGAAGCGCAGCGCGCGCTCGCCTCGACGCTCGACCAGCAGAAACTGCTCGCGATCTACGACGACATCACTCGCACGCAGCGTGAGTTCCTCGACACGCACGATCTCGTCACCGTGCCCGCGTCGGTCGGGCCCATCCATGCGCGCCCGACGCCCGAGGCGATGATCCCGCTCACCGGTGACGGCGGAAGCATGAACCCACCCCCTCCGGTCGGCCGGTCGAACGTCGGCTGGTGGAACGTCGAGCACCTGGACACGTCGTGGACGCTCGAGCGGAAGGCCGGACGCATCGCGGTCGCACGAGGGTTCCGCGAGACGGGCATGGGTCCCTACGCCGCGCACGAGGGCGTGCCGGGGCACCACCTGCAGTTGTCCATCTGCCGCCTGAACCCGAATCCGATTCGCTGGATCCTGCAGGACAACTGCCTCGTCGAGGGTTGGGCGCTGTACGCCGAGGAAGTGTTCTGGGCCGCGGGCGGGCACGGCGACTCGCCGCTCGCGGAGTACCGCATGCTCGGCTCCTACCGCGCGCGCATCCGGCGCGTCGTGTACGACGTGAACATCGAACGCGGCGAGTGGACGCTGCAGCAGGCCGCCGACTGGAAGCGCGGCACCGAGCCCGGCAAGGCCCGCGTGGACGAGGACGTCATGCGTTCCATCCACTGGCCCGCGCAGCTCATCGCCTACTTCACGGGCAAGTCGCAACTGATGGAACTGCGCCGGGACTACCAGCGGAAGATGGGCGCTGCCTACAGCGAGCGCGCGTTCCACGACGCCGTGCTCGCCGAGGGCTCGATCCCGGTCGCGCTCATCCGCGCGAAGCTGCTGGGCGAGCCGGTTCCGGCGCCGTGAGGACGGTGCGGGCCTACCGTGCCCACCCGGTCTTCGTGGCGCCCCAGGTCGTGCGCCTTCCCGCCGTGGCGCCGTCGCGTGCGAACACCTGCACGTCGCAACTGGCCTGCCCGACGTAGAAGGCGCCCTGACGGTCCGTGCTGATCTCGTTCGGTGCCTGCAGCGAACCGGGCATGACGCCGCTGTCGCCCCAGGCGCCGAGGAACGAGCCGTCGAGCGTGTAGACGGAGATGCAGTGGTTGGCGCGGTCGGCCACCTGCACGAAGCCGAGTTCGTCGATCAGGATGCCGCGCGGGACGGCCGTGCGGTAGTTCCCGGAACGCTGCACCGACCACGATCGGACGTACGTGCCGGTCCGCGAGAACACCTGCACGCGCCGGTTCGCTTCGTCGCACACGTAGACGTCGCCGGCCGGAGCGAGGGCGATGCCGCGCGGGCCGGCGAACTGGCCCGGCAGCGTGCCCGCACTCCCCCACGCGCGAATCGGGGTGCCGTCGAGCTGCACCTCCTGGACGCGGTGGTTCTGCGAATCCGAGACCAGCAGCGTGCCGTCCGGTATCAGGCAGAGGTACGTCGGGGATCGGTAGCCGCCCGGACCGAGCCCCCAGTCGCCGAACTGACGGAGCAACGCGCCGGAAGTCGTGAACACCTGGATGCGGTTGTTGTCCGTGTCTGCGACGAACACTTCGCCGCTCGTGCTCACGGCGATGCCGTGCGGCGCGACGAACTCGCCCGGCCCGGATCCGTTCGCGCCCCACTGGGCGAGGACGTTGCCGTGCAGGTCGTAGCGGAAGATGCGCGAGCCGCGGTAGTCGCTGACGAACGCACCGCCGCCGGGCGTCGCGGCGACTCCGTACACCTCGTTCTGTCCCGGGAACGCGTCGGTGCACGGCAGAGCCCGCAGGAACGCAGGGGGCACGAACGACGTGAGTGCGCGAGGGCTGGTCACGAGGCTCTGCGCGACGATCGCCACGACCGCGATCGAGTCTGCTCCGAACATTCACGCTCCGGGGTGAAGGTGTGCTGACGCGCTCAGCGGCAGACGACTTTCGCCACGACACCGAAGTGGTCCGAGGCCCAGACGCTGTCGGCCGCCGGAGTGCGGAAGATCACCTCGCACGCGACCGGTGTGAGCTTGCGCTTCGGTGAAGCCTCCACGAACACGTGGTCGATCACTCCGACGTTCGGCTCGAAGAGCGGGTTGTAAGTCGCGGCTTCCTCTCGTGTCGCATCCGGATGAATGGCGCGGAACACGTCACGGTAGCGCACGGTCATGAGAGCGAGTTCGGGCGTGCCCAGTTCGCAGTTGAAGTCGCCGCCGACCACGACGGGGCCCCGGCCGCGCGTCGAATCCACGTAGGCGATCAGGTGGCGGATCTGCGTCGCGCGGATCGCGCCGCCTTCCTTCGTGTGGTGCAGGTGTGTCGCGTACGCGTCCACCTCTCGCCCACGCCACGCGAATCGCACGTGCGCGACCGCGCGGTAATCGTCCGCGGGTGCGAGATTGCGCTGCTCGCCCACCAGCACGCGGTGCGGCGTCAAGATCGCGTTGCCGTAGCGCTTCGTGCGCTCGGGGCCGTCCACGGACGCGAACTGCACCTGGAAGCCCAGGCTGTCCCCGAGCGTCTCGGCCTGGTTGCGCAGCGTCGCGTGCTGCAGCACTTCCTGCAGCAGCACGGCGTCGGGTTTCAGCCGCCGCAGTTCGGCGAGGATCACCGCGAGGCGCTTCGGCCAGTCGTGCTGGTCGTGCCAGAGGTTGATCGTCACGACGGTGAGCGTGTCGGAGGTGGAGCGACTCGCCGCGGCCGCGGGCGCCGGACGGACGAGCACGGCAAACATCGCGAGCGTCAGGAGGCCGATGCTCCGAACCCCGGAAGCGGGGCGCGGCGTCAGGCGCCAAGTCTTGCGGAGTGGGATCGATGCGGAGTGCATGCCGGTACGTTAGCCCAGCCCGAGGCTGCCCGACAGTCGTTCGAGCAGGCCTCCGGCTGCACGGCGCTTCGGCGCTTCAGCGCATCACGACCACGCGACGCACGTCCTCCGGCCGCGTCGAGCCTTCTCGCCGGACGAAGTACAGGCCCGCCGCGACGGCGCGGCCGCTCTCGTCCTCGAGGTTCCAGGTCGCGACGCCCGAAGCATCGCACGCGAGCGTGCGCACGCGGGCGCCGGTCGCGGTGTAGACGGCGAGCCGTCCGCGGGCCGCGGCGGCGCCACGCGCGTCGGCGATGCGGACCGGCCCGTTCGCCGGGTTCGGCGACAGAGACATGCTGCTCGTGTGCGCGCCGGCGGGCCCCGGTTCGACACCCAGTGGCGCGGAGTCGTCGGTCAGCGTGAGCGCCGTGAGGGCGTAGTCGAGCGTGAGCCCGATTCGGTATTCGTCGTAGCCGGTGAGCGGTGCCGTGCAGCCCCACGGATTCGGCGTCGTGTCGTACGAGAAGCTGTTCCCCGCGTTTCCGCTGACGTCGAAGTAGAACGGGTCGTTGAACACTTCCTGGCCGCCCAGCAGGGGGACGATCTCGATCGCTCTCCCCGCGCCGGCATTCGCGAGCAGCTTCGCGGTGAAGGACGTGAGCGCGAACACGGCGCCGTCCACGCGCTTCACGGTGATCTGCGCCCGGGTCGGATTGGGCCCGGCGGTGACGTACTGGGCCTCGATGCCGGCGGGCCACGCGACGCGCACCGGCCGGCCGATCACGGTTCCCGTGCCGCCCGTGAAGAGCTTGTCGCGGGTGTACGTGAACGAGTAACCGGCGCAGGTGATCTCGTCCGAAGTGACGCCGGAGTTCACGAGCGTCGCGACCTGGTCCGGGCTGAAATACACCGTGACGATGGCGGAGGCGCGCAGTGGCGTGACGAGCAGGAACAGCAGCGCGAGTGCTGCGGACGTGACGCGGCTCGAGTACATGACACACTCCCTTCGTTTCGCCCGCGCTGCCGGTCGAAGGGGGGATTTCGATCGGGCGCGCCGGGCGCGAATGACACCGCTCGGGGTCGTCGCAGTTCCGAAGAGAGGTCGGATCTGTCGGGCAGGTTAATCCACGAGGATGGTGCCCGTCCCGATCCTGGTGCCTCGAGCGTCCACCAGCGGCAGATCGCTCCAGCACTTCGTGCATTTCGGCGTGAACTCGCAGTCGGTGCCGCAGGACCGCACGAGCTGGTCGGCGGCCTGGCGCAGGGCGTGCGCGAGATCCTCGACGCTGGCGATACCTTCGCTGTCGAGGTTCACCTCGAGCTTGAAGCGTGTGCTCATGACTCCTCCGCCGGATGTGAGGCGGGCGGTGGTGCCCGCGACGGTCGTGCGCACGAAGAGGTGGGCGCCGGCCCCTGGCAGATACGTGTTCGCCGCGAGGATTCCGGCGACTCGGCCTGTGTGCCGCGCCCAATTAGAAGAGTGGCTCGCTCCCGAGAGGGCGGTCGCATCTCGCGCTTCGCGCGAGCCGAAGACGGCAACGCGCTGGCGGGCAGCGTCCTGCCCGTGCGGCCCTACTCTCCCAGTCCCTCGACCACGTACAGGTTGTTGAGGATGCGGAGATACGTGTAAGCCAGCCGTGAGCCGTTCGGCGCGACCAGCGGCGTGCCGACGTAGACCACGCCGCGCGAGTCCGGCAGGCGCAGCGCACGCCACGGCGTCCGTGTTCCCGTCGCGAGATCGAGTTTCACGAGCACGCGCGCGAATGGATCGTCGTTGCACACGAAGAGAGCGCCGTCCGTGGTGTCGTAGCTGACCGCGATTTCGTTCGCGCCGAAGCCGGGAATGGGGCGTGTCTCCCCTGTGCGCCAGGACAGTTCGAACGCCTTGCCGTCCAGGGCCTGTAACGCCACGCGTTCGCCATCGGGTGACACGGGTGCGCCGATGAAGCGCTCGAACCGTATCGGCTGGTCCCAGAGCTTCTCGGACGTGCCGCCCTCGAGTGTGGATCGGTAGAGCGCCGGCGTTTCGCCGGCTCGCTGCGACACGTGAAAGAGATGAGCGCCGTCGCGAGCGAAGGTGGCCCAGAGGAGTGTGCCCGTGCCGTCGAACTCCAGCTCGCGCGCTTCCCCGAATCCGGTGGGATAGAGCACCGCACCGGCGCGGCCGGTGTGTGTGATCGCGAGCACCCACTCGCCGTCCGGCGAGACCGCGCGGCCCACGCCCTCACCGAGCCGGACCGCGGGCGAGCCGTCCAGGTCGCGAAGATACGTCGCGTAGTGCGGGTTCTCGGCCTCGGCCACCTCGGTGAACAGCAGTTGCGCGCC
Source organism: Candidatus Eiseniibacteriota bacterium (assembly GCA_044222365.1). GTDB lineage: Bacteria > Eisenbacteria > RBG-16-71-46 > RBG-16-71-46 > RBG-16-71-46 > CAIXRL01. The sequence continues at coordinate 10,245 of JBGANH010000017.1, forward strand.
GTCCGCGCTGAAGTTGCAGACCGTCGATCCGTCGAACCACGCGAGATCCACTTCGGGTGAGTCGGCGGAATCGGACATCGAGATGCTCGTGCGCAGTTCGTCCATGCTCACGAGCGCTCGGCCGTCCGGGCGCAGGTCGTGCAGCGAGATGCGTGTCGCGGTCATGAGCACGTCGCGCACGGTGCCGTCGAGCCCGACGCTCCAGATACCGTGGCGATTGGCGGGGTCGAGTCCGGAGCACCAGATGCGGTCACCGGAAGGCGACCACGCGACGCCGCTCAAGTTGATGATGTCGCGCTGCAGCGTGGTCACCTGGCCGTCGCGGTCCACGACACGGAGCTCCGCCTCACCCTCGCCGGTGCGAACGTGATTCGCGAACGCGACGCGGTGACCGTCCGGAGAGACCCGGCAGCGGTTGAGCCAGCCCTCGCTGTGGAAGAGCGTCTTGCCGGGCGGGTACTCGAGCACGCAGTCGTTGCCGCGGAAGCGGATCACGGCCATGGACTTCCCGTCCGGCGACCAGTCCGCGGCGATCACGTCCTTCTGCAGCGGCCGCACACCGCCACCGGCGAGCGAGGCGCGCGCGAGCGTGCCGATCGGCTGCATCCACGAGCGGTGATGGAAACCGATCGAGAGCGCCATCTCTCCCGCCGTGGACATCGCGAGCAGGCTGCCCGCAGGCAGGCCGAGCCCGCGCGAATCGGCGCTTCCGATACGTGACGTGAAGACCTCGAACGGCCGGCCGTCCCACGTTGCGCCGAACACCACCGAAGCGCCGTCGGGTGTGAAACGCGCGGCGCTGATGTGGCCGTTCCGGTACGTGAGCCGCTGGAAGCGCGGCGACGACGCGCGCGATTCGACGACGGCCTGCGCGCCGCTCGTGCTGCCGTGCGCGAGCGATTCGAGCGCGAAGGCGAGGTCGGCCGCCGTGCGGAACCGCGCGGCGGGTTGCTTCTCGAGACAGCGCTCCACGATGCGCTGGAGCGCGGGCGGCGTCTCGGACGCGCAGAGCGAGAGCGGGGCGGGATCCTCGCGCAGGATCGCACTCATCGTGTCGGCCGCGGACTCGCGCAGGAACGGCGCGCGACCCGCGAGCATCTCGTGCAGCACGATGCCGAGCGCGAACAGATCGGCGCGCGCGTCCACGACCTGGCCACGCACCTGTTCGGGCGCCATGTAGCCGACCGTGCCCATCACCGTGCCGGGTTGGGTCGAGGCCGCGACCGTCGGCGCGAGCGAGCGTGAACCCGCGGACATCGGTTCGTCGCGGCGGGCGAGCCCGAAGTCGAGAATCTTGGCACGCCCGTCGGGCATGACCATGACGTTCTCGGGCTTGAGGTCGCGGTGGACGATGCCGCGGTCGTGCGCGGCGGCGAGGCCCTGCGCGATCTGCGCCGCAAGTGTGGCGGCGCGGGTCGGCGCGAGCGGGCCGTCGGCGAGTCGTTCGCGCAGTGTTTGCCCTTCGACCAGTTCGGCGACCGTGAACGTGACGCCGCCTTCCTCCCCGACGTCGTGAATGGCGAGGATGTTCGGATGCGAGAGCGCGGCGACGGCCCGCGCTTCGGTCTCGAAGCGGGCGCGGCGCTCGGGATCCGCGGCGACGTCGGCGGGCAGCGTCTTGATCGCGATCTCGCGGCCGAGCCGCGTGTCACGCGCGCGATAGACGTCACCCATGCCGCCCTGCCCGAGCGGTGCGACGATTTCGTAGGGACCGATCCGGGTACCGGGTTCGAGTGACATGGGGCCCAATCTACACGAGGAGAGTCTTCACGTGTGTTTCGGCGCGGTGAGGCGACGAAGGGTTCAGCGCCGCCCCGGCCGCTTCGTGGATTTCTTCGCGGCCGGCGTCGCCTTCGGCGATTTCGCGACGCTCTTCCCCGCCCGGTTCAGCGCCACCGCTTCGCGCACGAGCGCGGTGAGCCCCGCGGCGTCCACCTTGTCGCCCTCGTGCAGGTCGAGCGCGCGCCGTGTCGCGCCCTCGAGGCTCGAGTTGAAAAGTCCCTTCGGGTCCTCGAGCGCTGCACCCTTCGCGAACGTGAGCTTCACCGCCGCCTTGTAGGTCTCGCCCGTGCACAGGATCCCGTCGCAAGACCACACGGGAACGTTCCACTTCCACTCTTCGACGATCGCGGGGTCCGCCCTGCGGATCACGGCGCGCACCTTCGCGAGCATGTCGCCACGCCAATCGTTCAGTTCGGCGATGCGACCGTCGATCATCGCCGACGGCGAGCCGACGACTTCGGACTTCTTCATCGAGCACCTCCCCACAGGTGACGGCGTGCGGACTCCGCTTCGGGAATCCGGACCCTAGACGACTCGCACGTTCGAGTCATCGGGCTTCCGGCCCGGTGCCGCGGCGGTTCGGCTTCGCCGTGACGAGCGAACGAGAGGCGCCCGGCCTGGCATCCAGGGCGCGGAACCGGTGAAGCAGGCACGGCCACCTCCTCGCGGAGGTGGCCGTGCGACGCTTCGAGACGGGATCCTACCGGTACAGGCTCTTCACGCGTCCCCAGGTCGAGGTGCTCGCGGACGTGAGCGCACCCTGATTGAGGTTCACGTTGTCCACGGACATCGACGACACGCTGCCGAACACGGCGCCGGTCGGCGCTTCGAACTGGATCGTCAGGTGATCGGTGTTCGCCGGGGCGACGAACGAGCCGCTGAAATGCGTCCAGCCGGCCGGCGTGTAGTTGCCCTGCAGGCCCGCGTTGCCGATCACGGCGCCGACGGCGTTCTGCGCGAAGATCTCCACGAAGAACACGCCACCGTTCTGAGCGGTGCCGAGCTTGAGGTCGTACGAGTAGAAGACCGTGCCGGGGACTGCAGTCCCGAGGGCCGTCGTCTGCGCCATCGTGAGGCCGTTCGCTTCGGCGCGATTGTCGAGGAAGGCGCTGTGCGTGCCCGGCAACGTCGGACCGTTGTCCGGCGACTGAACGGTGATCGTCGCGTTCGGGCCGAGGCCACCGACTCCCGCCCACGGGGCGAGCGTGCCGGTTTCGAAGTCACCGTTCGTGAGCAGGTTTGCAGCCGTGACGGCCGTCGTGGTCAGCAGGGCGCCCATCAGGCAAAGCGTGGCGGAGAACACCAGGAGCGGTCGATTCATATGGGACCCACCAGTTCTCGAGAGGCCCTTCCCCGCTTCCTGACGGCAGTTCCGAAGGTCGGAAACGGAATCGTGGGGCGATGCGCGGCGGCTGGGGCACGAACAGTGAGACCCGTCACCGGATGCGCTCCGCGTTGGCGGAGAAGATGCAGCGTCGGTGTGCCAGAGTCCGGAGGGGGAGCCGGGGTGTGCGGAGAGGAGCGGCAGTGGCCTCGCCACTTCACCTGGCTCCTCTTCATCACCGAGCCGACATCGTACGGCTGGCGAACGAAGTCCGCGAGGACTATCTCGGCCGGACGCCATTCTTGTCATTTCGGGTCCACGGGTGGAAGCGATCGGGCTAGTCTGCGCGCCCGCCGCGTGGACGGATCACCGGAGACATCGGGCACTCGCCACAGGAGGCATCACGCACATGGACCTCAATCGAAACGGAAGCCAGCCTTCCGGAAAGGGCTCCACCGACTACTTCACGGGCCCCGTGCGGATCGATCCGCTCCTGCAGGCCAAGGAACCCTCGCGAGTGAACGCGGCGAGCGTGACCTTCGAGCCCGGCGCGCGGACCGCGTGGCACACGCATCCGCTCGGGCAGACGCTGATCGTGACAGCCGGGCTCGGGCGCGCGCAGTCGTGGGGCGGCCCGATCGAGGAACTGCGCCCGGGTGACGTCGTGACGTTCTCGCCCGGTGAAAAGCATTGGCACGGTGCCTCGCCCGCGACCGCGATGACGCACGTCGCGGTGCACGAAGCGCTCGATGGCAAGACGGTGGATTGGCTCGAACACGTGACCGACGAGCAGTACGGACGGTGAATCGCGAGTCGAGCTCGGACGCGCCTCCGGCCGCCACCCTGATGAGTGGCGGTCGCCCCGCCGGCGGAGGCTGGCGCGTTCTGCCCCGAGATTGGCGCGTCTTGCCCATGACGCCGCCGGGGCGTTGGACTACGGTCTCTCCCACACAGGAGGTGCACCCATGTCCGAAACCACGAACGCCTCGCCGGTGACCGCCGGCAGCGTCCCGACCTACGAAGCGCGCGCACTCGCCGTTCCCAGCGCCACCCAGCCGTTCGCTCCCACCACCATCCGCCGCCGGGAGCCGCTGCCCACGGACGTGCGCATCGAGATCCTCTTCTGCGGCATCTGCCACTCCGACCTGCACCAGGCGCGCGACGAGTGGAACAACACCGGCCCGACCGTCTATCCCTGCGTGCCCGGCCACGAGATGGTCGGCCACGTGACGCACGTGGGATCCGCGGTGAGCAAGTTTCGCGTCGGCGACATGGCGGCCGTCGGCTGCATGGTGGACTCGTGCCGCACGTGTGACGCGTGCCGCGAAGGGCTCGAACAGTTCTGCGCGGCGCCCGCGGTGTTCACGTACAACTCGCCCGACGCGCACATCGGCGGCGTCACCCACGGCGGCTACTCCGAGAGCATCGTCGTGGACGAGGCGTTCGTGCTGCGGCTGTCGTCCGAACTCGATCCCGCGGCGGCGGCTCCCCTGCTCTGTGCCGGCATCACGACGTATTCCCCGCTCAAGCGCGCGAACCTGCGCCCCGGGCAGAAGGTCGGCATCGTCGGACTCGGCGGGCTCGGGCACATGGGCGTCAAGTTCGCGGTCGCGATGGGCGCGGACGTCGTCGTGTTCTCGACGACCGGCGCCAAGCGCGAGTCGGCGCTGAAGCTCGGCGCGAAGGAACTCGTGGTGTCCACGAACGCCGCCGAGATGGCGAAGCACCTCGGCACGTTCGACTTCATCCTCGACACGGTCTCGGCCGTGCACGACCTGAACGCCTACCTGCAACTGCTCAAGCGCGGCGGCACGATGTCGCTCGTCGGGGCGCCGCAGGACCCGCACCCGGTCGTCGCGTCCAACCTCATCTTCGGACGCAAGCACCTCACGGGCTCGCTCATCGGCGGCATCCGCGAGACCCAGCAGATGCTCGACTACTGCGCCGAGCACGGCATCGTGTCCGAGATCGAGCTGATCGCGCCGTCGTACGTGAACCAGGCGTACGAGCGCATGCTCAAGAGCGACGTGAAGTATCGGTTCGTGATCGACATGAAGAAGTTGAAGCCCTGAAGTCGGGCTTCATCGTTCGCGGCGGGCGCCTTCGGGCGTCCGCCGCTTCGCTTTGCGGCAACTTCTCCCGCCGCAGCACGTCGCCTTTTGGCCCATATCGGAGCACACAACGTCTTGTCTACGGTCTCGTCGTCGTCAACCGAAAGTGCGCATGCATTTCACGGCGGCGTCACGTGAGGACGTCGGCGTGTGCACGTGCCCGAGCAGCAGGCAGCACGATCCGCGTTCGCTTGTTGGGAACGGTCGCGGCTCATGGAGGACACCTCCCATGACCACGGACTTCACGCCGCACGGCGGCGGAGCACGCTATGCACGGACGCTTCAGCGCCGGGACTTCCTCAAGATCGTCACGATGGCGGCCGCGGCCGTGGGTATCTCCGGCACGATGGTGCCGAAGATCGTCCAGGCCGCGAGCAAGGGCCTGAAGCCGTCGGTCATCTGGCTTCACTTCCAGGAATGCACGGGCTGCACCGAGTCCCTCCTGCGTTCGCACCATCCCGAGATCGAGGACCTGATCCTCGATCTCGTTTCGTTGGATTACCACGAGACGCTCTTCGCCGCCGCCGGGCACCAGGCCGAAGCCGCGCTCGAAGCGGCCATGAAGGCGAACGCCGGCAAGTACGTGCTCGTGATCGAGGGCGCGATCCCCACGAAGGACGGTGGGATCTACTGCAAGATCGGGAACAAGACCGCGCTCGAGCTGGCGAAGAAGTGCTCCGAGAACGCGGCCGCGATCATCGCGCTGGGTTCGTGCGCCTCGTGGGGCGGCGTGCCGTCGGCCGACCCGAACCCGACCGGCGCCACCGGCGCACCCATGGTGCTCACGGACAAGAAGGTCGTGACGCTCCCCGGCTGTCCGGCGAATCCCTACATCTTCCTCGGTACGGTGCTGCAGTTCGTCACGTTCGGCACGCTGCCGGCGCTCGACGACAAGGGCCGTCCGCTGTTCGCCTACGCGCGCACGATTCACGAGGACTGCCCGCGCCGCCCGCACTTCGACGCGGGACGCTTCGCGCAGCAGTTCGGTGACGAAGGTCATCGGCTCGGCTACTGCCTCTACAAGCTCGGCTGCAAGGGCCCGGCGACAAAGGCGAGCTGCTCGACCATGCGCTTCGGCGACGTGGACGCGTGGCCGATCGGCGTCGGCCACCCGTGCTTCGGCTGCACCGAGAAGGCGGTCGGGTTCCGCATTCCGCTGCACGAGACGGTGCCGATCGACCGCCCGACTCCTCCCGACACCTACCCCGCCGTCGGCGCGAAGCAGGGCAAGGTGAGCCCGGTCGCCACCGGCATCGCGGGTGCCGTCGCGGGCGCGCTGCTCGGCGCGGGCTGGGCAGCTTCGGGCAAGCTGGGCAACAAGCCCGAAGAGAAGCGCAAGGAGGACTGACGATGAAAGTCACCCGTCGGTCCGTCCTCAAGGTCATCGCGGCCGCGGCGGTCTCGACCGCCGCCTCCGCGGTGCCGGCGATCGCCCGCGAACGCAAGCGCGCTCCCGCGGAAGCGGTCGGCATGCTCTACGACACCACGCGCTGCATCGGATGCAAGGCCTGCGTGTTCGCCTGTGCCGATGCGAACGGACTCGAACCCGACCGCTCGGGCGCTCCCGGCAACCTGCATCTCGCGCCGGTGGACCTGAACGGCCGCACGAAGAACATCATCAAGTTCTGCCAGGACGGCGAGCAGCAGTCGTTCGTCAAGTCGCAGTGCATGCACTGCATCGACCCGGGCTGCGCGAGCGCGTGCATGCTGCACTCGCTGCACAAGAACGAACGCACCGGTGTGGTCGAGTACGACCCGCAGTGGTGCGTGGGCTGCCGCTACTGCCAGATGGCGTGCCCGTTCAACGTGCCGAAGTTCGAGTTCGACAAGCGGCTCCCGAAGATCGTGAAGTGCGAGCTGTGCCGTCACCGCGTGAAGGACGCGGCGGTCGCCGGCGCGGACGGCTTCACGCGCTACCCGAAGGGCCAGGGCCCGGCGTGCTGCGAAGTCTGCCCGCGCTCCGCGGTCATCTACGGCCGCCGCGAGGAACTGCTCGCGGAAGCCCATCGCCGCATCGCGGAGAGCCCGAACAAGTACTACCAGGGCCGCGTGTACGGCGAGAAGGAACTCGGCGGGACGCAGGTGCTCTACCTCTCGCACGTGCCCTTCACCAAGATCGGCCTGCCCGAGTTCGGCGACCGGCCGGCGCCGGATGTCGCGTACACGGTGCAGGAAGGCATCTACCGCGGCTTCATCGCGCCGCTCGCGCTCTACGGCGCGCTCGCGGCCATGGTGATGAAGAACAAGAAGTCCGCCGAATCCGGCGACGCCGCGAAGGGAGGCCGCTCGTGACTACCCACGCTCTGGAACATCGCGAGGTCGGCGGACCGCTCCTGACCCCCGCCTACCGCTGGCTGCTCGCGGTCGTCGTGCTCGGCGCGCTCACGCTCGCGTGGCGCTTCGTGAACGGCATCGGCAGCGTCTCGGCGCTCAACAACGGCTACCCCTGGGGCGTGTGGATCGCCATCGACGTGGTGGTCGGCACGGCGCTCGGCTGCGGCGGATACGCGGTCGCGCTGCTCGTGTACATCCTCAACAAGGGGCGCTACCACCCGCTCGTGCGTCCGGCGGTGCTCACGAGCCTGCTCGGGTACGGCCTCGCGGTGATCGCGGTGGCCTGCGACCTCGGCCGGTTCTGGGACCTCTGGAAGGTGCCGATCTTCTTCTGGCGCTGGTCGCATTCGCCGCAGCTCGAAGTCGCGCTCTGCGTGATGCTGTACAACTTCGTGCTCGTCGCCGAACTCGCGCCGGCCTTCCTCGAGAAATGGGTGAAGAGCCCGAACGCGGGACTCGCCGCCTTCTCGCGCAACACGCTGAAGGTGCTCGAGAGCGGCGCCGTCTGGATCCTGGCGCTCGGCCTGCTGCTGCCGACCATGCACCAGTCGTCCCTCGGCACGATGATGCTTCTGCCGGGGCCGCGCATGCATCCGCTGTGGTTCACGCCGTGGCTGCCGTTCCTGTTCCTCGTGAACTGCCTGATGCTCGGCTACGCGATCGTCGTGATCGAATCGGTGTTTTCGGCCCGGGCCTTCGGCGTGCACCACGACGACGACATGGTGGCCGCGATCGGCCGCGTCGCGATGGGCGTGTCGCTGTTCTGGGTCGCCTTCCGGATCGGTGACGCGGCGATCGCCGGCAAGCTGCCGCTCGCCTTCTCGGGACGCGGCTGGTTCTTCGTGGCGGAGATCGGCGTGCAGCTGGCGGGCGCGCTCATGCTCGCGACGGACGCGATGCGGCGCAATCCGATGTGGCAGGTGCGTTCGGCGCTGCTGCTGATCGCCGGTGGCGCGCTGTTCCGCGTGAATACCTACCTCGTGGCGTTCCAGCCCGGCACGCAGTGGTCGTACTTCCCCGCCGTTCCCGAACTGCTGATCACCTTCGGCATCATCGCGCTCGAGGTCGCGCTCTACATCGCGGCCGTCAAGCGCTTCCCGATACTGAGCGGCGTCCCCGCGGCGCCTTCGAGGAGCCACGCATGAGCCCGACCATCACGATCGACCCCGTCACCCGGATCGAGGGCCACCTCCGCGTCGACGTTTCCGTGGACGGCGGCCATGTGAAGAACGCCTGGGCCTCCGGCCAGATGTGGCGCGGCATCGAACTCATCCTGCTCGGACGCGACCCGCGCGACGCGTGGATCTTCACGCAGCGCTTCTGCGGCGTGTGCACGACGGTGCACGCGATCACGTCGGTGCGCGCCGTCGAGAACGCGCTCGAACTCGAGGTGCCGCTCAACGCGCAGTACATCCGCAACCTGATCGTGATCGCGCACGCGCTGCACGATCACATCGTGCACTTCTATCACCTGTCGGCGCTCGACTGGGTGGACGTCGTCTCGGCGCTCAAGGCCGATCCGGCGAAGACCTCGGCGCTCGCCGAGAGCCTTTCGCCCTGGCCGCGCAACGGCCGCGTCGAACTCGCCGGCGTGAAGGAGAAACTCAGCTCGTTCGTGGCCGGAGGGCAACTCGGCATCTTCACGAACGGCTACTGGGGGCACCCGGCGATGAAGCTCCCGCCCGAGGTGAACCTGCTCGCCGTGTCGCACTACCTGCAGGCGCTCGACTACCAGCGGCGCGCGAACCAGGTCGTCGCGATCCTCGGCGGCAAGACTCCGAACATCCAGAACCTCGCCGTCGGCGGCGTCTCGAACCCGATCAACCTCGACAACCAGTCGGCGCTCAACATGCCGAAGCTCTACCAGATCAAGAGCCTGCTGGACGAGATGAAGGCGTTCATCGAGCAGGTCTACCTGCCGGACGTGTGCGCGATCGGTGCGCTGTACGCCGACTGGCTCCCCTACGGCGCGGGCGTGAAGAACTACCTCGCCGTGCCGGACCTGCCGCTCGACACCAAGGGCACGCAGTTCGACCTGCCCGGCGGCACGATCTTCGACGGCAACCTCGGCGGCGTGAAGCCGATCTCGGCGTTCGGCGATCCGTACTTCCGTGACAACGTGACCGAGGGCACGCACCACTCCTGGTACGAGGGCAGCAAGGCGCTGCACCCCTACGACGGCGAGACGAAGCCGCACTACACGGACTTCAAGCCGGACGGCAAGTACTCGTGGGTGAAGTCGCCGCGCTTCCAGAACAAGGTCATGCAGGTCGGGCCGCTCGCGCAGGTGCTCGTCGGCTACGCGCAGGGCCACGCGCTCACGAAGAAGTGGGCGGACCACGCGCTGAACACCGCCGGCGCCGTCGCGAAGGCGAAGCTCGGGCCGGACGTGCTGCACGGCACGCTCGGGCGTCACCTGAGCCGTGCGGTGCGGGCCGCGATGCTGTGCGACCTCGCGGACAAGCACTGGCACCATCTCGTCGAGAACATCGGCAAGGGTGACGTCGCCACGTTCAACGCCCCGAGCTTCCCCTCGGGCGAGATCCGCGGCTTCGGTTTCCACGAAGCGCCGCGCGGTGCGCTGTCGCACTGGACGGTGATCAAGGGCGGCAAGATCGCGAACTACCAGGCGGTCGTGCCCACGACGTGGAACGCCGGCCCGCGTGACGAGCAGGGCCGTCCGGGGCCCTACGAGGCGTCGCTCATGGGCAACCCGGTCGCCGATCCCGAGCGTCCGCTCGAGGTGCTGCGCACGGTGCACTCGTTCGATCCCTGCCTCGCCTGCGCAATCCACACGCAGGACATCGAGGGCAACACGATCGCCACGGTGCGCACGCGCGAAGGCGGCTGCTGAACATGACGTGGCCTGCGATGGACGGGGCGCCGGTCGAACCACCGGCGCCCCGCGTCGCCGTCATCGGCCTCGGGAACGTCCTCATGGGGGACGACGCGGTCGGGCCGTACGTCATGCGCGTGCTGCAGGCGCGCTACGAGTTCCCGCGGGAAGTGTCGGTGCAGGACCTCGGCACGCCGGGCTGGGACCTCACGCCGCACATCGCGGGCGTCGAGAGGCTCGTGTTCGTGGACACGGTGGGTTCGACTTCTCCCGCGGGCACGGTGAAGCGCTACCGGCGTGACGAGATCCTCAAGAACCCGCCGCCGCAGCGCGTGAGCCCGCACGATCCCGGTCTCAAGGAGACGCTGCTCACGCTCGAGTTCGCCGGCCGCGCGCCGCGCGAGGTGCTGCTCGTCGGCGTGGTGCCCGTGGACACCGAGATGCGCGTGGGACTGCGCGAGCCGGTGCTCGCGGCGGTCGAGACCGTCATCGCCGACGTGCTCGCCGAGCTCGAGGCGGCCGGGTATCCCGCGAAGGCCCGCGCGGTGCCGCAGGAACCCGACCTGTGGTGGGAACGCACGCCGTGAAACCCGAACGCCTGCTCGGTCCGCTCGTCGCCCTGATCGTGCTGCACAGCGCGGCGCTCGGACTGGCGGCCGTGGTCGCACCGGAATGGGGGCTCGCTTTCACCGGATTCGGCAGCGCCTCACCCCTGTTCTTCGCCCGGCAGGTCGGCGTCTTTCACGTCGTCGTCGCGGCCGCCTACGCGATGGAGTGGTGGCGGCATCGCGGCGTGTCCGTGCTGCTCATGGCGAAGACGACCGCGGTGTGCTTCCTCGGACTCGAACTCGCACGCGGGCCGCAGCCGTGGATCGTGCCGGTCTCGCTCGTGGGCGACGCGGCGATGGCGCTCGCGGTCGTGCTCCTCGTGACCGCTGCGCGGCGGCGCTGAGTCGCGCTCACGCCTCCGGCGGCCAGCCGGCTGCCGTCGCCTCGTCCTCGACCCGGTGGAGCCGGGCCGTCTCGAGGTCCTCGAACACCTCCTGCACCTGGTCCTCGCCGATGCGCATGGTCATCGTGAGGTGTTCGTAGATGCGGTCCTGCAGCCCCTCGGACTCCGGGTCCTCGAGGATCGCGCGGCTGCAGATCTCGTTCAGCGCCTCGAGGGCGGCGCACACTTCCTCGGCCGAGAAGCCGGCGGCGAAGCGCGCTTCGGCGATGTCGCGGCAGTACGCCATGAACACCGCGCGCTCGCGGGTGCGAACGGCGTTCATGAGGTTGCGCAGCACCATGCGGTGGTTCCACGCGCTCTCCTCCTCCGAGAGCCTGCGGTAGTTCGGGAAGCGCAGGGCGTTCTCCGGCGCCTTGAGCCGGGCCTGATAGGCCTCGGCGATGTCCTGTTCGTGCGCCTCGAGCAATCGGTGGATGCGCAGGTTCACGCGCATGCGCACCTGCTTCATCGCGGCACGGTTGCGGCGCAGCCAGTCACCCGGCTCGAGCTTGAGGTTCTCGATCAGGAACGGCATGCGGCGGACGATCTCGAGCCGCGGCCGCGTGCCCCAGTGCAGGAGCCGCCGCGTGTGCGTCGAATCGATCGCGAGCACCTCGTCGATGTACGTCGCCATCCACGGACGTTCGAACGGCCGTTCGCCGAGCAGCGTGCCGACGAGGTCCATGACCTGCATGCCGGGACCGCAGAGCGCGCGCGGCATGAACACGGGCTTGCGCTTGACGCCGAAGAAGTGCTCGGTGACACACTCGAACAGCTCGCGGTGCGAGATCGCCCGATCGGCGCCGCAGATGAGCACCTGCCGGCGCGGCAGCTCGTGAAGCCGGTGCAGCAGGGCGCGGAAGAACGGCGGAATCTCGTGCACGTGCACGTACGGGATCGCGGAGCGCCCGTGCCCGCCGAGCATCCGCCGGTTCCACGCCGAGCCGAGCCACGTGCTCATGAACTTGAACATCGGCGGGTACTCGCACCAGTCCGAGAACGCCGCGGCGAACCGCACGATCACGGAGCGGAACGCGTCGTCGTACTCGGCGAGCATCTGTTCGCCCGCGCGCTTCGTGCGTGCGTAGATGTGCTCGCCGTCGGGCGGGCTCAACTCGTCGAGCGCGCGGCCGGGCGCGGGGAACTTGCATGCGGCGACGGAGCTCGAGAACACGAAGTGCTTCACGGTGCCGAGCGTGCGGCACGCCTCGAGCACGTGGCGCGTGCCCTTCACGTTCGTTCGCTCGTACTCGGGATGGTCCTCACCCGTGAAGTCGTAGTGCGCCGCGAGGTGGATGCAGACGTCGGCCCCTCCGGTCGCGGCGATGTCCGCGAAGACGTGCGCGAGCATGCGTTCGTCACCGATGTCCGCCTGGTACCAGCGGATGTTCGGGTGCACGGGGGCGCCGGAACGCGCCTGCGACCGCCGCGCGATGCCGATGATGCGGTATTCGTTCTTGAGCGAGTCGAGCAGGTGCCGCCCCATGAAGCCCGAGGCCCCCGTGACGATCAGCGTCGGGCGCGCCGCCACTCCGGCCGGTGAGGCGGGCGCCGTCACGACGCCGCCTCCGGCATGCGCAGCAGCACGGCGTCGCCCTGCACCGTGGCCTCGACGCGGCGCAAGGGGAGCTTGGGTGGGCCACCGACGGGCAGGCCCTGTTCGTCGAACTCACCGTCGTGACAGGGGCAGCGGTAGCGGCCGCGCGCGCCGTCCCACGCGACTTCGCAGCCCATGTGCGTGCACCAGAGCGAGCGCGCCTCGACGCGCTCTCCCCTGCGCACGACCTCGATCGGGCGGTCGCCGAGGTGCAGCCGTACCCGCGTTCCCTCGGGGAACTGCGCGAGCGGCACCCGGAGCGAGTCTCCGGGCGCGGGGCGCTCCGCCGGCGCGCAGCCGGAAGCGGCGAGAAGGGCCGCCGCGGGCGCGAGGCCCAGCGCGACTTTCAGCAGACGGCGTCGTTCCGCGGAGAATGCGGTCACCGGCGGCCTCGTAGCGGTCCCATGCGAGTGCGCCGCGTGCGTCCTGCACGCGGCCCTGCGATCGCGCGCACTCTAGCGGATGCCACCCGCGGGGAAACGGTAGCCCGAGGGACCAGTCGCGGCCGCGGACGATGCGGCTGGCCGCGCGATGCTCGCGGGATGAGAACGCCAGTCCGGGCAGCGCGCTCCGGCCGGGACGCGAGGCGCCGGCGCTCGAATGCCGGGCGCCGGCGCCGGTGTTTCCCCTGGCGGTGCTCAGTCCTTGGCGGCCAGCCTCACCATGAGTGCCTTCTCCGCGTGCAGCCGGTTCTCGGCCTGATCGAAGATCGCCGAGCCCTTGCGGCGCGACGTGTTGTACTCGATCTCCTCGCCGTAGTGCGCGGGCAGGCAGTGCAGAACGGTCGCGTTGGGACGCGCCTTCTTCATGAGCGTCTCGTTGAGCTGGTACGGGCGGAACGGCTCCTTGCGGGCCGCGGCCTCGTGCTCCTGCCCCATGCTCGCCCAGACGTCCGTGTACACCACGTCCATGCCCTTGATGGCTTCGACATCGGTCGTCGCCTTCGCCGACCCGCCGCTGTCCTTCGCGAGCCGGGCCGCGCGCTCGAGGACCTCACCCTTCGGCTCGAAGCCCGGAGGAGAGATCACCGTGACGTGCATGCCCATGAGACCGCCGGCGAGGAGCAGCGAGTTCGCGACGTTGTTGCCGTCACCGACGAACGCGAGCTTCACCCCCGCCAGCTTGCCCTCGCGCTCGACGATCGTCTGCATGTCGCCGAGCGCCTGGCAGGGATGCTCGAGGTCCGAGAGGGCATTGATCACCGGGACGGTCGCGTACTTCGCGAGATTCACGACCGTCTCGTGCTCGAAGACTCGCGCCATGATCAGGTCCGCCATGCGCGAGAGCGTGAGGGCGACGTCCTCGACCGTCTCGCGGACTCCGAGCCGGATGTCGCTGGGGCCGAGGTAGATCGCGTGCCCGCCGAGCTGCGTCATGCCCGTCTCGAACGAAACGCGCGTGCGGAGCGAAGGCTTCTCGAAAATCATCGCCAGCGTCTGCTGCGCGAGCGGGCCGTGGCGCGGCCGGTAGATGGGCGCGCGCTTGAACTCGGCCGCCGTGCGCAGCAGCTGCCACGTTTCTTCTGCCGTCATGTCGGTGACGGACAGGTAGTGATGTGTCCGGGTCTTGACAGTCATGGCCGTTTCCCTCGCAGGGTGCGCGCGATGCGCTCGAAGGCCCAGTCGAGATCCATTTCCTCGATCACGAGCGGAGGCGCGATGCGCATCACGCTTTCGACGGTGTCCTTGCAGAGCATGCCTTCGTGCAGGAGCTGCTTGCACCAGGCCTTGGCGGGGCCCGCCTCGGGCGTGAGCGCGATCCCGATGAGCAGCCCGCGGCCGCGCACCTCGCGCACGTACCCACCCGTCAATCCGCGCAGCTTGTCCATGAAACGCTCACCGAACCGCGCAGCGCGTTCGGGGAGACGGTCGCGCTCGAGGATCTCGAGCGCCTTGGTCGCCACCGCGCACGCGAGCGGATTGCCGCCGAACGTGCTGCCGTGGTCGCCGGGACGGAACACGCCCATCACCTCGTTCGAGGCGAGCACGGCGGAGACGGGCATCATGCCGCCACCGAGCGCCTT
>JBGANH010000018.1:0-25231 GCA_044222365.1 Candidatus Eiseniibacteriota bacterium
GGACTGGCTGAACCCCGCCCTGCTGATGCTGCTGACCCTCGGGCCGGCGATCGCCGGCCCGCTGCGGGTGGCGGTCCTGGCACGCGGTGCCGCGGTCCCGGAAGCGTCCGGTCGCGGCTTCGCCGCGCCGCTGCCCGTCGTGCTCCACATCCTCGCGGTGGTTCCGTACGGCTTCCTCGGCGCGCTGCAGTTCGCGCCGGGCTTTCGGAGGCGGCACCGCACGTGGCATCGCAATGCCGGCAAGGCGTTGCTCGTGCTCGGGCTCGTGGCCGCCACGAGCGGCATCTGGATGACGCTCACGTATCCCTGGCCCAAGGGTGACGGCGTCGCGCTCTACGTCGAGCGCCTCGTGGTCGGTCCGCTCATGCTGTTCGCGCTCGTGCGGGCGGCGCTCGCGATCCCGCGTCGCGAGTTCGTCTCGCACGGCGAGTGGATGACGCGCGCCTACGCGATCGGGCTCGGCGCGGGCACGCAGGTGCTCACGCACCTGCCGTGGTTCGTGCTCGTCGGCAAGCCGGGCGAGACGGCGCGCGGCGTACTCATGGGCGCCGGCTGGGTGATCAACGTGGCCGTCGCGGAATGGATCATCCGCAGGCGCCGGGCCGCAAAGGGCGAAGTAGCGGTCTCCACCCCCGTCGCCGGCATCGAGGGCGGAAAGGCGCGGAGGCCGGTTCGCTGCGACCAAACGTGTGGTGCACCACACCCATTCGAACGTGAACGTCCGGGGGACGTTCGCTGATCCTTCCGCCGATACTGCCCGCGAGGAGGACACCTGCATGACGCCGCAGCCACCCGCGGACGCGCCACGCCCGAAGCCGGCCCCCGACGCGCCCGCGCCCAGCCAGATCCTGCGATTCCAGACCGGCGAACGCCTGCTGCACTGGGCGCTCGCCGTGCCGTTCGTGTTGCTCTACGCCTCGGCCGCGCTCCTCGTCGCGTTCTACGGTGAGCCGCACCCCCGGCCCTTCCGCGAAGCGTTCGCGCTCGGGCACCGCGCGTTCGGCGCCATGCTCGTCGTGCTGCCGCCGCTCGCGCTCCTGGCCGGCGCGAAGCATTGGCGCACGCACCTCGAGAACATGCGCGAGGGCTGGGTGTGGGAGTTCGACGATTTCCGCTGGCTCGTCCTGTTCCCGAAGAACGCGATGAACCCGAAGATCGCACTGCCCGAGCAGGGCAAGTTCAACGCGGCCGAGAAGCTGAACTTCATGATGGTGTCCACGTTCTACCCGCTCTACGTCCTCACGGGCATCCTCGTGTGGATGCCGGGCGTGGAGTTCTTCGCGTATCTCGCCCACTTCGCGATGGCCGTGCTCGGCCTGCCGCTCGTCGGCGGCCACATCTTCATGGCGACGATCCATCCCGAAACCCGCGTAGGGCTCTCGGGCATGTTCACCGGTTGGGTGGATCGCGGCTGGGCGAAACACCACTACACGCGCTGGTATCGCGAACACTTCGAACCGAGCGGACTCGTGCTCGGACTCGGCGAAAAGCTCAAGCTCCCGGCCCGCGTGCGATGCGCCTCGTGCGACGACGTGCAGGTGTACGACTCGTGGATGGCGCTCATCGAGCGCTCGTTCCGCGTCGAGCCGCTCGTCTGCCCGGCGTGCGAGTCCCCGATCCACCTCGTGCCCCCGGGCGACGAAGGGCGGGCGGCCGAAGTCGTCATGGAACACGTGCGCACGAACCGGGCGAACGAGGCATTCGATCCCGACAGCGGCGACGCGGCCTGAGGACGAGACGAGCGGCGCTCATGCTCCCGGCGCCCGCGCCGAACTCGCCCGGCTGCGCCGGGCCGGGCTGTCATTTCGCTTCAAGTGCCGCCCCCAAGTGGCTGTCATGACGGCGCGATCGAGCCCCCACAAGTCCAGCGCCGGGCGGCCGAGACTTCGGGATGCGGGGCGCGAGAGCATCGCCCCCGCATGCTCGCCAATCCCGAAGCCCGGAGCCCGAACGACATGAACCTCTCGAAACTCACGCGCGCCGTGCCCGGTGCGCTCGTGCTCGCTTTGCTCGTCGTCGCCGCACCCTCGGCCGCCGCCCCCCCCGTCAAGGGCAACCCGCCGGCGGGCAAGGCGATCTACGACGCGAAGTGCGTCTCCTGCCACAAGCCCGACGGCACCGGCGGCGTGCAGCTGGGCGCCGCGCGCACACCGGACTGGACCAAGCCCGCGACGTGGGCCGATCCCAAGCGGAAGGACCGCGACGCCTACCTGCGCACGACCATCTCGGACGGCAATCTCTCGAAGGGCATGGTGCCGTTCGTGAAGTCCGGCCAGCTCAAGCCCGCCGAGGTGGAGCACGTGATCGCGCACATCAACGCGCTCGCGAAGCCGAAGTGAGGCCGGCGGCGAGTCGACCACCGCTCAGCGCGCGAACGTCTTGAGCGCTCCCCAGGTCGCGCGCCGCACCGGCACGGGACCACAGCTCGCCGGCTCGAAGCGGTCGAGGTCGAGTGCACTACCCTCGAATCCGCCGAAGTACTCCTCGCCGTAGAAGCGGAATACTTCGCCGGTTCCCTGATGCGAGCGCAAGTGGTCGGCCGCGGCTCCGGTGACGTAGAACGAATACCAGCACGACCCCGCGCAGGGCTCCAGGTACAGCGCCCAGCCGAGATCCATGCCGACGCGTGCGATCGTGACGGGGCCGGCGAGCGTCGGGATGCTCTCCCACATGTGCGGCACGCAAGGCGGCTCGCACGTGCCACCGATCATCAGCACGGGGTTCCGCACCGCATCCACCGGGACGAGCTGGTACTCCCACGTCGTGTTCGGGTTCGGTGGCTCGTCGAACCAGGTACCGCCGTGTGTCGCCCCCGCGACACGCGGAATCGGCGTCGCGTTCAGGAGCGTCCACTCGGAACACACCCCGGGATCGCGACGCAGGAGGTCGTACCCGATCCACTCGGGACGCTCGACCGGATGCGCCGGGTCGAGCTCCATCCACTCCCACGTGATCTCGATCGTCGTCGCCGAGACCGCATGCGCGGTGGCGTTGAGGTCCCCGGTGGCCCGGGCGACCGATGCGACCGAAGTGAGCCCGACCAGCAGCAGTACGAAGGGTGCGAACCGCATGGCGGACCTCCGGAGTGCGAAGGCGGGATTTCCGACGGCGTTTTCGCGCCGCACCGAGGCTAGCCCTTCGGGCCGCCCGCCTCAATGCCGGAGTCGCGTGCGCGGAGCCACTCGACGAGGGGCGAGGGACGCCCGCTCACACCTCGCGCAGCACCGCCCGCACGCCTTCGAACGACGTGTCGAAGAGCGACGGCCGGTCGGGATCGGCGAACAGCGCCGCGAAGTCCTGCGGCGTCAGCGCCCGCGCGAGCCGGGAGGCGAAGTTCGCTCGCAGGACGCGGCGATAGTGCTCGACGTCGTAGTCACGAGGGGCATCGGGGGGCCCGGCGCCGCCGGCTCCTCCCCGCTCCCGCACCAGCGCGGCGCCGCCCGGCGTGCGGTACACGCGCACCCGCTCGCCTGGCCGCCAGTGCGTGCGCCCCGCGCGCAGCAGCGCCTCGTACGCGTGCTCCTGGCGCGCGTCGCGTGAGGCGGCGTACTCGCGCGGCGACTTGGTGAGGCGCACGCGGCTCGATACGTCGTACGTCGGCACGCCCCGGCGGCGAAGCGCGTCCACGGTCTCGACGTACGCCCGCCTCACTCCAGCGATGTCGTGCACGAGCAGGCAGCCGACGGCTCGGCGCAAGAACGCTTCGCCGAACGGCTCGGCCCGGCTCGAGCGGAACGCCACGCCGCGCAGCGTGAGCTTCCCGTCGTGGCCGAGCAGCGCGTAGTTCTTCGGCTCGTGCGAGAGCATCGCCGCGTAGCGGCCCTCGAACTCGAGTTGCACGAGCGGCGGCAGCAGCGCCCCCACTTCCGCGACCACGCGGCGCTCGTCCGCCTCGCTCCAGTGCGGCGGCACCGCGAAGTACACGCCGTCCGTGTCGGCCTCGAGGAGCGTCACGCCACGCGCGCGCAGTTCGCGGCACAGCAGGTCGAGCGTCTCGCGACCGCGCCGCGTGACTTCGTTGGCGGCGTGCACGTCGGCGAAACGCGTGAGCCCGCCCGCCGCGAGGTAGCCGTACGCCGTGTTCACGACGAGCTTCATCGCCGCGGACATCGCCTCGTGCCCGAAGCGCTCGGCCGAGCCCGGTGCGGCCGCTTTCGCCGCGGACTTGGCCGCGAGCCGGCGCTCGACGAGTCCGTCCACCATGGCGAGCATCGCCCCGAGCCGGTCGCGCTTCGGACCGATGCGGTGCGTGCGCATGAGCGAGGGGTACAGGCTCGCGACGTCCGCCTTCACGACCCGCTCGGCGACGCCGGTCGCGAAGAGGTGCAGCGCGGCGCCGCTGTGCACGGTGCCGTCACCGCGCTCGTGCGCAGGCAGGGCCTGCCCGGCGCGCACGTAGGTCCGCACGAGCATCGGGTCGATCACACCGGTCGCGGCGCCCGCGTCCGCGAGACGCTCGTAGCGCCGCGGTGCGAGCTGGGCGAGCGCGTACGCGGCGCCGCCGAGCATGCGCGCGAGTGCCGCGACCTCGACGACGTCGGCGGTCGCGTAGCGCCGCACGCGCTCGGGGTCACGGCGCCACGTGGCGTACACCTGGTCGCCCGGCACGAGTTCGCGGTCCGGCGGCGCGATCCCGAAGTGCCGTGCGACCGCCTTGAGGCCGTAGCCCGGCAGCTCGCGCACGGCGAAGTCGTAGCGCCGCACCGCATCGAGCGTGTCGATGCACTCGCGCCCGGGCAGCACCCAGCGCACGGTGTCGCGCCGGGCGCCGCGCGGCATGAAGCCCAGCTCGGACAGCCTTCCGAGCCCGAGCCGCAGCCCGAGCTTGCGCGCGCGCGTCTCGAGGAACGGCAGGTCGAAGCCGTGCAGGTTGTGGTTCTCGATCACGTCGGGATCGGACTGTGCGACCGTCGCGGCGAGCCGCCGCAGGAGGTCGGCTTCCGCCGCGTCGCCCTCGCCCGTCACCTCGAGCACCTCCTCGCGGCCGTCGGGATGGCGGACCGCGATCATGAAGATGCGGCCGCGCTCGGCGCTCAGCCCCGTCGTCTCGAGATCGAACTGCAGCCGCCGCAACTGATCGAACGAGAGGTCGCGGAAGTACGTGCGGCCGGTCGCCACGAGGTACTGCTCCTCCGGCGGCAGCGACCACAGCTCGGACTTGTCCAGGTCGCGCACGTGGCCGATCGCGCGCCCGAGCCGCCGCGAAGCTCCCTTGAGCACGGCGCGCGACAGCGCACGGCCGTCCGCCGCGCTCACGAGGAAGCGCAGTTGCCCCGGACCTTCGAGTTCGCGCCACGTGACGGCGGCGCGCGCGTCGCCGTCGGGCGCGAGCGCGCCGCCGAGATGCGCGAGGTCGTCGAGGCGGTCGAGCAGCATCCACGGCCGGAAGCGCGCCTGCTCGCGGACCAGCTCGCCGGTCACCGGCGAGCGCCGCCACACGTGCGCGATCCCGTCCGGTTGCGCCCAGACCGACACGATGCCCGGGGTCGGATCCCAACCCCACAGCCATTCCGGGGGAATCGGCGGCGGGGTCCCGTCGCCCGTCACGGCGTCGCGGTCATCCCCGCACGCCGTCGCGGAGCCATTCGGGCAGCGCGTGCTCGATGCGCGAAAGTTGCTCGTCAGACAGGTGCCGCGCGCCGCGCACGGTGCCCACGCAGCGCTCGCTGCCGCACTCGCAATCGAACGGCGAGGCCATGTCGTACTCGGTCGTGTTGTAGTCGAAGGTCACGCCCTCGCCCTCGAGGATGTCGCGCGTCGCGATCACGTGGCGGTCGCGGATGAGCACCGTCGGCTCGCAGTGATGGTCGAGATAGCGCCAGAAGTACTTGCGCACGAGCTCGAACTCGTCGCGCGCACAGTCCTGGTCGAGGTGCACCTCGGGACCGACCTGCACGGAGTACTTGGTCGGCGCCGGGTGTTCGCGTCCGACGAGCGTGAACACGTGCGTGCCGCGCGGGATCGGGCGGATGGCGACGAGGCGGCGTCCGCCCTCGCCCACGTGCACGCCCACGAACTCGGAATCGCACCGCAGCAGTTTGCCCGAAGCGCGAAGCTGCCCCGGAGCCGTTTCGGTGACACGCGAACCTGCGGCCAAGAGTCCACCCTCCGTGGTGTCGGAACTTCCCTGTGGGCCGCTCGCGGCGAAACGCGATGCCGGGAGCGAACGGCGATGCCTGCGGTGCGGGACGAAGCCGCACTTTCCACGATGCGCGCGCGTTTTCCAAGCACTCGTTGGCGTGGACTCCCGAACTTCACGCGCGTCTCGTGCCGGCGAGCGGTTTCCGCGCTACTGCTTCGCTGCGTCGTCCGGCGTCCGAGGTTGCAGCGATCGGATCATCTCGGCACTCGCGCTCGTTTCGCGGGCCACCTGCTGAGCCCAGGCCAGCGCAGCCCACGCGCGTGCCTCATCCCCGCTCTGGAGCACCTGCGCCACGTACATTTGAGCGACGCTCGCGATGTTGTCGTGAAGCATGTCCGTGTACTTCCGTCGCAGGGGACTGTGGTCGCGTTCGCTCACGTAGGTCGTGCTCGCGGCGGGACGGTCGAGGTAGGCGAAGCTCGCGAGCGTGAGCACGGTGTCCACCCGGGCTCCGCCTGGCCCGGTCGCCCCGGGCGGGTGTATCCAGAATGGCCCGGCGAGCACGTCGTGCCGAACCGTGCCGGACGGGAACATGGCCTCGTCGAGAGTCGTGGCGGTCGTGAACGGGCGGCCGAACCGATCCACCGTCAGGGAGTCCAGCCATGCGACGAGCAGGCGCTGGTTCGAAGTGAGCGCGGTGCCGTCCGCGAGCGTCGTCGGCGCGAGCTCCTCCTCTGCCGGGAGCGGCACGCCATGCCGTTCGTGCATGAGACGCCGGTACCAGGGCAGTTCGAGCAGTCCCGCGTTCAGCACGGCCACATCCCGGCGCAGTCCCTCCGTCTCCTGGAGCGCGACGAGCGGATAGGTGTCCATGTCCCCATTGCACAGGATCGCCGCACGGTCGGGCAGGGACCGCAACACCCAGCGTCCGTAGGCGAGCAGCCCGGGTGTCAGGAACCCGCTGCTCGGCATCGCGACCAGCGCACGCCGTTCGAAATCGGCCTCGCCCCTCTGCATGGCCTGGATCCAGACGCCGGCCCAACTGTCTCCGGAGCCGGGGTCGCACCGGATGGCGAGCACGTGGTGCGCCCACGAGCTCTCCGCGTCCACGTGCTCCCACTCCGAGTAGCCGGGATCGAACGCGTCCGCCAGCACCGAATGCGCGAACGCGTTGCAGGGATCGAGCGCGAGCGCTCGCCGGGCGGAACGCTCGGCCTCGCCGACGGCCCCGAGTCGGCGCTCGCAGCTCGCGAGCCATGCGTGGGCGTCCGCGTCCTTCGGCGCCTGCTTCGCGCTCTTCCTCAGGAGCGGCAGCGCTTCTTCGAGCTCGTTCGACAGGAAGACACGCACCGCGGGGTCGTCGCCGCGTGGAAGCGCGGGAGGCAGCGCGAGCGACGGTGAAGGCAGCAGCATGACGAAGGCGGCGAGACACGACAGGCGCGAGGGCGACACGACGACCTCCTCTCCCATTCGGCGGCCGGAGCTCGAAGAACGGGTGCCACCCTACTCCTCTCGACGAGCACGCTCCACGTCCTTCAGCGTTCGTGACGACAGGGGAACGAGTCGCCGGCTCGTTCGTCCCTGTCCCGAACACGCTCGACATCGTCCGCGCGTTGCCCGATTCTCCCGCGCCACATTCCACCGTCCCGGCGCACGCCCGGGACCCGATTCGACCGGGGAACACACATGCCTTCGACCGAAAAGAAGACTTTCGGGCAGCAGATGCGAGCGCTGCACCGGGACATCGGCTTCGTCACCGCCGGCCT
The DNA here is from genome assembly GCA_044222365.1 of Candidatus Eiseniibacteriota bacterium. Classification (GTDB taxonomy): domain Bacteria; phylum Eisenbacteria; class RBG-16-71-46; order RBG-16-71-46; family RBG-16-71-46; genus CAIXRL01. The sequence continues at coordinate 7,849 of JBGANH010000018.1, forward strand.
CACGCTCCTGTTCGCGCTCAGCGGCCTCGCGCAGATCTTCCGCGACACGAACTTCCTGCAGCGCGAAATCCACACGCCGGTGCAGCTCGAGCCCGGACTCACTCCCGAGACGCTCGCGCCCGCGCTGAAGATGCGCGAAGTGCTCATCCAGAAGACGGAAGGCAGCGTGCTGTACTTCCGCGGCGGTTCCTACGACTCCGCGACCGGCAAGGCCGACCGCATCCAGAAGGAGTGGCTCTTCCCCTTCGACCGCATGACGGAACTGCACACCGCGCGCAGCGGCGTGCCGATCCACTGGGTGACGCTCGTCTACGGGACCATGCTGCTGTTCATGGCGTGCTCGTCGTTCTTCATGTTCAAGGGCGGCAGCCCGCTGCACAGGCGCGGCCTCGTGCTGGCCGCGGCGGGCGTCGTGGTGGCGCTGATCGCGCTCTTCCTCACGCCGGTCGGCTGACACGTCCCTGCGATTGCGTTCCGGGAAGCTGCGGCGCCTGAGGTAGATTGGGCGCCGCAGCTTCGTCGTTTCGCGCCCCTTCCCTCCGGACGACCGAGGAGCACGCTCATGGCCGAGCTTCGCCTGTTCTTCGCCACCAATCGCAACCATCTCGGCGACGACCGCTGGCACCCGACGGGCTACGGCCGGAACTTCAGCGCAGACGGCATGGAGAACCTGCGCTTCGGGCGGCTCACGGTGAGCGCGAGCGACGCGAAACTGAAAGCCGCGATGGCGGCTTCGAGCGCGGGCGCGCCCGTGCACGGCGGCAAGCTCGGCGACTACCTGAAGACGCTCGTCGAGGGCGCCGCGATCGAGGCGTACGAAGAAAAGATCGACCCGCGCATCTCGCAGGACTCGCAGAAGAACATCGTGCTCGGCTCGGCCGCGTTCTTCGCCGACCTGCAGGACCTCATGATGGGCGGCACCGACACGCTCGTCTTCATCCACGGCTTCAACGTGTCGTGGGAAGGCGCGGTGTCGGCCGCGCTCGCGCTGCAGGCCTCGCTCAACCGCACCGACGGCGAAGACCCGAAGCAGAAGGTGAACGTCGTGCTGTTCACCTGGCCTTCGGACGGCATGGCGCTGCCGCTCGTGTCCTACAAGTCCGACCGCAGCGAGGCCGCGGGCTCCGGGCACGCGGTCGGGCGCGCGTTCCTCAAGCTGCGCGATTTCCTCGCGCGGCTGAACGACCGCGCCACCGGCGAGCCCGTCTGCGGGCAGGACATCCACCTGCTCTGCCACTCGATGGGCAACTACGTCCTGCAGAACGCGCTCTCGCGCATGGACGAATACACGCCGGGAAACGCGCTGCCGCGGATCTTCGAGCACGTGTTCCTGTGCGCGCCGGACGTGGACGACACGGTGCTCGAGCCGGCCGAGCCGCTCGGCCGCGTGCACGAGATCGCACGCTGCGTCACCGTCTATCACAACCGCGGGGACAAGGCGATGTACGTCTCCGACTACACGAAGGGCAATCCCGAGCGCCTCGGCACGAACGGCGCCGCGCATCCTTCGGCCGTGCACAACAAGGTGCACCAGGTGGACTGCAGCGCGTTCGCGGGCGAAGGCACCGACTTCGTGCAGCACTCCTACTTCAACAGCGGCCTGCCCAACCTCGACATCCGGCATTCGATCGAGGGCCTCGCGAACGACGACAAGCGCCGCAACCGCCGCCGCAAGGGCGACCTGCCGAACGTCTGGGAACTGTTCCGCAGGCGTTCGTGACGCGGAGAAGGCGCGACACGCGATCGGCCGCTCCCCCGCGTGCGAGGAGCGGCCGATCCGCCTTCGGGTGCAGGGCTAGCGTGCGAGCACGACCCGCGTGACGTCGGTGCGACCGCGCGATTCGAAGCGCACGAAGTAGAGCCCCGGCGCGAGCGGCCGGCCCGCGTCGTCGTCTCCCGTCCATTCCACCGAGTGCTCGCCGGCCTGCCAGCGTCCGCGCGCCAGCGTACGCACACGCGCGCCACGCACGTCGTAGACGGCGAGTTCGGCGTCCGCCGTTTCGGTGAGCGTCCACGCGAGACGGGTGCGCGCGGCGAAGGGTGACGGGCTCGCCGCCATGCGCTTCGCCACGAGCGGGGCCTCGCCGGTGCCGAGCCAGGCCTGGTCCACCGCGAGAGCGTACGTGCCGGATTTCGACCGCTCGGACGCTCCGGTCTTGTACACCGCGAGTGCGTCGCGGCCGGGCGTGGTCACGTCGAACTCGAGATGTTCGTGCCCACCGGCCGGCGCCAGCCACGACTCGGCGACGTCTTCGCCGTCGCTGCGGTTCTGGTAGGGGCGCGGTCCGCCGTACACGGCGGCGCCCCAGTCCACGCTTCCGGTCTGGTTCACCACGTCGATCACGTGATGCCCCGCGGCGAAGTCGAACGCGTGCAGGTGCACGAGGTGCTCGGCGCCCAGCGTGAACGGCCCCGAAACGCCGCTCGGGCGCAGCGTCGCCGCGGCGATCTCCGCCGAATAGCTCGCCGTGTCCTCCGCGGCGCGCAGCACGCCCACGTCGAACGCGCGGTAGCTCGTCGCACCGAAGTTCACGAGCACGAGATCGGTCGCATCCCCGGCCCACGCCGAGAACGCGCGCGGATCGTCGAAGCCCGTCGAGGCGTTCGTGGCGACGTCGTGCAGCTGGACGTCCACGTCCGATCCCGGACGTGGGGTCACCGCGACCGCCGCCCAGCCGGCCGTGTTGCCGCTCGAGAAGACCGGCGTGCGGATGCCGTCCGCCGAATACGACGGCACGGTCGTCGTGTCGGCCCACTCCCAGCCCGAGGTCGGCCCGCCGTTCGTGCCCTTGCGCCACAGCGGCGTCGCGAGCGCGGACGCGGGAGGCGCCCACACCCACTGGCGGCCCCAGCGGTTGTTCGATTCGACGAGTTCCGCGATGAGCGAAGTCGGATCGGCGTTCACGCCCAGCATGTGACGCCCTGCCGGGAACGTGAACGGTCCGAAGTTCACGGACGTCGCCGTGCCGATTCCACTGAACGCGTAGAGCTGGTTGTCGATCATGCCGTCGTCGAGCATCCGGAACACGTTGACGATGCCCGTGGAGCCGGCGCTCAGGTCCTGCATGGCCGTGTTGAGCCAGGTCGATCCGGCGTCACCGGGCAGCGACGTCGGCGCGGGCACGAACGACGCCGAAGCGTCGTTCGAGGCACGCGGCACGATCGAACCCGCCCAGCCGGCCGGACGCGCGGGCGCGACGTCGGGCTTGAGCGGGGCGATCTTCACCGTGAACGTGACCCCCGCCCAGCCGTCCTTCGGGTTCCGATAGAACACGAGGTGATGGAAGCCCGAGGCCGCCGGCACGACGGGCAGTTCGGCGTAGCCCGTGGTGTCCGTGGCGACCTTCGCGTCGTACGTCGAAAGCGTGCCGGAGGTCATCGTGTTCGAGACCCACAGCGCGTAGATCGGCCCCGTTCCGGCGGTGACCCGGACGCGAACGACCTGGGCCGAGGTGTTCGCGAGGCTCAGCGTGCGCAGCGCCATCATGATGCTGTCCGCGAGCGTGATCGTCACCGAGTCGCCCGTGACGAGCGACGTGGAAGGCGCCGCCACCATGGCGGCGAGGTAGTCGTGCGTCCCGCCGTTCGCGTTGACCACCCCGACGTCGTACGCGCTGGCCGAGACGAGACGCTGGTTCGTGAACACCGCGTCCAGTTCCCCGGTCGAGCGCGAGGAGTACGCGAGCCGGGCGCGGAAGCCGCCGTCGCTCGTGGACGTCGAGTGGGCGTGCAGGGAAAGGTTCACGTTCTCGGCGGGGTCGACCGCGGCGCCCCAGACGCCGGCGAACGTGTAGGCGATCGGCGGCGTGACCGCGGACACGGTGTACGCGAGCCCGTCGCAGTTCACGTACTTGAGCCCGAGGATCGGCAACCCGCTCCACCCCGCGTACGCCTGCGGCGGCGCGCGGCGGCGGACCTTGCCGCTGAACGTGATGTTCGCCGCGGTCCAGTTGTACTGGACCGACTTGTCGTTGTTGGTCTCGATCGGCTCCTCGAGACTTTCCTTCGCGTCGGGCAGCACCTCGAGCGTGTGCAGGCCGCCGCGAATGGTGTAGGGACCACGATTCAGCATGTTGGTCCATCCGGTCGGCCCGACGAGCAACCCGACGCTCATCGAATCCACGAGCACGCCGTCCACGTGCAGGCGGCTCTGCGTGAATGCGGTCGCCTGGGACTCGCCGATGTTCGAGGTCTCGAAGTTGAGGTACGTCGAGCCGTTGCCGGTCAGCGACGTGGTCAGCGCGCAGTTCGAGGACGTGGCCCCCGTCGTGTTGCGCGGGACGACGCACGAGGTCCACCCCGCGGGCGTCGCGCACGCGAGATCGGCCGGCAGCGCGGCGCGGATCACGTACGGACCGGAAACCGCGCCGGCGCTCACGTTGCCCGCGCGATCCACGGCCTGGATCTTCACGTACGTGTTGCCGGGAGAGCGCTGCGGAAGGAACGCGGTCAACTGTTCGAAGCGGGAAAGCGTCGAGCCGGTGTTGTAGTCGGTGTACGTGAGCTGCGTCCACGGGCCGCTCGAGGTGTTTCCGTAGAACACGTAGTAGTAGGCGACGCCGGAGAAGTCGTCCGACGGCGCGGACCACGCGAGCGCGATCGTCGCGTCCGGCGATGCGACGTTCAGCGTGTGGTCGGTCGAATGCACGTTCACGGGATTGCCGGGCGCGACACCGTCCGCGAGCTCGTAGCGGCAGTTCGCGAACGTGCCCCACAGGTTGTTCGCGTTGAGACCCGGGTTCTGCGACCGGAACGCCGTGATGAACTGGGCCGGCGTGTTCGGGTGCGTGGAGGAGATCGCCCCGAGCACGGGGCCCGCGCCCAGATGCAGCGCGTCGGCCGCGTAGTCGGACCCGTTCTCGTCCGCTTCGTCGTCCGAGTCGGTGAGGTCGCGCAACAGCGAGCCGAAGTTGCCCTCGGTGACGAACGCGTTCGCGAAGTACGGCGAGCCGTCGTCGGTGCACTTGGCGATCGACTCGGTGTCGCGCGGATCGTAGGCCGAGGTGCCGTAGAGCGAGGCGTAGTTCACCGTCGCCATGTCGGCGAGGTAGTTGGCGAATCCCTCGCTCACCGCGGTGCCGCCGTCCTCCGGGCACCAGCGGCAGTGACCCGGATCGCCGTTGTCGTTGTTGCAGATTCCGTTGTCGTAGTCGAACGGTGGCGTGTATCCGAGGCCCTCGTTCATGACGGCGTGCCCGTACTCGTGGGACACGGTCCCCTCGGAGCGCGCATGCTTGAAGTTCTCGACGCCCGCGATCTCGCTCGGGATGTGCAGGTCACCGCCGAACGGGTCGTAGTGCGCCCAGTCGCCGCTGGGCCACTCGATCGCCTGGCGTGCGACGGGGATCGACGAGTGGTTGTGCCACCAGCGCCACGCGCGCGTCGCCGAATTGAAGATGTGCACCGCGAGATTCGTGTAGTCGTCCGCCGGCTTGAGCGTGTGGAAGTTCACGTCGTTGCCGGTGAAGTCCACGCGCACGCTCGACTCGAACGACCACACGCTGTTCCAGGTGCCGTCCTGCACGTTCACCGCGCCGTTGATCGTCGCGACTTCCACGTAGAGGTCGGGCTCGGCCTCCGAGCACGACACGTTCCAGTCGTAGTAGCCGTTCGCGTCCGTGCGGCCCTCGTACAGGAGGTCGTCGAATCCCGTCTCCTGGTCGTAGACGCGCACGCGCACGTGGTCGGCGCCCAGCGTGATCACGCCACTGTCGCTCTTCGACTTCCGGCGCTCGTAGGCGATACGGCCGTGCACGCGCACGACGTGATTGGTGGCGGTGGCCTGACGCCGGTCGCGGATCGGGCGCTCGAACGCCGACGGCGCGGGCTCCGGCCCCGCGCCCGGATCGTCGTCCGACTCCGGCCCCAGCACGACGTCCGGGAAATCCGGCACGAGCACGGACTGGTTCGTGCGGTGCATCCGGTCGAAGTGCTTCCGGGAGAGGTCGAAGAATTCCGTCCACGTGTGGCCGTCCGCGTCGTAGCGGAACGTGATGCGCGCATCCTCGGTCGGAGCGGTGAGCGTGAGGTGCAAGGTGAGCGGCGTGTTCGCGGGCAGCGGCAGCGAGTCCGGCACGCCGCTCACGACGAGGCCACCGCCGGCGCCCGAGGGCGCGCGCGGTGCGGTGAGCTGGAAGCCGCGCAACGTGGTCGCGTGGTCGGCGTCGATCGTCACGTCCACCACCATGGGCACGCCGGGGACGAGCGGGCCCGTGAGGCCGGTCGGGCGCACCCGGATGCCGGGGCCCAACGAGGCGTGAGCGACGGCCGACGCGAACAGGAGCAGGCATGCGGCCGGTGCGGCGAGCGTGATCCGGCGATTCATCGCGCGCCTCCTTCGGGGTTCACGCCGAGCCGCGCGAGGCGCGGACGCAGGCGCTCACGCCGTTCCGAGAGCCGCTGCACGTCGTCGCTGCGCCGCAGGCGTTTCGCGCGCTCGATCTGCAGGCCGAGCAGGCGCGATTCGAACGCCAGCTTTTCCCCTTCGATCCGGCGCTGGAGCGCGGACTGCCGGGCGGCCGGCGCCGCGGCGAGCTGCTCGCGCAGGGCGGTGAGCGCGCGCGCATGCTCCTGCCGCAGTTCCCGCAGCCGGGACGCCTCGGTGACCGGCGCGTCGCGGCGCGTCGGTTCGAAGCGCGTGACGCCGGGCGGGTCCCCCGCATCGTGGTCGCCCGCGTCGAGCGGCACCTCGGCCGCGAAGGCCGGGACAGTGATGAGCAGAACGAAGCAGGCGAACAGGACGATTCGGCGCAGTTCGCGGGCCATGGCGGTTCCTCCGGGCGGATGGGGCTCCGAAAGAGGAACGCCGGCCGGGCGGGAAACCGCACGCGGGCCCGGTGACTCCCACGGCGGGCGCCCACCGGGCTAGACTGCGACATGGCCGCTTCCGCCCCATCGCCCCCGGGTCCCGAGATCGCCCGCCTGCGCCTGAACGTGCGCGGCGCGGTGCAGGGCGTGGGCTTCCGCCCCTACGTCTACCGGCTGGCGCGCGAGCTCGGGCTGGCGGGTTGGGTGAGCAACGACCCCCGCGGCGTGGTGATCGAGGTCGAGGGTCCGCGGCCGTCGTGCGAAGCGCTGCAGGCACGGCTCGCGCCGGAGGCGCCTCCGCAGGCGCGCGTGCACGAGGTCGCGGCCGAGTGGATCGCCCCGCTGGGCGAACGCACGTTCGAAGTCCGCGCCTCCGGCGCGGGAGGCGCTCGGTCGGCGGTGCTGCTGCCCGATCTCGCGACGTGCCCGGAGTGCCTCGCCGAGGCCCGCACGGCCGGCGAGCGCCGCGATGCCTACCCGTTCACCAACTGCACCAACTGCGGCCCTCGTTTCTCGATCATCCGCGAGCTGCCCTACGACCGCCCGAACACCACCATGGCGGGGTTCCCGATGTGCGCCGACTGCGCGCGGGAGTACCGCGACGTGACGGACCGGCGATTCCACGCGCAGCCGATCGCGTGCCCGGCGTGCGGGCCGAAGCTCGCGTTCGCACGATCGGACGGTGCGGCGACGCAGTCCGGAGCGGGCGCGCTCGAGGCGGCCGCCGCCGCGCTCCTTGCAGGCGAGATCGTCGCGCTCAAGGGCCTCGGCGGGTACCAACTGCTGTGTGACGCGACGAACGCCGCTGCCGTCGCGACGCTGCGCGAACGCAAGGCGCGCGTCGGGAAACCGTTCGCGCTGCTGTGCGGCACGCTCGACGACGCGCGCACGATCGCCGAGGTGGACGAACGCGCCGCCGTCGGGCTCGCCTCGAGCGCCGCCCCGATCCTGCTGCTGCCGCGCCGCCGGGGTTCGTCCGTCGCCGACGCGGTCGCTCCCGGGCTCACGCATTTCGGCGTCATGCTCCCCGCGACCGTGCTGCACCACCAGGTCTGCGCGGCGGTCTCGCGCCCGCTCGTCTGCACGTCCGGCAATCTCTCCGACGAACCGATCGCGATCGCCGACGACGAAGCACGAGAGCGCCTCGGTGGAATCGCCGACGCGTTCCTGATGCACGACCGACCGATCGAACGCCACGTGGACGACAGCGTGGGCACGTTCCTCGCGGGCGAGTTCCGCCTGCTGCGCCGCGCGCGCGGGTTCGCGCCCATGCCCGTGCGTGTGAAGGGCGAGTGGCCCTGCGTGCTCGCCGTGGGCCCGCACCTCAAGAACACGATCGCGCTCGCCACGGGCGACCAGGTGTTCGTGAGCCAGCACATCGGAGACCTCGAGACGCACGAGTCCATGCGCGCCTTCGAACGCGTGATCGCGGACTTCCTGCGGCTCTACGACGCGAAGCCGTCGGTGATCGCGCACGATCTGCACCCGGACTACCTCTCGACGCGATGGGCGCTCGCGCACGCGGCCGAGCACGGCGCACGGCTGGAAGCCGTGCAGCACCACCACGCACACCTCGCCTCCTGCCTCGCCGAGCACGGCGCCGAGGGCACGGCGCTCGGCGTGACGTGGGACGGCACCGGCTACGGACCCGACGGCACGGTCTGGGGCGGGGAGTTCCTGCGCGGGGACGCGGCGGCGTACACGCGCTTTGCCCACCTGCGCACGTTCTCGCTGCCCGGCGGCGAGGCGGCCGTGCGCGACCCGCGCCGCACCGCGCTCGCGCTGCTGCGCGAGGTGTTCGGCGCGGAGTGGCGCGAGCGCGACGACCTCGCGGTCGTGCGCGCGTTCTCGGCCGCCGAGCGCTCGGTGCTCGACCGCGTCATGGAGCGTTCGCTCGGCTCCCCTCGCACGAGCAGCGCGGGGCGGCTGTTCGACGCGCTCGCGGCACTCGCCGGCCTCGGCGACGCGACCACGTTCGAGGGCGAGGCCGCCATGCGCTTCGAAAATGCCGCTGACCCGGACCAGCGCGGCGCGTATCCTGTCGGCGTACTCGCCCCATCGGCGCCCGACGGGCCGATGGTGGTGGACTGGGAACCGATGCTCCGGGCCGTGCTCGACGACCTCGCCCGCGGTGTCCCGCCCGGCACGATCGCCGCCCGCGCGCACGGCGCGCTGGCATCCGCGATCGCCGACGTGGCGGGCCGCGCGAACGAACCTCGCGTCGCGCTCTCGGGCGGCTGTTTCCAGAACCGGCGTCTCGTCGAGTCCGCCCGGCGGACGCTGCTCGATCACGGTCACGAAGTGCTGCTGCACCGGTTCGTCCCGCCGAACGACGGCGGCATCAGCCTCGGGCAGACCGCCGTCGCGGCCGCGCGCGCGGCGCGCCACGACTGAAAGGGTCCCGCCATGTGCCTGGGCGTTCCCGGCCGCATCACGAAGATCGAACCCAACGAAATCGGCATGACCATGGGGACCGTGAACTTCTCCGGCATCTCCAAGCAGGTCTGCCTCGCCTACGTGCCCGACGCCGAAGTCGGTGACTACGTCGTCGTGCACGTCGGCTTCGCGCTGTCCAAGATCGACGAACAGCAGGCGAAGGAAGTGTTCGAAATGCTCGCGGGCAACGGGGAGCTGGCCGAACTGCAGATCCCGCAGCCCGACGATCCCGCGCCCTCCGGTGGAGGCGCGAGCGCATGAAGTACGTGGACGAGTACCGCGACGAGGCCGCGACGCGCGCGTTCCTCGACGCCACGCGCGCGATCGTGACGCGGCCGTGGACGCTCATGGAGATCTGCGGCGGCCAGACGCACACGATCATCAAGTCCGGCCTCGACCGCCTGCTCCCGCCCGAGGTGACGCTCGTGCACGGCCCGGGCTGCCCGGTGTGCGTGACGCCGCTCGAGCAGATCGACCGCGCGCTCGAGATCGCGAAACGCCCGAACGTGATCTTCACGTCGTTCGGCGACATGCTGCGCGTGCCGGGCTCGACCACCGACCTGCTCGCGGTGAAGGCCTCGGGCGGCGACGTGCGCATGGTCTACTCGCCGCTCGACGCGGTGCGCATCGCGCAGCAGAACCCCGACCGCGAGGTCGTGTTCTTCGCCGTCGGTTTCGAAACCACCGCGCCCGCGAACGCGATGTCCGTGTGGCAGGCCGAGCGCCAGGGCGTGAAGAACTTCTCCGTGCTCGTCTCGCACGTGCTCGTGCCGCCCGCGATGGAGGCGCTGCTCTCGGCGCCGGACAACCTCGTGCAGGGATTCCTCGCCGCGGGCCATGTGTGCACCGTGATGGGCACCGGCGAGTACCCGCCGATCGCCGAGCGCTGGCGCGTGCCGATCGTGGTCACGGGCTTCGAACCGCTCGACCTCGCGCAGGGCATCCACATGACGGTGAAGATGCTCGAGGAAGGCCGGCACGGCGTGGAGAACCAGTACACGCGCTCGGTGACCGCCGAGGGCAACCTTCCCGCGCAGAAGCTCGTCGCCGAAGTGTTCGAAGCGTGCGACCGCCCGTGGCGCGGCATCGGCGAGATCCCGGGCAGCGGCCTGCGGCTGCGCGAGCGCTACGCGGCGTTCGACGCGGAGAAGCGCTTCGACGTCGGCCACGTGCGCACGGCGGAGTCGAGCATCTGCATCGCGGGCGAGATCATGAAGGGCCTGAAGCGGCCGCACCACTGCCCCGCGTTCGGCACCACGTGCACGCCCGATCATCCGATCGGCGCGCCGATGGTCTCGAGCGAGGGTGCGTGCGCGGCCTACTGGCAGTACAAGCGCGAGGTCTAGAGAGCCGCATGAGCAAGCCCACGGCCGCCGACATCCTGAACGCCTCCTGCCCCCTCCCGATCGCCGACTATCCCCAGGTGCTGCTCGCGCACGGCGGCGGCGGGCGCATGTCGCAGATGCTCGTCGAGAAGATGTTCCTCTCGGAGTTCGACGATCCCGCGCTCGCGACGCTGCACGACGGCGCGCTGCTCGACGTGCCCGCGGGCCACATCGCGGTGAGCACGGACTCGTTCGTGATCCGGCCGCGCTTCTTCCCCGGCGGCGACATCGGCTCGCTGGCCGTTCACGGCACGGTGAACGACGTCGCGATGTGCGGCGCGACGCCGGTCGCGATCACGTGCGCGTTCGTGCTCGAAGAAGGGCTGCCCATGGACGAGCTGTGGCGCATCGTGAAGAGCATGCGCGCCGCCGCGGCCGAGGCGGGCGTGCGCATCGTCACGGGCGACACGAAGGTCGTGGACCGCGGCAAGGGCGACGGGATCTACGTCAACACGACGGGCATCGGCATCGTGCGCGAGGGACTGACGGTCTCGCCGAAGCGCGCGGCCGTGGGCGACCGCATCCTCGTGAACGGCCCGATCGCCGAGCACGGCATCGCGATCATGAGCGTGCGCGAGGGGCTCGAGTTCGAGACCGAACTGAAGAGCGACTCCGCCGCGCTCAACGGTCTCGTCGCCGGCGTGCTCGACGCCGTGGGCGACGCCGTGCACGTGCTGCGCGACCCCACTCGCGGCGGGGTGTCGAGCGCGCTCAACGAGATCGCGCAGGCCTCGCGCGTCGGCGTGCGCCTCGACGAGCCGTCGATCCCGTTGTCGGAACCCGTGCGTGGCGCGTGCGAGATCCTCGGCTTCGACCCGCTCTACGTCGCGAACGAGGGCAAGGTGCTCGTGTTCGTGGCGCCGGAGCGCGCCGCGGACGCGCTCGCGGCCCTGCGGGCGCACCCGCTCGGGCGTGACGCCGTGGACATCGGCGAGGTCGTCGCCGAGCACCCGGGGCGCGTGTTCCTGCGCAGCCGTATCGGCGGCCTGCGCGTCGTGGACATGCTCAGCGGCGAGCAGCTGCCGCGGATCTGCTAGCCCGCGCGTTTCGCCGCGAGCCGCGTCCGCAGCAGGTCGCACCACGCGTCGAGCCCCTCGCCCGTGCGCGTGGACGTGTGCAGGATCGTGCCGTCCGGCCGCAGCGTACGGATCTGCGCGAGCACGGCGTCCATGCGGAAGTCCACGTGCGGCAGCAGGTCCACCTTCGTGATCAGCGCCACGTCGGCGCGCGCGAAGATCGCCGGGTACTTGAACGGCTTGTCGTCGCCCTCGGTGACCGAGAGCAGCACGACTTTGAAATCCTCGCCGAGATCGTAGCTCGTCGGGCAGATGAGGTTGCCGACGTTCTCGATCACGAGCAGGTCGAGCGCGCCCCACTCGAGCCCGGCGAGCGCGCCGTCGATCTGGCGCGCGTCGAGGTGGCACGAGCCGCCCGTGAGGATCTGGTGCGCGCGCACGCCGCGGCGCGCGATGCGCTCGGCGTCTAGCTCGGTCGCGATGTCGCCGTCGAGCACGCCGACACGCATCTCGTTCGCGAGACGGCCGAGCGTGTTCTCGAGCAGCGCCGTCTTGCCCGAGCCGGGAGACGAGATCAGGTTGGCGACCAGCGTGCGGTCGGCCGTGAAGCGATCGCGAAGCGACTGCGCGGCGGCCGCGTTGGCCGCGAGGATCTTCTGGCGGGGATCGGGTGCGACGGTCACGGGCGCTCCTCCTGTGTTTCGGTCGCGGGCGCGGCCTCGACCCGCACGACGTCCAGTTCCTGCCCGCCCTCGACGCGCAGCGGCCGTTCGCAGCGCGGGCACAGCTTGAGCCAGGAGCCGCGCACACGTTCGGCGATCTCGCCGCAGGCCTCGCACGTCTGGCGCGCCGGGCACCACGTCACTTCGAGTGCGCACGCTTCGTCCGGGGTGCCCACGACGACCGATTCCCAGGCGTAGCGCAGCAGCTCGGGCTCGACCGCGGAGAGTTCGCCGACCGCGAGTTCGACGCGCACGAGCCGGTGCTCCGCCGGAACGCTCGCGCGGCAGATACGGTGGGCTTCGGTGGCGATCCCGAGTTCGTGCACGTGCTCCTCCGAAAGCGGACGTGTCGCAGACTACACCATCACGTCCGCGTCGGGCCGCGCCTACTCCCACCTCACGTCGTCCAGCCAGAACGTGACCGGCGCGCCCTGCCCGCCGAGCGTCCACCAGAAGCCGGTCTTGATGCGCCGCAGCGTCTCGCCGCCGGCGCGGATCTCGTAGCGACGCCACTCGGGAGTCAACGTGAACTCGCGCTCGCCCTTTCCGGTGTCGAAGTGCTTCTTGTCCGGACCGATCATCCCGAAGCCGAACTTCACGCGCTCGCCACCGCGCGCGCCGCGGGCCCAGAACGAGAGCGTGCGCGCGCCGCTCAGCTCGTAGCCACCGGCGCGATCGCCCCAGTCGTTCGGCGGATCCTGCCACGCGACGCCGCACCAGCCCTCGAGCCGCGCGTACGAGAACTTCACGCACGTCGGGCCCGAGTGCGGCGATTCGGTCGAGTGCGCGTCCATCGTGAGTGAGGTGTGGTCGCCCATCCAGCCGGACGGTGCGTACGACGGCACCGCACCGTCGCCCAACACGACGAACGGCAGGTCCACGGGGTCGGCCAGCGGCTCGTCGTGCGTGCCGCCCTTCACGCGCAGCGGCACGTTCGCGATCGCGCCGCCGCCCTGCCCGTCGTGCACGACGACCGAAAGCCGGTACTTGCCTGCACGCTTCGGCAGGCGCACTTCGGCCCCGCTCGCGTCGCCGCGCACGATCGCGCCCGGGTACGTGCGTGGCGCCGGGCGCACATCACCGCCGGTCTCGTACGACAGCGCGTCCGCGCGGAGCGACCACTCCACGCGCAGCGAGTCGCCCTCCGGATCGCGCAACGCCAACCGCGCGCGCACGAGCGCACCCGCGGCGACTTCCCCCGGACCCTCGAGCACGAGCGAGTCGATCGCGGGACAACGGTTCGCGCTCGGCCGCCCGCTCCACGACTCGGTCATCGCGTCCACGGCGGCGAGCTTCGTGCCGTCGGGGAGCAGCATGCCGTACCAGGTCGCCGTGGCCTCCTGCTTCGCGCCCCATGTGAACGCGTACGAGCCGAGGCAAAGCGCCGAATCCGCGGCGAGCCGCGCGTACGTGGCGGCGTAACGCTCCGCCTTCGCGGTGCTCGCCAACTCCTCGACCGCGCCCCAGGCGTTGCGTCCGATCTCCCACGTGCCGGGCGGGCCGTACTCGGTGACCACGTACGGCTTCGTGCCGCCCGCGGCGCGGTAGCGCTCGGGAATCGACGGCGCGCCGCCGTAGCTGTTGATGCCCATGATGTCGATGCTCGGGCAGAAGCGGTGCACGCTCTCGACGCGTCTGGCGCCGATGTCGGCGGTGACGGTCATCGTCGGATGGTTCGGGTCGAGCGCGTGCGCGAGCGCGGCGGCCTGCTCGACCGCGGCCCAGATGCGCGGGTTGCCGCCGTCTTCGTAGCCTTCCATCTCGTTGCCGAGCGCCCACGCGAGCACCGCCGGATGGTCCTTGTACTTCACGATGCCCTGCCGCACGCGTTCGAGCTGTGCCGCGACCTGCGCCGTGTCGCGGTAGTCGAACCCGTGGCGCTCGTGGCCGAACCAGAAGCCGACGGTCACCGTGAGCCCGAGACGCTGCGCCTCGTCGAGGCGCGGTCCGATCCCTTCGACGTCCCACGTGCGGATGCTGTTGCCGCCGCTCGAGGTGAGCAGCGCGAGGCTGCCGTCGCCGCCCGCGCCCTTGATGGTGTACGGCATGCCGCCGCGCAGCATTTGCCAGCGGCCGCCGGACTGCACCAGCTGTACGCGCACGGCGCCGGATTCGGCCAGAGCGCGCGCCGGGAAGAATCCGGTCAACGAGAGCAACAGCGCCACGACCAGTGACATTCGTTCCACGAGGAATCCCGTCCTTTCTCCTGCGGGCGCGAAGTGCGCTTTCGAGGCTACAATGCCGCCGGAACTCCACCCCCGCAACGCGAGGAACCGCCGCATGACGAATGCCGACACGCCCGACTCGCCCGCGCCGTGGAAGCCGCTCGATCCGAACCAGCGCCGCGTGCTCGGCGTGCTGATCGAAAAGGCGATGACCACGCCCGCCGGCTATCCGATGACCGTCAACGCCATCGTCACGGGCTGCAACCAGAAGAACAATCGCGACCCGATCACGACGCTCGACGACATCGACGTGGGCAACGCGCTCGTCGAGCTCGCGGAGATGGGCGCGGTCGCCGAGATCGACTGGATGGGCCGCTCGAGCAAGTACAAGCACAAGGCGTACGAGTGGCTCGGCGTGACGAAGGCCGAGCTCGCGGTGATGGGCGAACTGCTGCTCCGTGGGGCGCAGCAGTTGGGCGAACTGCGCGCCCGCGCCGACCGCATGGAGGCGATCGCCGATCTCGCCGCGCTCAGGCCGATCGTCGAAGGTCTCGTCGCGCGCGGGCTCATGATCGAACTCACGCCGCCGGGCCGCGGCCAGATGGTGACGCACGGGCTCGGGCTCCCGGGCGAGGTGCCCGCGGTCGCGACGCACGCCGAGGTACCTGTCACCCGGACGGCGCCCCCCGCCGCGGCGCCCGCGCCGCCCGCGGCCTCGACCGAGATCGCCGAACTCCGCGCCGAAGTCGCGCGCCTGGCGGATCGCGTCGCGCGGCTCGAGGAGCGGTTGCCGGACGAGCCCGGCGAGGACTCCGGCTCACGGGGCTGACGGGGCTGACGGGCGAAGCACGAACCCCTCGCGGAAGCTGTTCGTCCGCGAGGGGCCCGTGCTTCCGATAGCGCCGCGGCTCAGGCCGTCTCGAGCGCCTTCATCGGCACGGCGCGGTACATGTTCGGCGGCGGGTCGTTGATGATCTTCGGGTCCGAATAGTACGTGGTGCCGCCGTTGATCACGGACACGAGATAGTCGAACTCCATCGGCAGGCCGCCCTTCGGCGTGTTGTCGTGGTCGTTGACGTTCATGCGCTGGCCGTTCTGCACCACGTTGATGTTGTCGAACGTGCCGTTGTTCGGGTTCGGCGACGTGGCCTTGATCGCGAAGCCCGTGAACGAGGTGCCCGCGCTCGTGCCCGAGCCGAGCACGAACTGGATCTGGCCGTTGCCGTGCATGGTCAGCGAATCCGGCGTGATCGACCACGTCGGCGCGCCGCCGTTGACTCCGAGCGTGAACGTCACGGTGATCTGCGGGGGATCTCCGACCATGGTGTTCTCGTACAGCTTCTGGATCACGGGCATGGCGACCTCTCGTTTTCGGATGGATGGAATCCCGCTCGCGCGGGCCGAGTGGCGTCCCCCTCGAGACGCCCGCCGACGATACGGGTCGAAACGAACTCCTGCCCATGTGTTTTTTCGCGTGCTAGCTTGCGGGCATGGCTGCGAACTCGCTCGCACAATTCCGCATCCTCTCCCGCCTCGGCGCCGGCGGCATGGGCGAAGTCTTCCTTGCGGAAGACACGCGGCTCGGCCGCCGCGTGGCGCTCAAGATCATCGCGCCCCACTTGAGCGTGGACGCGGTCTTCCGCGACCGCTTCCTGCAGGAGGCCCGCGCGGCCTCGGCGCTCGACCACCCGAACATCTGCGCGATCCACGGCATCGAGTTCGCGGACGACGGCCGCATGGCCATCGTGATGGCGTACTACGAGGGCGAGACGCTGGAGCAGCGGCTGCGCGCGGGTGGACTGCCGCTCGCCGAGACGCTCGGGGTCGTGGCACAGGTGGCCGACGGTCTGGCGCGCGCCCACGACGCCGGCATCGTGCACCGCGACATCAAGCCCGCGAACATCATGCTCACGGCCGACGGGCTCGTGAAGATCCTCGACTTCGGCGTGGCGCGCGTGACGGGCTCGGAACTGACCGCGACCGGGGACGCGATCGGCACGCCGGCGTTCATGCCGCCCGAGCAGATCCGCGGCGAGACGGTGGACGCGCGCGCGGACCTCTGGGCGCTCGGCGTCACGCTCTACACGCTGCTCACGGGACAGCACCCCTTCCGGGCGGATTCGTCGCACGGCCTCGTGTACGCGACACTCGAGCGCGAGCCGGAGCCGCTCGGCTCGCACGCCCCGCACGTGCCCGAGCGTGTCGTCGCGCTCGTCGGGCGCTGCCTCGCCAAGCGGAAGGAAGATCGCATCGCCTCCGCGCGCGAGGCGGCGGACGAACTCCGTGCCGTGCTCGGCGCGCTGTCGCCAGAAGCGGGCGCGGCGCTCCCTCCCGCGGCGGCCGCCGCCCTCGCGCAGGGCTCGCGCCCGGCACGGCCCGTCGCGCGCGAGGCGGTGCTCACGAGCGCGCCCACGTCACCCGCGGGTGCGGTCGTGTCCACGAACGCCACGACGCTCGCGGCCGAACCGAGCGCGCGTCGCGCTCCGTGGCTGTGGGCGGTGCTCGGCGCGGCGCTCGCGGTCGCCGCGATCGTGGCGGTGCCGCGACTGCTTCCGGAACGCGACGGCCTGCGAGTGGCCGTGCTGCCCGCCGTCGTCGAAGGCGCGCCCGATTCCGTCGCCCAACGGTTGCGCATCGCCGCGACCGAAGCCGCGCTCACGCGAGCGCTCGCGCCGCTGCGAGGCGTCACCGTCGTGGACCCGAACGAACTGCGCGGGCTGCCGGGCGGCCCGGCCGCCGCCGCGAGCGCGCTGCGCGCCGACGAGATGCTCGAGGCCCGCCTCGTCGCGAGCGGCGACGAATGGTTCGTCACGCTGCGCCGGCTCTCCGGGCGCGACGGCCGGCTGCTCGCC
>JBGANH010000019.1:0-23944 GCA_044222365.1 Candidatus Eiseniibacteriota bacterium
GCCGCGAACGACCAGATCTGGACCGAGTCGTCGTCGAACACCGACTGGTCCGGCATGGGCACCACGTGCACGGCCCTGTGGGTGAGGGACGGCGCCGTGTGGATGGCGCACGTGGGCGACTCGCGCGCGTACCTGGTGCGCGAGGGGCGCGCTCACCTGCTCACGCAGGACCACTCGCTCGTCGCGCAGCTCGTGCAGCGCGGCCAGCTCACCGCCGAGCAGGCGCGCACCGACCCGCGGCGCAACGTGGTCACGCGCAGCGTCGGCGCCGCCGCGACGATCGACGTGGACGCGGGCGCGCTCGACCAGCCGCTGCAGTTCGACGACGTGCTCGTGATCTGCTCCGACGGCCTCCACGGCCAGATGGGCGAGGACGAGATGGCCTGGTACGCCTCCGGCGAGTCCATCCAGAAGGCCTGCGACGAACTCGTGGCGCTCGCGAACGATCGCGGCGGCCCCGACAACATCTCGGTGGTGCTGGCGCGCGCCGTTCCCGGTCCGCCGCGCTCCGAGGGCCGCACCATCGGTGGCGTGTTCAAGAAACTCTTCGGGGGCGCGCGCTGATGGCGCAGGGCTCGCGATTCCCGTTCTCGGGCATCCTGCTGATCCTGTTCGGACTCGTCTTCCTGGCCGACCAGATGCACTTCCTGTCGTCGGGCCAGGTGATCGCCCGCTGGTGGCCGATGCTGCTGGTGATCGCCGGCGCGCTGCAGATCGTGGAGAAGCGCTCGGTGTTCGGCGGCGTCGTGCTGCTGGTGCTCGGCGCGGTGTTCCAGCTCTCCAACCTGCACGTGCTGAACATCCACAATCTCGCGCAGTACTGGCCGGTGCTGCTGGTGGCGCTCGGCCTGCAGATCGTGCTCAGCGCGCGCGGCAAGTGAGCCGCGCGGTATCCGCTCCCCTCGACTCCGATCGGAAGGAACGACCATGAAGCGTGTGCTGACGGTTCTCCTGATGCTCCTCGTTGCCGTGTCCTCGTTCGCGGCCAGCACCGAAAAGCCCGCGAAGGCTCCCAAGGCCGCGAAGACCGCGAAGGCGCCGAAGG
This sequence comes from Candidatus Eiseniibacteriota bacterium, assembly GCA_044222365.1. Classification (GTDB taxonomy): domain Bacteria; phylum Eisenbacteria; class RBG-16-71-46; order RBG-16-71-46; family RBG-16-71-46; genus CAIXRL01. The sequence goes on from JBGANH010000019.1 coordinate 1,046, forward strand.
CCGAGGCGAAGCCCGAGCACCCGGCGAAGGAAGCCCCCGCGGGGCTCAAGGCCGCGGGCAGCACCACGCTCGCCGCCCTCGACGCGCAGATCGCGGCCGCGAAGGTGGACAAGAGCGCGGCCGGCTGGCGCATGGGCCTGAAGGTGCCGACCGCGGTGACGTTCGACCCGAAGACCGACTACTTCGTGAGCATGCAGACCAACAAGGGCACGTTCACGCTGAAGATGCACCCCGACGCGGCGCCGCTGCACGTGACGAACTTCATGCTGCTCGCGCGCATGGGCTTCTACGACGGCCTCACGTTCCACCGCGTGATTCCGGGCTTCATGGCGCAGGGCGGCGACCCGGCCGGCAACGGCAGCGGCGGCCCCGGCTACGACTTCGGCGGCGAGGTGAACCCGTCCACGATGACGTTCGAGAAGGCCGGCCTGCTGTCGATGGCGAACCGCGGCCCGAACACGGACGGCAGCCAGTTCTTCGTCACGTTCGCGCCGACGCCGTGGCTCAAGGGCGCGTTCTGCGTGCTCGGCGAGGTCACCGAGGGCCGCGAGGTGCTCAAGCTGATCGAGCGCGCCGGCACCCAGGGCGGGCCGCCCACCGAGCCGCTCACGATCGAGAAGGCCACGGTCGAGGCGAAGCCGCGCGTCGAGGTGAAGTGAGGTCCGCGCCGGACGGCGCGGGCGGATGAACGAACGGGCGGCGCTCCTTCCGGGAGCACCGCCCGTTCGTCTTCCCGCGCGGCGCGCCGCGGGGTCAGAAGTCCACGCGCAGCTCCGCGAGCCAGTTCCGCGTGGCGGCCGGCGTGAGCATCGGCACGTAGTCGCCGTTCGCGTCCGCGTCCATGTAGCCGCCCGTCGCGTACCGCGCGTCGAGCGCGTTCAGCACGCGCAGGCCCAGCTCCGCGCGGGCGCCCGCGACCGGACGCGCGAGCGAGCCGCGCAGGTTCAGCACGGTGCGCGGCGCGATGCTGTTCGCCTCCGCGCCCGTGTTGTCCACGAAGATGCGGCCCGCGTGCTGCAGCGCAGCGCCCAGCAGCGCGCCCTTCCAGCGCGCCTCGGCCGACGCGTTCGCGATCGTGGCCGGGAAGAAGCCCAGCGGCTTGCCGTCGTAGCGCACCTCGTCGGCGCTGGTGGGGCCGTACTGCTCGCGATAGCGCACGAAGTGGTTGTCGCTGAACGTGGCGTTCGCGTCCAGCGCGAGCAGGACGCCGCCCGCGATCGCGCGCTCCCCGCGCGCGGCCAGTTCCACGCCCTGGTGCACCGAACGCGCGGCGTTGCCGAGGATCGGGTAGCCCAGGTCGGTGTCGAACTGGCCCGCGTAGACGAGCTCGTCGCGGAAGTCCATGCGGAACACGTTCGCGCTCGCCGTGCCCGCCGCGCCGGTCCACGTGCCGCCCACTTCCACGTGGTTCACCTTCTCGGGCTTCACGAGCGGGTCCCGATACACGCCGCGCGCCACGTCCACCACGCGGTACAGCGGCACGCTGCCCGCACCCTCGGCGTCGTAGAGATCGCGGAACGCCGGCTCCCGGCTCGCCCACGCCCACGACGCGAACGTGGTGAGCCCCGCGCGCGGCGTCCACGTGAGCCCCAGTCGCGGCAGCGCGAAGTCGTACGGCTGGTCGAAGCGGATGCCGTCGAAGCGGTCGTCGCGCATGGCGTAGCCCTGGTGGCGCCACGCGAGGTCCGCGGTCACGAGCAGCCGTTCGGAGGCGTTCCATTCCTCGCGTGCGAACAGGCCGGTCGCGAGCGTGCGCGGCCGGTAGTCGTAGTACACGTGGCCGGGCGCGGTGCCGGGCGGCAGGCCGTCGCCCGACAGCAGCGAGCCCACGTGGCGGCCGTCGTGCCAGCGCACTTCGCCGCCCACGGTGAGCGCGCCGCTCGTCCCGTGCGCGAGCCGCAGGCGCGGGATCCAGCCCGCGTGCCGGTTCGTCACCTCGCGCCGCCGCACGAGGTCGAAGCGCTCCACGGTGTAGCGGCCCTGCGCGTCGGTCGACAGCGCGCCGCCGGCGTCCTGCGCGTAGTAGTCGCGCGGGAGCAGCGTGGAGTCGGTGGTCGTCCACGCGGCCAGGCGGTAGTCCGCGAGCGAGCGGCCGAAGCGGCGTTCGTCGTACCAGCCCCGCCCGTCGGACCAGAAGAACGTCTGCGACAGGTTCGCGCCGTCGGCGAGCTTCCAGGCATGGATGAACTCGTAGTGCGGCTCGAAGAAGTGGTCCTGCTCGCCCTCGTACGTGATGGGGTTGAAGCGGCGGTCCCGGTCGGCATCGCCCGTGAGGGCGCCGTCCAGCGTGGACACCGGCACGCCGAGGTAGGCGAGGTGCGTCTGCTCGGGGCCGCCGTACAGGTTCACGCGGAACGACTGCGTGTCGGTGAGCCTGCGCGCCGACAGGTTGTACGACCACAGCTTCGACCACGACTGGTCGCGGTAGCCGTCGGTCTCGATGCGCGAATAGCGGCCGTACAGGTCCCAGCCGTTCGCGAGGTGGCCCGAGTCCATCTCGAGCAGCCAGCGCCGCGTGTTCCACGAGCCCGTGCTCACCTGCGCCGCGGTGCGGGCGGCGCCGGAGAACGGCGACGTCTCCACGTTCACCGCGCCGCCGAGCGCGGCCGCGCCGTACAGCGCCGAGCCCACGCCGCGCGTCACCTGCACCTCGCTCGCGGACGCGAGCAGGTCGGGATGGTCGATCCACCACACCTCGTGCGACTCGGGATCGTTCAGCGGCACGCCGTTCACCGTGACGCTGATGCGGCGCTGCGGGAACCCGCGGATCGACAGGTACGAGTAGCCGATGCCGTTGCCGGCGTCGCTGAACGCGTACGCGCCGGGCTGCGTGGCGAGCGCCATCGGCGTGTCCTGCCCCCAGTGCGCGCGGCGCAGGTCGTCGCGCGTCATCACCGTGCGGGCGACCGGCGCGCGATCGGCACGCGCGCGGTGTTCACCTCGATGCCCGGCAGCCGCACGACGTGGCTCAGCGTGTCGGAGGCGCCGCTGGACGGCGCGTGCCGGCGTCGCGGCCGGCGCGGGCGCGGCGACGCGGCGGCGAATGCGACCGCGCCGACGAGGCGAGGCGTCCAGCGAGCGCGCGACTTCATGCGTCTACCTCCTTCTTGCGGCGAAGCGCGAGGCCGGCGAGCCACGTCGCGAGGGACGTGGCGAGGCCGGCGTAGATGGGTTCGAGCGACAGGGGATAGGCGCCGCGCAGGCGGAACACGACCACCCACGACAGCGTCACGACGAACGGCAGCACCATCAGCGCGAGCGTGCGGCGGGGGCCCACCCGGCCGCGGCCGTAGAGCGCGAGCCCCACGGGCAGCAGCAGCGACGGCGTGGTGATCGAGCCCAGGTCGTGCCACAGGCCGATCACGCTCTGGCTGCCCACCGCGAGCACGGTGGCGAACGCCGTCGAGATCCACAGGCCCCAGCGCGACCACGCGGGCAGCCGCGACTCGTCTCCGCCCTTCAGGCGCCAGATCACGTCGCGCCCGATCGTGGTGGCGGCGATGAACGCGTACGAGTCGATCGTGCTCATCACGGTGGCGATCATGCCGAGGTAGAAGAGCCCCAGCGCCACCGGCGGCAGCGTCACGCGCGCCAGCTCGGGATAAGCAAACACCGGGTCCTTCAAGTCCGGCAGCAACGCCCGCGCATAGAGCCCGGTCGCGGTGGTCATGAAGTCAAACAAGATCCAGAACGCGATCGACCACAGCACGCCGCGCTTCGCGACACCGGGATCGCGCGCCGCGAACGCGCGCTGGAAGAAGCCGGGATCGACGAGCGTCGAGAGCGCGATGAAGTACCAGACGAAGATCGCCGCGGGCGGATTGCCGCCGTGCCACTGCCAGTGCGTCGCGGGCACGCGCGCGTGCAGGAACGCGAGGCCGCCGTGCTGCGCGAACAGGAAGCCGAGCATCACCGCGAAGCCGCCGTACATGAGCACGAACTGGATCTGGTCCGTGAACACGACCGTGCGCAGGCCGCCGCGGTCGACGTAGAACACGCTCAGCACCGCGGCCGCGACGATGCACGGCACGAGCGGCGCGCCGAACATCGCGGCGAACAGCGTGCCGAGCATGAGCACGTACGCCGCCGGCGCCGACTGCAGGAAGACGATCGCCGCGCCGACCATTGCCGGCCCGCGCCCGTACGTCGCGTGCAGCAGGTCGGGGATCGTGTAGAGCTTCGCCTCGCGCGCACGCTTGGCGAACAGCAGCGCGAACAGTAGCGCGCCGACGTAGTACGGCACGCCGAACACGAGCCAGTTCGAGACGCCGTAGCGCCACGAGTACTCGCCGACGCCGAGGATGCCGCCGTACCACGTGGTGACGAGCGTCGCGACGAACGCCGGCAGCGTCACCGCGCGGCCCGCGACGAAGTAGTCGTCGTTCGCAGGCTTCGCGCCGAATCGTCGCAGCCAGACGAAGGCGAGTAGCCCGAAGTAAAGAGCCACCAGCCCCCAGTCCAACGCACTGGAGCTGAACATCTGAGACGCCTTCCGGACGATGCGCGTGCCCTGAAAGCACGAACGCCGTCCGCGAAGGGACGGCGAGGAAGGCAACTCGGGGACAACCGAATCGTCTGGCCGTTTCCCTACGCTGGTTCTAACCAGTTCAGGTTCGACGGGTGTGATCTCAGGCCGGTGCTTGTCCACAACCGGCCACCCCGAACGACATGTCGTGTCCGCGTGCTGCACGGACGGCCGGAAAGATGCCGCGAACGTGTCGCGGATGCAAGCGCGGCCGCCCGCGATTGCGGGCGGTCTCGTGTGCTCGGTCGATCGCTTCGAGCTCAGCGCCCGCGTCGCGCCGGCTTCTCCGCGAGCAGCATCGCGAGTTGCTCGCGCAGCATCGGGTGCCCGGGCGGATCGCCGAGATCGGCGAAGCGCACGCGGCCCGCGCGGTCGATGACGATCACCGTGGGGAACGCCTTCACGCCGAACGCGGATTGCGTGCGCGTGGTGGTGTCCTGCACGACGGGGAAGTTCCATCCCTTCTCGCGCATCAGCGCGGCCACTCGTTCGCGCGGGTCGCCGCGCCCCCAGTCGCGCTTCTCGCAGTTGATCGTGAGGAACGAGACCGAACGCCACGCGGTGTCGCGTGAGAACGCGACGAAGTCCGGCAGCCCCTCGACGCAGCCCGGACACCATGTGCCCCAGAAGTCGATCACGAGGAGGCGTCCCGCGAACTCACGGCTCGATCGCCTTCGTCCATCGAGAGCCGGCAGCGACCACGTCGGTGCCGCGCGGTCCACCCTCGGCACCTCGAAGACCGCGTGGTGATGCCTGGCCTCGCGCGCCGCCGCGACGCGCTCGGCGAGCCCATCGAGCGAACCGTGGTGCTTCGACCATGCTTCACGCAGCCCGTCGCTGATCGATGTGTCGGCCCAGTCGACGCCGTGCGCGAACACGTACTCGTCGATCGCATCGTCGTAGCGCTTCGCGAGCCGGTAGGTGTAGCCGAGCTGCTCGTGCAGCCAGCCGGCGTCCGGCCGCTTCGCGGCATACGGCGCGAGCAGTGCGACGGCGCTGTCGATCCGGTCGGTGCGCCGGAACACCCGCGCGAGCAGCGCCACGGCCATGTCGATGGTCGCCGAATCGCCCGATGCTCGCGTCGTGTTCAGCAATCCGCGCGCGACGCTGTCGGCCCAGCCCGAGCGCTCCTTCCGATCGAGGATCTCGGGCACGACGAAATCGGCGTACATGATCTGGTTGCTCGCACGAACGAGGGTGTCCGCGCGCATGGTGTCCGCCAGCGCGATCAGCTCGGGCGTCGGGGCGCGGTGCGTCACGAGGCACTGCGTCAGGATCTGGCGGAACATGCCGACGAGCGGCGGCGGCACCTCGAGCAAGACGCGCCGCAGCCGGTACTCGGCGTCCGCGGCGCGCAGCGAGTCCTTCGACGCGACGAACAGCGACTCCATCTCGGCGTCGGTCGGCATCTCGGCGCGAGCGGGACCGGCGAACGGCAGCGCGAGCGCGAAGACAGCGATCCACGCGGTGAACCACGCGGAACGAATCATGGCGAATGCCTCCGACGGGTGCGGCGCGCGGGCTCGGGTGACCGAGCGCCCGTGGAGCGGCCTCGACGTCGAAACGACGGACGGGCCGCGAGGGGATTCGCCGACCCGACGGTAGTGGGAAACGTGGGCGTCCGGCAAGCGCCGGAGCGGGCGTTCCGGTTGTCGGTGTGACTGAACACGGGGGATGCCGGGCCGGGAACAGCGGGAGTTGTTTCTTGCACCCATGAAGTGTGATGCATAGCCTCAGGAATACGAATCCCCATTGTTCCATCCAGCAGGTGTTGCTCGCGTTCTTCATCACCCGATCCTGGATGAGTGCCATGGCGTATTCGCGACCCGTCAGGACTAAGACGCGCCCTCCGGGGCGGCGTGCTCGAGTCGATTCTCGAATCGAACTCGGCCACCTGCTTCCGGACGGTCGTTGGTGGGCACTGCGGTTCGTGCTCGCGACGTGGATCGCCTGCGGTACGTCACTCGCGGGCCCACTCCAGAGCGATCCCGCGAAGCGCAACTGCGAGTGGATCGCGATCGTCCCGCAGTCTCAGGTCGCCCCCGTCGAGCCGCTCCGGGACTTCCGACTGAGCCAGGGACACTCCGCCTGCATCTGGACCCTCGAGGACGTGGTGGCTTCCTACGGGGGAGCGCGGCCCGAGAACATCCGCGCCGCACTTCACGATGCCTGGAACACGTGGGCGACCCGGCCCCGATGGGTCTGCCTCTTCGCGGACCATTGCGTGGGCAGCTACGAGTACGTTCCGTCGGCCGGGGTCATTCCGGATTGCAAGATCCCCAACGCCGAGTTGGGGCGATGGGAACCCTACATTCGAGGGTTGCTCCCGCTCATGGACGCCGACGACGACAGTCTTCCCGACATCGCCGTTGGCCGCGTGCCTTTCGATCACCTCTACGGCTACGAGGACATCTCCCGGTACGTCCAGAAGGTCGTCTCGCACGATCTCGCGCTGGCGGGCGGCGGTGCGTATCGCGGATCGGTGATGCTGGTCGAGGACGAGAACGTCGCGGGCAACGACTCCATATGGGTTCGTCACCTGGCGGATTCGCTGTACGAACACTGGGATCACTCTCCGTCGAGGCTGATCCTGCATCACTCGAGCCTGCCGTGTTGCCAGAGCAGTCCGCGAGAAGCCGCCATCGCGGGCTGGAATACGGCGCCCGGAGTGGTGATCGCGATGGGAAACGGTAGCAACTGGTTCGAGCTCGTCGGTTTCTGGGAGACCTGTGCCGAGGTGGGCTGGTTCACGCCGTACGATCTGGCGCCGAACGCCTTCCCGGCCCTCCTCGCCCTGTCGTGTGCCGTCAACGGGACCGACCGTCCGATGGCCAGCTCGTGCGATCAGCTCGGATATCAGCCGATCGTCCGCGAACTCCTGTTGGCCTATGCGGACCGGGGCGCCTCCCTCGTCATCGCGCCGACGCGGAACACGATCCAGTACTGGGACTTCTTCGTCGGCAAGCACTTGCTCGAACGCAGAGCGGCGGGCGACGCGACCTGGGGAGACGTCCACGTGCACGCGATGCGCGAGGCGCTCCTCGAGGACCGAGCCTCGTACGATCACGTCTTCCAGTACGCGATCGAGGGCGACCCAGCAGCGCTCGCGAATCCCACTCCGGCCGCGGGCGTGAGCGCACGCCTGCGGTCGATGAACCTCGAGTTGCACGCTCCCTTTCCCAGCCCCGCGCGCGAAGCGGTGCGATTCGAATACGACGTCGCGAAAAGCGGGTTCGTGGAGTTGGTGATCTGCGACGTGGCGGGCCGCCGGGTGCGCCTGCTCGCGAACGAACGCTTGGAGGGGGGGCGCCATGCCCACACGTGGGACTTGCGGGACGCGCACGGGGAAGCGGTGAGCCCGGGCACCTACTTCGTCCGGCTGAGCGACGGTGAGGCGACGCGCAGGGCACGAGTGATCGTCGTGCGATGAGGAATCGAACAGGCTTTTCCGCGAACGGGAGGGAGGAGGATCGCGATGAAGAAGGTGAAGCGTTCCGCGTGGATCTTCGTGTGGATGGCGCTGGTGCTCGTCTCGGGATGCTCACCCTCCGGAGTGACGAGGCCGTCGGCCAGCGCGCACCCCCAACACGGTGAAGCGGTATGGGAGAACCGGGGCATCACGGTGTACCGCGCGCAGGAGCATCCCGACCATCTGCTGGTGCGGTACTCGTGGATCCTCTATCGCGACCCGGTGCTGAAGGGCGTTCGGGTGATCACGATCGATGAAGCCCTCCGGCTCGACGCGCCCGATGACACGCCCCTGCAGTGGACCAGCACGTGGCGGGTCGTCGCGCGCGCCGAGTTCAATCCGGAAGCGGAGTTCCTCAAGCGCTACCCGGCACCGCCGACACCCGACTCGCGGGGCGGCTACACTCCGGACGGCGAGGATCCGCCGCCCACGGAGCCGATCGTGAAACCGGGTCTTCCGGGTGGCTGCTACAACTGCGGTTCTTGCCGCCAGAGCTTCGGGTGCCTGAAATGCTGCTACCTCTGACGGAGGGTACGACGCTGTCACCGGATCGGGAATCCGTCGCAACTCCGGCGCCGAGGAGCTCCACCCGCGGGGTTCGCGCCGCCGTGCCGCCATCGTGGGTGTGGCGCGGACACGGTCGCGCGGCGCCGAGCGTCTCTCGGCGTCGGCGGCCGTCGCGCGCGGGGATCGTGCGCCCGCTCTCCGCGTGGCTGTTCGTCGCGCTCCTGATTGTCCTGCCCTCGGCGGGTCCTGCCAGCGCTTCGACGTTCCGCGAGACGTTGCTGGCGCGTCTCACCTTCGGAAGCGGCCCCGACCAGTTCGCGGCGAGCGAGTGCGAGGACTGCGACACGGACGCCTGCAGCGCCTTCGCATTCCTGGGCGCCGATGGCTCCGTGTTCGTATTCGATCGTCCCGGCAATTCGCTCCAGCAGTTCCCCGGATTGCTCAAGGGACGCCACGAGCCCATCCGTTCCTTCTCCGGTCCTCCGCTGCTACCCACCGAGGGCGTGCCCTATGACGGTTGCGTCGGCTCCGACGGCACCATCTTCCTGCTGACCGATCGCGGGACGTCGAAGGACCGCTTCGTGATCCATGCACGTGCCCCTCGCGACACGTCGTGGCAGACCGCGGCACCATTCGACGACGGGAACATCGGGTGGATGTCTCAGCACGGCGTGCGCATCCAGGTCGCACAGGCCGCGGCGATCGGTGTCGACCGAGGCGACGTGGTGACGATCTGGGACAGCGGACGGATCGACGGACCCGCGATCGTGGTCGCGAGCGAAGGGGGTCTCCTGCCCGCCGCGAACCGACGCCTGCTCGATCCGGACTCGCGGCGGGTGGCTTCGGCCGTGAAGGCGGCGCGCGCGCGCCTCATGGTACCAATCGGACGGGTGATCGGGGTCGATGACACGGGGCGTCTGTTCCAGGTGAATCGACCGCGCAGGGGCCGCCCCGAGTTGCGCTGCTACGCCACCAACGGACGCCTCGTCGCCAGCACGCAGAGGCCGTGGCGTCCGATCAGGCGGATCATGATCGGCCAGGGCGAGCTCTTCGTCACACCCGATGGCAGCGTCGTCGAGTTCCGATTCGTGGATGACGCGCTCGAGGTGACGCGGTGGGAAATCGCGGAGGCGCCGTGACGAAGGTCTCGGTTCTGATCGGCCTGCTGGGAATCGTGCTCGGCCTCACACTGCCGCACGACGGTGGGGCGCTGACGCGGCGAGAGGTCCTGCAGAGGGCACAGACGTACATGCTGGTGAACTACGACGTGACATCCGCGAACGTCTATCCGTCGGTGGAGTGCTATCGCCCCGAGTTGGGTGCCGCCGGGCTGTCGAAGCTGGGCATCGGCAGCTACACGGGCCTGCCCTACTCCTATCGTCCTCACGAGGCGTTCTCGCCCGAGAGGATCGTCGCGGACCTGTTCGCCGGCCGCGGAGCGGGCAACTCGAGCACGTTGCTGGACGCCGCCTGGGACTGCGTCGTCGGTCACGTCACGGGCATCGACTGCTCGCAGTTCGTGTCGCACGCTTGGGACGTCGCGCGGTTCGGCGTGCACGATTTCGCCACGGGTACGATCAACGCCCGGGGGCAGATCGCCCTGGGGATCACGGACGAACGATTCGTGCGCGGGGGCGACGCGTTCTGCATCGACATCGACTGGCCCCCGCTCAAGAAGGCACACCACATCATCCTGTTCTCCGACACCGTCGGCGCGGACGGGTACTTCTACTCGTACGAAGCGAGCTCGAGCGATCCTCCGCACGTGACGTCCAAGCGCCGCAACTACGACGTGCTGTCGCAGTGGGGCTATCACCCTTGGGTTTCGATCAAGCTCAAGGACGAGCCGGCATCGCAGATCGCTCGCTTCGACGTGATCGCCGACGGTGAGCGTGCCGTCGTCCGGTGGACCACGCTCATGGAAGACCGGACGGCATCGTTCGCGATCGCACGATCCGACGAACCCGGCGCACCGTTCCAGGTCGTGTCGGACGACATCCCCAGCAGGGGCTCGATGGCTTCGGGAGCTGACTACGAGTTCGTCGATCCGGAGCCCGCCACGTCGGCGACGCGGTACCGCCTGCTCGAGACCGAGACGAACGGTCGTGAACTGCAATACGGCACGAGGTCGTTCGGCGAATCAGTCACCTGGGCGCGTCGCGGGCTTTCGCGGGCGAGGCGCTGACCGAGCGCGCCGAAGCCGCCGGGCGAGCCGCCCCCGTCGACTCCCGCGCGCCCGTTCGCGTAGACTGCGCCGCCATGCAACGAACGACTGGAGCAATCGTCTGTCCCAAGTGCGAGCGGCTCGTCGCGGCGAGCGAGCCCAAGTGCCCCTACTGCGGCACGTGGCGGCCGGGCATGTTCGGCTACGGGCCGGCATTGAGCCGGCTGCTGGGCGGGCGGCTCGATCTCACCAACACGATCACCATCGTGTGCGCGGCGCTCTACGTGCTGTCGCTCGCGCTCGATCCGATGGCGATTTTCCAGATGGGGAACTTCCTCGACCTGCTGGCGCCATCCGGGTCCGCGCTCCTCAAGCTCGGCATGACGGGCGGCGTGCAGATGCGCGCGGGGCTGTGGTGGACGCTGTGCACGGCGTGCTTCCTGCACGGCAGCGCGCTGCACATCCTGTTCAACATGGTGATCATGCGCCGCTACCTGCCGATGGTCGCGGACCTGTTCGGCAACGTGCGCGCGTTCGTGATCTTCATGGCGGCCGGCATCGCGGGCTACCTGCTCTCCAACGTGCTAGGCGGGCACAACACGATCGGCGCCTCGGGCGCGATCTTCGGCCTGTTCGGTGCGCTCATCTCGTACGGCCGCCGCACGGGCCAGTCGTACGTGACGGGCCAGCTGTGGACGAGCGCGATCCTGATGTTCGTGATGAGCTTCATGATGGGCGGCAACGTGAACAACTGGGCGCACGCCGGCGGATTCGCGGGTGGCTTCCTCGCCGCGCAGCTCATGCCGACGTCGCACCGCGGCGAAGGCCCCGGCGTGCTTCTGCTCGCAGGCGTGCTCGCGCTCGTGACGGTCGGCGGCTTCGTCGCGTCGTTCGTGCTCATCTCGCGAGCCTTCGGAGGCTGAGGGCATGGCCGGTCGCGTGACGAAAGAGAAGACGCGCTGCCCCTGGCCCAAGGCCACGAACGCGCTCTACGTGCACTACCACGACACCGAGTGGGGTGTGCCCGAGTACGACGATCGCGCGCTGTTCGAGAAGCTGATCCTCGACGGCGCGCAGGCCGGGCTGTCGTGGGAGACGATCCTGAACAAGCGCGAGAACTACCGTCGCGCTTACGAGGGTTTCCATCCCGAAGTCATGGCGCGCTGGGGCCCGAAGCAGGTGGCACGCCTGATGGCCGACCCCGGCATCGTGCGCAACCGCGCGAAGGTCGAAGCGTCGATCACGAACGCGCGCGCCTATCTCGAGCTGGTCGAGCGCGAGGGCAGCTTCGCGCGCTGGATGTGGAGCTATGTCGATGGCGAGCCGATTCAGAACGGCTTCACGCATCTTCGTGAGATCAAGCCGACCTCGGATGTCTCGGACAGGCTTTCGCGCGATCTCAAGAAACTAGGCTTCAAGTTTGTTGGATCAACCATCGTGTACGCCTACATGCAGGCCGTCGGGATGGTGAACGATCACCTGGTCTCGTGCTTCAGGTACGAGGCGTGCGCGAAGCTCGGCAAGCGTCGGAGAAGAACATGAGCATCTCCCGGCGCGCGCTGCTCGACGCGGCCGCTGAGCTCGCGAAGCTGGCGGGCGAGAAGGCGCTGTCGCACTACCGACCCGGCATCGCCGTGGATCTCAAGGCCGACGGCTCGCCGGTGACGCGCGCCGATCGCGAGGCCGAGGCGCTCGCACGCGAGTGGCTCGAGCGCCGCTTCCCCGGCGACACGGTGATCGGCGAGGAATATGGGGAATCCGGCGGCCACGCGACCGGCCGGCGCTGGGTCATCGATCCCGTGGACGGCACCAAGTCGTTCGTGAAGGGCGTCCCGCTCTGGGGCACGCTGATCGCGGTGATGGAAGGCGCCGACGTGATCGCCGGCGCCGCCGCGTTCCCCGCCTGCGGCGAGTGGATCGCCGCCGCGCGCGGAGAAGGCGCGTGGTGGAATGGCAGTCGCGTGAGCGTGTCGCGCATCGCGAACGTGTCCGAAGCCACGCTGACTTCGACCGGCACCGCGTTCAAAGACCTCGAGCGCGAGTCGCGCTGGAACGAGCTCGCGGCCCGCGCCGCGATGACGCGCACGTGGGGCGATTGTTTCGGCTATCTCATGGTCGCCACCGGCCGCGCCGAAGTCATGATGGATCCCTACCTCAACGTGTGGGACGCGGCGCCCGTGCTGGTGATCGTGGAAGAAGCCGGCGGCCGCTTCTTCGACTGGAAGGGCGCCGGCTCGGCCGTCGGCCTCGGCGGCATCGCCACCAACGCGCTGCTCGAGCACGAGGTGCGGTCGGCGCTGTGCGGGTGAGGTAGGGAGGGCCATCGTGAGCGAGGAGCGTCAGGCGATCGCCCGGATCACCGCTTTCGCAGCGCTCGTCACCGGGGCCGCGACTCTGCTTCACCTGATCGGGCTACAGCCATGGGGCGCGTGGGCGGCGAGCCTCGACCAGATCACCACTTTCGTCCTGTTCGTGACGGGTGCCTTCTTCGTGATCGTGGCGCTCCTGCCGGCACTGCTGATCGCATTGTTGGTCAAGAGTTGGCGGCGCCCGATCCTGCTCTTTCTCTACCTCATTGGCGCGCTCGTGGTCTTCGCGTTGGGAGGGCGAATCCTGACGTCGTGGTTCGACGATCGCGCCTATCGCCGCTTCGCGACACGGATGGAGCCGCTGGTCGGGGCGATCGAGCGTTACGAACACGAGCACGGGCGACCCCCGCGGGTTCTTTCGCAACTCGTTCCGGACTACATCGCCAGCATCCCGGAACCCCGCGTCGGGCGGCTTGGTCCACTGAAGTACGAGGGCAACGATCCCGATTCCACCATCACGCAGCGGGCTTACTACGTGCTCGGGCCAGGTGAAGGGGGCGACACGGACTTCGGGGATTACGGGCCGGGCGATCGCGCCGTGCTGCTGCTCGAATGTGAGTCGCACGGTCGAGTGCTGAACGCGAGCCTCATTCGCTTTCCACAGGACTCGCTTTCGATGCCGTTCGACAGCTCGGCTTGGCACTCGCGACCTTCTCAACGCAACCGCATGGCGAGCTCCGTGACGGAGTGGCTTTGCTCGCAGCATCCGCTGCTCGTCGAGACCGCAAGCAGGTTGGGCAAGCCGGACCACGTTTGGGATTCACGGCCCCCACGACGGTGGTCGCTGCAGGTCTCGATCCTGAGGGGCATACTCGAAGATGAGGAACTGCGCTGTACGCCCGATGGTTATGGTCAGATGGGTTACAGCGAAGTGCTTGTGCGGGAGTACGGTCGCTGGGAATTGATCGAATACGACTAGCGCCTTCATCCCGATCGCTTCGGCTGGTGTGCAGTCGCCAGCGTCGCCCGAGTGCCTGCCGCGCTACGCGAAGTTCTCATCGCGCCATTGACACGTTTTCGCGCGCATCGAGTCGAACCGCGAGACCTCGCGCGCCGCTTCGCGCCTCGATGCGCTTGATGCGCCTGCGCGAATTCGTGAGCGCGATCGCTGCAAAGTTCCCGCGACGGGTCGCGTTTTCGCGCGTGCGTCGAACGTCGGAGTCCGAAAACGCGCGTGATACAAACATGCGCGACGCCCCGAACGACTCGCCCCCGTGAACTCGCTGCTTCGCACTCGCCCCCGCGAACAGGTGAGTCACATGGCTACGCAAGCCACCCGCGTCCCGAAGCCGTACTGGTTCGGCGGCCTTCCCGATCACGCGCTCTTGCAGGAGCTGCGTGCCTCTCACGATCAGGACCGCGCCCACACGGCGCGCATGGTCGCGCTGCTGGCGGAGGTTGACCGGCGCCGGTTGCATCGCCAGGAAGGCTACGCGTCGCTCTTTGAGTACTGCGTCGGCGCACTGCGGATGTCGGAGGACGTCGCGTGGAAGCGAATCCAGGTTGCGCGCGCCGCGCGACGGCATGCGTCGATCTTCGAGCGGCTCGCCGACGGCCGGCTGACGCTGACGACTGTCGTGCTGCTGGGTCAGCACCTGACGCGCGAGAACGCGACCGAGCTGCTGGACGCGGCGACACACCGGACCAAGCGTGAAGTGCAGGAGCTCCTGGCGTCACGGTTTCCGCGACCGGACCTGGCGACGCTGATCGCGCCCGTCGCTGCATCGAAACTACAGCCGACGATGGCCGCGCCGGACGTGACGCCAGTTGCGCAGTGCTCAACTTCACCCGCTCCGGAGCGGGTTCCTGACATTTGCCACAACAGCAGCGAGAGTTCCGCGCTGTTCGCGCCGCCGCCGCTCTCGTCGCCCGCGCCGTTCCCACGCATCGCGCCGCTTTCACCCGAGCGCTTCGCGCTGCAGGTCACGCTCTCGCGCGAGACGCACGCGAAGCTCCGTCGCGCGCAGGAGCTGCTCGGCCATGCCGTCCCGGACGGCGACCTGGCGCAAGTGCTCGACCGCGCCCTCGCGCTGCTGGTCGCGCAGCTCGAGAAGCGCCGCTGCGCCGCCACCGAGACGCCGCGCCCGCGCCGCAGTCACGCAAACGGGCGTTACGTGCCGGCCGAAGTGCGGCGCGAAGTGTTCGAGCGCGATGGGCATCAATGCACTTATGTCTCGAGCAAAGGCCATCGCTGTGACGCGCGATCGCGATTGGAGCTGGATCACGTGATCTCGCTCGCCCGAGGCGGCCGGACCGAGAGCGCCAATCTCCGGCTGCTGTGTCGGCAGCACAACCAGCTCGCAGCCGAACAGGTGCTGGGAAGGCGCTTCATCGAGACGAAGCAGGGGGCGGGCACGTGACCCCGGCCCGCGAACGGCGTCGTCGGCCCGCGCGCCGCGCGTCGCGCCGCCGCGCCGCGCCGTCAGGGCGCCCGCGATCCCGTCCCCGCATCGCGCCCGTTTGCCTTACCATGCGCGCCGATGCGCTCTCGGAAACGGATTTCCGGACTTGTCTCTCTCACGATGACGCTCGCGCTGGCGTGCCTCGCCGCGCTCGCCGTCATGCACGCTCGCGCGTTCGCGCAGGACGCCGCGCCGGATTCCTCGAGCGCGCCGGCCGACAGCGCCGTGGCCGCGCCAAGCGAAGAGAGCTTCCCGGTCGCCCTCGGCTCCTTCACCACGACGCTGATGGGCAGCCGTCCGGAGCGCACGGCGAACATCCGGCTCGCGGCCGAGGCGCTCGACGGTGCGGTGATCGCGCCCGGCGAAGTTCTTTCTTTCAATGCGATCGTCGGCCCCCGATCCATTGCGCGCGGTTACCAGGCGGCTCCGGTGATCCTGCACGAGACGCGTCAGCTGCAGACCGGCGGCGGCGTGTGCCAGGTCGCGAGCACGGTTTTCGCGGCAGGTTTGCTCTCGGGCCTCACGGTCCAGGAGCGCTGGCGGCATTCGTCGCCGGTGGACTACATCGCGCTCGGCGAGGACGCGACGATCGCGTGGGGCGCGAAGGACATGAAGCTGCGCAATGATCTGGATCAGAAGATCAGGCTGCACGTGCGCATCACGGGCTCGACGTTGAGCGCGCGCTTCGAAGGAGAGTCGGGCGCGGCGCCGGAGTGGGAGCTCGACACGAACGAGCGCGAGCTGCCGCCGGATCCGGGTGTCGACGACGCGCAGCCGGGGCGCGAGATCGAGCTCTACCGCGTGCGCCGCGACGCGCGCGGCGGCACGTCGCGCGAGTTCGTGCATCGCGATGTCTATCCGCCGACTCGTGGCAGAAGGCAAGAACCATGAGCGCGGCGCTGCTTCTCAAGGCTCTTACGCCCCTGCTCATCGCGACGCTCGCGAACGTGAGCTCACCCGAGCTCGATCCCTATCGCGCCCTCGCGCGCGATCCGGCGGTGCGCGAGTCGCTGCTCGCGGCGGCGCGTGTGGGGCTGGCGCGCGGGCTCGATGCCGATGTGGCTTCGTCCAACGTGCCCGCCGAGATCGCGTGGCCGGGTTCGCCGCGGCCGGTGTACGTGACGCTGGCGCGCGGGCGCGCGACGCGCGCGTGCGTCGGCGCCGACGCGCCGCTGGGCGGCACGCTGGTGCGTACGCTGGTGGCGCTCGGCGAGCAGGCGGTCGCGAGCGACCGGCGTCATCCGCCGCTCGAGTCGCGCGAGTTGGACACGCTGCGGCTCGTGATCGCGTTCGCGGGCGATCCGGTGCCGGTGGCCGATCCGCTCACGGTCGATCCGGTGCGCGAGGGCCTCAAGATCGAAACCGATCGCGGTGCGATCGCGTTCCTGCCGGGCGAGGCGCGCACGGTGTCGTGGGCGCTGCGCGAGGCGCGCCGTGCCGGGGTCCTCGTGGGCCCGGTGTCGGAGGCGCGCTGCAGTCGTTTTGCGGCGGTGGTGATTCACGGGCCCGCCGCGTCGCATTCGTCACCCATTACGTCCACACCCTTCGCAACTCCGGCAGGAGGCCGGGAGCCGCATGACTAAGAACGGAGTCACCATGATGCGCGCCGCCGTTGCATTCGTACTCGCCATCCTCGCGACGATCACGATCGCTTCGCCCGCGCGTGCCGAGAACACGCGCGTGACCGGGATGGTGATCGACGCGACGACGCTCGCGCCGATCGCCAACGCCGACGTCGAGCTGCAGAACTCGGGCGGCGGGCCGGGCTTCCACCGCACGCGCACGAACGCGCAGGGCGAGTTCGCGATCGACGGCGTGGCGACGAACCGCTGGTATCGCTTCGACGTCGGCGCCGGGGGTTACTCGGATTGGTCGCTCGACAGCTGGCAGTTCCCGAACGCGCAGCGCGAGGTGCGCCTCACGGTGCCGCTCGATCGCGCGGGCCGGATCGTGCTGCGCGTGAATGGCTCCGACGGCAAGACGCCGGTCGCGGGCGCGCGCGTGGACCTGAACTACGAGAGCCGCTCGTCGTGGGACAACAGCGGGCGCTCGCCGGAGTCGCGCTACACCTCGAAGACCGGCGACGTGAGCTTCGACGGACTGCGCGCGGGCACGTGGACGGTGAACGTGCAGGCGGTGGGACTGCGCGGCAACGAGTCGCGCGGTGTGGCGGTGCGGCGCGGTGAGACGACGAAGCTCGCGCTGGTGATGACGCGGCCGGCGAGCCTCTCGGCTCGGTGCGGCTCGCGGACAGCACCGGCGCGGGCGTGAACATCGTGGCGCGCGGTCCCGGCGAGGCGACGGCGACGACGGACGCCGGTGGCTTCTACACCCTGGGAGATCTGGCGCCCGGCCGCTGGCGCATCGAAGTCCAGCATGATGGTCTGGAAACGCCGCCTGCGCGCGATGGTGTGGTCTTGAAAGAAACAGACTCGCGCGAGCTGGGTGTGATCAAAGTCACCCCGAGACAGGCATCACTGGCATTCGTGCTGCCGCGCGAGGTGATGCCGATGAACGAGCGCCAGCAGGTCGGCGTGCGCGCGTTCCGCGTCGGTGCGGTGGACTTCACGCTGTGGCGACTGCCGGAGTCGAAGCTGATCGATCCGGCGCGCGACTTCCGCGCGGCGTACGTGCAGGGCAGCGACACGACCGGACTCGTGCGCGCCGACGCGTGGCGCTACGACCTGCCGGACGGCCCGCCGTTCGCGTGGCGCGAGGCGCAGATGAACCTGCCGCACGAGCAGCCCGCGGGCGTGTACGTGCTCGAAGGCCGCGCGGGCAACCTGCGCAAGCGCGTCTTGTTCTTCGTCAGTGATCTGGGACTCGTGGTGAAGCGCTCACCTTCGCAGACTCTCGTGTGGGCTGGCTCGCTCAAGACGGGCGTGCCGCTCGCGAAGGCTCATGTCCTGTTCGCAGGAGCGCCGCAGCCGAATCAAGGAACCAGTAATGGCCGCGATTGGCCCGCCGCGATCGCGGCCGCGCGCGGCAAGGGCGCGGTCACCGATGACGACGGCCTCGTGATCCTACCCGCGACCGGCACGACGCCGACGCGCCTCGTCGCCGTGTGCGAAGGCCACGGGGTCGCGATCGCCGAGCCGCCGATCGCGGGCGCGGCGAGCGAAGGCGGCGACAAGATGTTCCTGTTCACCGAGCGGCCGATCTACAGGCCAGGGCAAGTCCTCGACTACAAGCTCCTCGCGCGCTCCGGCAGCGAGGGTGGCTACCAGGTGCCGGCGTCGGGCGACGTGACGCTCACGCTGACCGGTCCCGACGAAGCATCGCTCGACGTGCCCGCGGCGAAGCTCTCGTCCACCGGCAGCGCCGACGGCGTGATCACGATTCCGGGCGACGTGCCGCTCGGAGACTGGACGCTCGAAGCGCGCTGGGGCCGCACGAGCGCGACCGCTTCGGTCGCGATCCAGCAGTACCGCAAGCCCGAGTACAAGGTGGACGTGACGCCGGTGCGCGACGTCGTCGTGAACGGCGACGAGGTGCGCTTCGACGTCGCGGCGAACTACTTCTTCGGCGCGCCCGTCGTCGGCGCCACCGTGCGCTACACGCTGTTCGAGACGCGCCTGCGCGGCGAGGACCTCTGGGACACCGGCGAGGGCGAGGACGGCGAGGAGAGCGGCGGCTACGGCCGCATGCTGGAATCGTCGGAATCGCGTACCGACATCGACGGACGCGTGAGCATCGCCTTCACCCCTCAGCGCGTCGCCTACGACCGCAAGCTCTCGCTCGAAGTCGAAGTGACCGACGCCTCGCAGCGCGTGGTGAGCTCGCGCGGCACCGTGACCGTGGGCCGCGGCCAGTACGTCGTGCAGCTCGAGCCGCTCGCGCCGCTCGTCGTCGCGGGCAAGCCGCTGCAGGTCGACGTCGTCACCCGGGACCACAAGGGCCGGCCCGTGCAGGCC
Source organism: Candidatus Eiseniibacteriota bacterium (assembly GCA_044222365.1). Taxonomy (GTDB): domain Bacteria; phylum Eisenbacteria; class RBG-16-71-46; order RBG-16-71-46; family RBG-16-71-46; genus CAIXRL01. The sequence continues at coordinate 20,396 of JBGANH010000019.1, forward strand.
GCGGTTCGGCTCGAGCTGGACCAGGATGTGTGGAACCCGATCGAGCACCGCTACACCCGATCGAGCCGCCCGCTCGCGTCGGTCACCGGCACCACGAGCGCGCTGCAGGGCCGCACGCGGCTGACCGTCGCGCCGAGCGCCGCGCGCGCGGGCTATCTCGTGCTGCGCGCGTTCTCGGACGACGCCCGTGGCAATAGAATTACCTGTGAAGCAGGCGTCTGGGTTTATGACGAAAAGATCTGGGCATACCCGTATCGCTATCCCTCGCTCGAAGCCCTCGCCGATCGCGATACTTTCGCCGTCGGGGACACGGCGAAGATTCTCGTGAACACGGACGTCAAAGACGCGTCGGTGCTGGTGACCGTGGAAGGCCGCGATATTCGCGCGCCGCGAGTCCTGCATCTCTTCGGCAACTCCGGGCTCGTGAAGATTCCGATTCTCGCGACCGACGCACCCAACACTTTCATCGCGATCCACGTGCGCCGCGGGGGCGAGGTGCACTCGCGCGTGCTGGAGCTGCCGGTGCGCTCCGAGCGCCACGACCTCGTGATCACGATGCACACCGATCACGATCAATATCGGCCGCGTGACAAGGCGAAGCTCTCGATCGAGACCCGCGATGCCGCCGGCCGTCCGGTGTCGGCCGAACTCGCGGTCGGCGTCGTGGACGAAGCGATCTATTCGCTGCGCGCCGACGTGACGCCGGACGCGCACGACGTCTTCTACGGCCGGCGCCCCAACTGGGTCACGACCGTGGTGAGCTTCCCGACGCTCTACTACGGCGGCGCCGACAAGGGCGAGCACGGCGACGTGCGCAAGGACTTCCGCGACGTCGCGCTGTGGGCGCCCACGGTGGTGACCGGCGCCGACGGCCGCGCCGACGTCGAGGTGCCGTTCCCCGACAACCTCACGACCTGGCGCGCCACCGCGCGCGGCATCACCAGCGCCACGCTCGTCGGCCGCGCGGTCACGAAGACGCTCGTCACCAAGGACGTGGTCGCGCGGCTCGCGGTGCCGCGCGCGTTCACGGCGGGCGACGAGGCGACGCTGGTCTCCGTGGTCACGAACCGTGGCACGTCGCCGCAGACCGGCGTCACGCTCGCGCTCGAAGCGAGCGGTGCCGCGAAGGTGACGGGCGCGTCGTCGGCGACCGCGAGCATGGCCGCGGGCGGTGAGGCGCGGAACGAGTGGAGCGTGGCCGCGGGCGAGCCGAAGCCCGACGGCGAGACGCCGCCGGCGACGTTCGTCTTCCGCGCGAAGGCGAAGGCCGACGCCGACGCGCTGCAGCAGGACGTGCCGGTCGCGCCGCGCGCCGTGCCGCTCGCGTTCGCCGGTGCGGGGCGGTCGGAGGGGGCCACCACGAACGTCGCGATCGCGCTGCCCGCCGACCTCGTGCGCGCCGGCAGCACGCTCACGATCGAGACGGCGTCATCGCCCGCCGCAGTCGCACTCGCGGCGACGCGCTGGCTGGCGGCGTACCCGTATGGCTGCACGGAGCAGACCGCGAGCGTGCTGCTGCCCGCGACCACGCTGATGGTTGCCGCGGACCTCGCGCACGTGGCGCTGCCCGGCTGGCAGGACGCGCCGAAGAAGCTCGGGCCGTTCGTGCAGCACCTGATCTCGCTGCGCACGTCCGAGGGCGGCTGGGGCTGGTGGAACAACGACGAGGACGACGCGATCTTCACCGCGCTCGCGATCGACGCGCTGGGCGCCGCCGCCGCGGCCGGCATCGAGCGTGACGCTGCGGTGAGCGCGATCCAGTCGACGCAGTGGACGCTGCCGCGCCTGATGCAGGACGTGCGCAGTGCGGACGTCGAGGCCTATTGCGCGATGCACCTGTCCGGCGTGGCGCGCGTCGAGGACGCCAGCGACTTGTTCGGCGACGTGCGGACGGCCGTCGATGTGTTGGTGGCGTCGGCTTTCAACCAACAAACCCAGCTAAGCTCCGGCGGTCTCGCCTGTGCCGCCATCGCGGCGCATCGCCTGAATCGCAAGGACGACGCGAAGGCGCTGCTCGCGACGCTGCTCGCGAAGGCCACGCGGGACGCGAGCGGCATGCACTTCGCCGACGGCGCCGATCCGTGGACCGGCGACGGCACCGAGACCGCGGCGTACGCGCTGTCCGCGGTCGCGACGGTCGATCCGGCGAACGCGGCGGGCCCCGAGCTCGTGCGCGGGCTCGTCGCGCGCCGGCTCGGTGGCCACTGGCGCAACACGCGCGTGAGCGCGCAGGCGGCGGTGGCGCTCGCCGACTGGCTCTCGATGCACCCGACCGAGCTCGCGGCGAACGCGCGAGCGAAGGTGACGCTCAACGGCCGCGAGCTGCCCGCGGGCGAGAGCGCGGCGAGCGGCCCGTTCGTCACGACGACGCTGCGCGTGCCGGCGTCGCAGCTGCGCCCGGGCGCCAACACGCTCGCGATCGCGAAGCAGGGCGACGGTCCGCTGTGGTGGTCGTGGGACGCGCGCGCCAACGTGCCGAGCCCCGGGCCCGCGTCGCAGGAGACGCGGCTCTCGGTGCGGCGCGAGTACCTGCGCGCCGAGCGCACGACCGACCGGCGCGGCCGTCCGCGCTGGCTCACGCAGCCGCTCGATCCGCAGACCCCGATCCGCGTCGGCGATGCGATTCTCGTGCGGCTCACGCTCGCTGCACCGAAGGCGCTCGGCTATCTGTTGATCGAAGATCCGAAGCCCGCGGGCTTCGAGATCGACCAGGTGCTGCCCGACGGCGTCGACCGGCCGTACGGTGTCTCGGCCGAGGCACGCGACGATCGCGCGGCGTTCTTCGTGCGCGACCTCGACGCGGGCGAGTCGCGGATCGAATACCTGCTCCGGCCCGAGGTGGTCGGCACGTTCACCGCGCTGCCCGCGAGCGCGGGCTCGATGTACGACCCGTCTCTCCTCGTGAGAGGCACCGAAGCGAAGCTGCGTGTTGTCGGCCGATAGCTTTCATGTCTGTCTCCATCCAGGAAGGCCATCCATGCCCGTGATCTCGAGGCCCCAGTCCGACGAGTACGCGCCGTACTACCAGAAATACCTGGATCAATTGCCGCAAGGCGACGTGCTCGCGCAGCTCGAAACGCAGGGCGCCGCGACGGCGAAGCTGCTGGCGGCGAACGACGCGCTCGGCGACTTCCGCTACGCCGACGGCAAGTGGTCGGTGAAGGAAGTCGTCGGCCACCTCTCGGACTGCGAGCGTGTGTTCGCGTTCCGTGCGCTGCACATCGGGCGCGAGGACGCGAGCGAGCTGCCGGGCTTCGACGAGAACGCGTGGACGCCGGCGGGCCGGTTCGACCGCCGCACGCTCGCCGACGTCGCCGCCGAGTTCGCGTCGGTGCGCGCGGCGTCGCTCACGCTGTTCCGCAGCTTCGACGACGTGGCGCTCGTGCGGGTCGGTCGCGCGAACCAGAACCCGTTCAGCGTGCGGGCGCTGGTCGCGATCGTCGCCGGACACGAGCGGCATCACGTGAAGCTGCTGCGCGAGCGTTACGGCCTGAAGGGCTGAGACGAGCCTCGCCGCTGCACGACGGCGCCGGCGCGCAGCACGCGCCG